>JABDCW010000008.1 GCA_013287905.1 Chlamydiota bacterium | reverse complement strand
TTTAGTCAATTTTATTCCGATCTGCAATGCAAAAGATTCCGACATGCCGGTCACGCAGTATTCGATGAAACCTGTCGAACTTGTCGGTATGCTAAAAGTGGATTTTCTGGGGCTCAAGACATTGACGGCGATTCAACTTTGCGTCGATGCCATTGAAATGAATTCGGGGAAAAAAATTGATTGGGTCGATATTCCCCTTGATGACGCCGTCACTTTTAATTTATTGAACCAGGGAAAAACCCTCGGAGTGTTTCAATTGGAATCTGGCGGAATGCAAGATCTGGCAAGACAGCTTCATTTGGATAAATTTGAGGAGATCATAGCGGTTGGCGCATTGTATAGACCGGGACCGATGGACATGATCCCGTCGTTCATCAATCGCAAGCACGGCAAAGAACCCATTGAGTACGACCATCCGCTGATGAAGGAGATTTTATCCGAGACGTATGGGATTATGGTCTATCAGGAGCAGGTCATGCAGATCGCCAGTAAATTAGCCCTCTATTCTCTCGGGGAAGGCGATGTGTTGCGCAGGGCGATGGGAAAAAAAGATTTGGATCAGATGGCCAAACAAAGAGAGAAGTTCCAGCAAGGTGCGTTGAAAAATGGCATTCCTCAAGACGTTGCGATCCGGATCTTTGACAAGATGGAAAAATTTGCTTCTTACGGCTTTAATAAATCACATGCCGCAGCTTATGGATATCTGTCCTATGTAACGGCTTTTTTTAAAGCCAATTACCCGGGCGAATGGATGGCCGCCCTGATGACCTGTGACAGCGCTGACGTTTCTAAGATTGCAAAATTTATCCGGGAAGGACAATCCATGAATGTAAACATTCTCTCTCCCGATATCAATGAATCGGGAGAGAAATTTGTTTCCACCCCTTCGGGAGTCCGATTTGCAATGACGGGGATCAAGGGGATAGGTACAGGGGTTGTCGAAGCCATTATCCAGGAGAGGAAACACCGCGGTCATTTTAAAAGCCTTTATGATTTTTGCAAGCGCATCGACGCAAAAAAAGTGGGGAAGAAAGCGATGGAAGATCTCGTTGATTCGGGATGTTTTGACTTTACCGGCTGGACGCGCGATGCATTGCTGTTAAGTATAGAACCCATGTTTGAAACATCTGTGAAGGAGCAAAAAGAGCGGGCCGGTGGGGTCATGAATTTTTTTGAGCTGATGGGGGAAAGCTCCGACCGCAGATTTTCAAAACCTCCCCAGGTGAAACATCCACGCTCTCAACTGGAAATACAGCTGAAAGAAAAAGAACTATTGGGGCTGTTTTTAACGGGGCATCCTTTAGATAACTATCAAAACATTCTAAAGCGCCTTTCTTGCGTGTCCTTTGATAAATTTGAAGATGTTTTCACCGAAGCGGTCTATCGTTCCGCATTTATTATTGAGTCATGTCAGGTCCGCCTGTCCGCAAAAAATCAGCGCAAATTCGCCATCCTTGTGATCAGCGATGGGATCGACCGGTATGAATTGCCGGTATGGTCCGATTTGTATGAGGAAAAGTCTCATCTGCTGAAAGAGAATCAGTTACTCTATGCTGTGCTGCATATAGAGAGGAAAGAGGGGGCCATTCGCCTTAACTGTAAATGGCTTGATGACCTTACATCGACTAATGAGGCGATGATCCTTGCCTGTGATCATGCCTATGACAAAGCCAAACATCAAAGCACCAAATTTTCGCATAAAAAAAGTGTGCCAAAGAGTGAACCCGTGAAGGAAAAAGAAATGAGCAATTCGCCAGCTATTAAGCAAAATGTCTTTTTGTTAAGGATAGATGCAGATCTGATTAATTTAAGCCATGTGCTGCAGATCAAGCAGATCTTAATCAAGCACCAGGGATGCATACCCGTACAGATTGATTTTCATGGCAGTAACCGTTCTTTGGCACTATTGCATATCGATGCAAAATGGGGAGTGGTTGTTTCCGATGTATTGCATGAGGATTTGAAGGAGGTTCCTCATGTTTTTGTTGCAACTTAAAAAAAGACAATAGGAACAATAAGAGGCAATTGCAAAAATCTAGTTGGGTGCTTTTCGGTAAGCAAGATTAAGATCATGATCGAGATCAAGATTAGGAATGTTCTTAATCTCGATCTCGATCATGATCTTAATCTTGCTTGCCGGAGACGATCTTGTTAAAACTATTGTGAGCGAGAATAACTCATTTTATGTGCCGAAGACTTTGTTCCTGTCTTCCGGTTTAAAATACTTCGAGAAATCATATTGTCCAGACCAATCTTGCACATACACATCGGCCCCACTTTTAAGCAATTCAATTACACGTTTACGTGTATGTTGCAATTCTGTATCTATACTATAATTATAGTTCCCCCCTTTACCTATTTTTAGAGACTCATAATCAGAGCATATTCCAATGTCTCCAGGAGCAGTTCCCATTGTCCATAAATTATAAGAATCCTGGGTTGCCTGAAATAATGCTGCTTCCAAAATGATTTCCTTACGTATTCCTTCTCTCTTCTCAGTTGATTTTTCGGCATAATTAGGAGTCGTTAAGAACATCATTGTATATCCAAGCATGCCGAATAAATGGGCAAAACCTCTCGGCACAACCGTAACTGCTGAAACTAATAGTGCGGGCATCGACAAGAAATTCCCTACAACACCGCTCCCAAGTTTGAATCCCATTTTTGCCCCTTCAGCCTTAAAGCCGCTAAGAATAAGTCCTAAAACTCCTCCAGCCACCCCACCAACTGCAGATAAGGTCATTACAGGAACCCAAATAGCCGCTTTAATAGCAGCTGAAAATAATAAAGAGCCGCCATAAAGAGCAATTCCGATCGTCGCTATGGTAAATTTAATTCCAATATAGTTAGGGTCCCCTTTAGATACTCCTTCTACCCATAAAGACTTAGCCTCCTTTAAACCGCTGCAACTTAATTTCATCGTAGCCTTCGCATTTCTCACCAATATCCCTAAAAAACTCCCCTGAACAGGATGAGATTTATCCAGTTCGTTAATGTTAACTGAAATGATTTCCTGAGGGGTTTCTTCTCCGGACATAAGACTTAATCTATACATGTTTTTCTCTGTATCCTCAACAACTTGTATAGAGGCTTGTACAGAGCTCGTCTGTTTGACTGGTTGAGGAGCTGAAAGGTTGTCTGGTGCTGTCATATATACCTCGTTGTTAATCCATTAGATGATTGATTAAATTTTCATATTTTTCTGACTCTGCGCAAGGGTTCTGTTTAAGCGTTTTCAGTGCATATTTCAGGGTTTCCTTAGCTAAAGTGTTTTCTTTGAGCTCTAAGTAGCATTGTGCGGAAAGAATGTGGGGAAGCACTGAAGTAATATTCATGACTGTTGCCATGGCAAAAGCTTGAAGTGCTTTTTCTAAGTGATGCATCTGTTTTTCGGATAAACCAAGAGATAGCCAGATGTTAAATTTTTGAGGATTTAAGATACTCAAAAGATAGAAAACATCGCAAGCTTCTTTAAAATGTGAAGAATCATAATAACGGGAGCCGCATTTGTAGAAATGTTCTATTGTTTTGTCAGAAAGGCCAAAAATACCTTGTAAAGTTTCTGGGGTCTTGTCAAGCGCTTCCATCATTTCCTGTACGGAATTTAGCTTTTGGCTGTTCAGCTTTTCGATATGATCTGAAATCTTGCCTAATTCCTCTCGCAGCTCCAGTAGCTCTATTTTAGATAAATGTCCTTCTAAATCATTGATAACCAATTTCATACCACTGGGAATGCGTTTTTTATATTCGCTACCCACCAGTTCTTCTTCCAAATCGTGACGTAATTTGTGTCCGGCTTTGGCGTCAGATACTTCGACTGTATCGGTAATGGCATCTAATAAATTCGAAATTTCTTTATCCATCAACTCTAAAATAGATCTATTGCTCCTTCCCCCTGGCAGTTTCCAACCTTTTTTCTCATCGAATGCCTTTCTCTTGTCGTAGGGTTGTCTATTCTTAATTTCGGCTAATGGTTCTGTATTTTTTTCTATATTTTCACGGGTTTCTCTATTTATCTGACGAAGTATTAATTTGTGTTTTTGTTGGCTTTTATTCATAAAATCTCCATCTTTAGTAAAGATTACCACTATGATATTATTATAATAATTATTATTAATATTATTCAATTGAAATAGCAATAAGGTTTAGCCTTGCTGCATAATTATATTTAGTATTATCTATCTGATTATTAATAATTTAACCGCAGAGATCGCAGAGTACGCAGAGAGGGAATAAAAATTTCCCCATTGCTCTGGATATGCCGTGAAGGATACACTCATTTTTTGTCTTCCTCTGCGCGCTCTGCGATCTCTGCGGTAAATAATTGATTGTTAACGTGTTATACTCATATTCGAATTATGCAACAAGGCCATAAGGTTTTGCAAAGAGGTATAATAAAGAATTACGGCATATAATGCGGCTCTTCAGCTTGCAACAATCGTTATTAACGCGAGGGGCTATCGCATTTGATTCCAAAAGCTTGTATATTGAAAGTTTTATAATGAATGATTCCATCATCTGAGACACCCGCAATTGAAATAATTTTGTCAACCACCTCTTCAGCAAATTCTTGCTGTAACTCTGCCGGTAAATGACGAATAAAATTCAGGAGCGGTTTTGCAAAATTGATTAGAGCGTGCCGATCAGCAAATGGCGTATCATACCAGGAGCCGATGACCGATACTTGCTGAAACCCAGCACTTTCAAGGAGAGTGTGGTATTCCATATCTGTAAAAAACACACGCTGTTTAGTGTATGACGGGAAATACTGAGCCCATTTTTTTGTATGGATGAGAGAATCTCCAATAACTGTGACATTCATAAGACCAGTTCCATAGGTCTGAATACAAGCAGCTCCTCCTGGAACGAGGGCCCGGTAAATGGCTTTCAAAGCTTTTTCTTGGTCCATAACCCAATGAAGAGTTGAAAAAGAGACGACTCGATCGAACTGGTTTTCAAAGAAAATCCCCGCTGCATCTAATTTCTGAAAGTTGAGATTGGGGTAATCGATCTGAGGATAGTGTAGAGAAGCAAAGTCAATCATAGATTGAGATATATCGATACCGAGAACAGAGCCTACGGAGAGTTTTTGTGCCAAAAGAGCAGTAATTTTACCATCACCGCAGCCAACATCCAGAACAGATTCGGTCCCCTTCCAGGTAACCGAATCGATAGCATCCATTGCAACATGCCACTGTAACGTGGAATTACTGTGGTATGTTTTGGCATCTTCAATTCCATTCGCAATGAGTAATGATGGTATAAGAATGGAACAGCAGAGAGACCTTTTTAATAATCGAAAGGATTTTTGCAAAAAAGTTATTCTCATCTGTCCCCCCAAAGTTCAGATTGCAGATTGTTCAAAAGACAAATCATACACTAGCCTATGATTATTAAACTTGTCAAATTCCCAACTTTTGAACCACCTTCGGTATACAAAACTAAAGAGAATTGTGTAGCATATTGATTAGCAAATAGGTATTGTTGTAGATGAAAATGAAGTCAACGTACGAATACGAAGAGCTTGAAGCCTCTGAAGAGAGGCTCCTTGCATATCTCGCAATTTTGGAAGCCAAGTCATAAGCAAGCAAGGAAATCAACCTGTCCCGTGCCGATTACGAAAAAGATGAAACTCTTTAAACAATTTTTATGTGTTACCCTCATTCTGCTGAGTTTTGCATCATTTACGAAAGTGGAATGTAATCATTCAATTATTGAGGAAAGACACGATTTATTTATGTTAGCTGTAATGTCGTATCTCTATTCTGATTTACCTACTCATCCAAGACCCGGTGCCGATATTGCAGGGCTTATTGCGTGGGATGTAGAAAATGAACAGGAAACTCCTGAATTTGTCATCGAACGCAATAGAAATTTTGAACGTCATAGTAATATTTCCCACGCGGAAATTATGGTCATTGAAAAAGCTATTGCAAAAAGAAGACCCTTCAATGAACCGCTCTCAGCTACCAATGCAGAAAAGTCTCAACGTTATTCATTTCTTCTTGCCAATGCCACTTTGTACTGCTCTTTAGAACCTTGTCTTTTTTGTCAGACCGGGATGTCTTTGTCACGCATCCCCAATGCGTTTTATTTTATGGAAGATGTTGTCATGCGAAATGAAATACAACAGTTTTGCTCCTCCCTTCCCGATAGAATTTTAGGCCGCAAGAAAACACAATGTGTCCTTTCAACACTTCCATTGGCAATACAAGCCAATAACGATATGAGGGAAATTCTTCTAAAAGAACCGGTTCCCACTACAGCCCATTTTGTTAAGTATCTTGAAGAGTATGGCAGCTCAATTTACACAACTGCTTATGAGCAATTATCCGGATATGAGGTTCAACATTCTCAAAATAAAGAACTTCTTGAAAACTTACAGTTTTCTCTGGGGATCAAAAAGTAAAGGGCCTTGAAACAGGTCGAGACGACCTGGCTACTTTGTAAAAACTCACCCGTTGCGTCAATTATTCCGGATAGATCTCGCAAACCCTGGCGTAAAATGCGTCCAAGGTCTCATTTTTGATTGCTTCCCGCAAGCAACGCATGAAGTCCAGATAAAAGGCTAGATTTTGCAAAGAGACCAATGTTAACCCGGTCACTTCGTCGACATTGAGTAAATGACGCAGGTAGGCTTTAGAAAATTGTGAAGTATAGCAGTCTAATTGAGGGTCCAGAGGAGAAAAATCTTTTGCGTAACGGCCCGCTTTGATATTGATTTTTCCAGACCAGGTAAAGGCTGTGCCATTGCGGGCATTTCTTGTCGGCATCACGCAATCGAACATGTCGATCCCATTTAGAACAGCATCAATAATATTTCGTGGCGTGCCGACACCCATTAAATATCTTGGTTTTTCTTTAACCAGAAAAGGTTCAAGGTGTTTCAGTATGGCATTCATCATGTGGGCCGGCTCGCCGACGGATAATCCCCCAATAGCATAGCCTTCAAAGTTCATTTGTTTTAATGCGTCGGCAGATTGCTGGCGCAAATCGAGATGTACCCCTCCCTGAATAATTCCGAAAAGATTTTGATGGGGCTGCAATTCAAAGTCGCGGCAACTTTTCGCCCAGCGGTGGGTCCGCTCGAGTGCTTTTTCCAGGAGGCTTCTCTCGCAAGGGTAGGGAGAGCATTCATCGAATGCCATGACGATGTCTGATCCAAGGGTTTTTTGAATTTGCATGCTTTCAATGGGGCCTAAAAAATGTTTGGAACCGTCGAGGTAGGAACGGAATTCCACCCCTTTATCGGAGATTTTATTAAGACTTGAGAGGGAAAAGACCTGAAATCCTCCTGAATCAGTCAAAATCGGACGTGTCCAGTTCATGAAGCGGTGCAGACCACCTGCCTGTTCAATCACTTCCATCCCGGGGCGTAGCATTAAATGGTAGGTGTTGCCCAAAATAATTTGTGCATTGATGTCGTATAGCTGCTGATTTGTCAGCGTCTTTACGGCCCCTCTTGTGCCTACCGGCATGAAGATGGGGGTTTCAATGGAACCGTGGGCTGTACTGATCATTCCGGCGCGTGCTGCATGGTGTTTACTTTGATGGGTGATTTGAAATGAGAATGATGGCATGGAAGTAAAGCCTATTTAAGGGTTAATATCGCGATGTTTTCGATATGGACTGTATGGGGAAACTGATCGACTGGTTGCAATGACTTTATCTGATAGCCGAATGCTTGCAATTTCTTTATGTTTTCCGCTTGTGTTGCAGGGTTGCAGGAAATATAGAGTAATTTGGAAGGTCTTAAATTCGATAAATGTTCTAAAGTTTTGGCATCCAGTCCCATCCTTGGGGGATCGACCATCACCACATCGGGCCTCGTCAGTGTATTATTCAGCAAAAGTCCACTGATCACTTCAGCAACTGACCCATTGTGGATGTCTACATTGCTAAGCCGGTTTTTATCCACGTTTGCTTTTGCATCCAATACGGCTTCGGCAGATATTTCTATCCCGATCACTTTTTTGGCTTTATTTGCGGCACAGATGCCTAAAGTCCCCGTGCCGCAATATAAGTCAAAGACGACGCTGTGATCGGGGATCTCTAATAATTGAAGGGCACGGCTGTATAACCGTTCGGCCTGCAGTGTGTTAGGTTGAAAAAAAGCTGCCGGGCTGATTGAAAATTCCAGGGGTATGGCAGGCTCTCCAGCCGTGTGTTCGACGTGAAGGATTTCCCGGATATGGTCCGGACCATATAATAACATTTCATAAAATGATGTGGCATGTCCTTTAATTGCCTGTTGGATGCATAGGAAAATACTCAAATGACTGTCAGGCGGCATTTCTTCTTTAGAGTCTCTAACGGCTGCAACGAAGCTGTCCAGGTGATGTTTATGCAGGGCAAAATCGGGGTTTCCGGAGACCGTCAGCATGATCAGCCGGTCTCCTGTGCGTTTGCCCTGGCGAAGTGTCAATGTACGCAAAGAACCGCGATTGGAGTGAGGGTGGTATGCATCCAGGTCTGATTTCATCCACCATTCCCTTACCCGTTGCAAACATTGTATAAACCATGTGTCTGCCAGATGGCATTCTGTAATATTTAACACCTTCCCTCGGCTGCCATCGATGATCAGCCCTAAATATTTATTTCCCGAAGCATCATTGGAAAAGGAAAACTCCATTTTATTTCGATAGTGCCAGGGAGGATCGCACGAAATGATTGGATAAAGAACAGTGCTTTGTTCCATTAACGGGCGAAAGAGTTGTTCAATATGGTCTTGTTTGAACGCTAATTGTTGAGGATAGTCCATTTGCTGCCACCTGCATCCGCCACATGTACCAAAATGAATGCAGCGAGGAGAGATTCGAAGCTTCGAGGGATGAACTATTTCATCCAAATGGGATGTGCATATCCCCTTGCGTTTATGATAGAGGGTAGCCTCTGCAACATCTCCGGGAATGGTAAAGGGAACTTCTACCTCCCGTTTATGTTCATCAAGCGTATGGCCAAGCCCATGTCCTTTTTTAGAAAATTGAGAAATTTCAACCTGGGCAGATCGGGGTTTTTTACGAGTCATAGTGCATCTGTTTTTTAGGATGTTTTATCGATTGATTATAGCTGGAATGGGGGATTACTGAAAAGTAGTTTTCGTGCCCGTGCCCGTGCCCGTGCCCGTGCCCGAATTTATTAATCATTTCCGAATTTTATTTCTATCTTCAAATTTGGGGGATAAAGAAATCGGAAAAGATAAATAGATACGGGCACGGGCGCGGGCACGCTCACGGGCACGTAAAGAAATCGGAAAAGATAAATAGATACGGGCACGGGCACGGGCACGCTCACGGGCACGTAAAGAAATCGGAAAGGATAAAAAGATGCGGGCACGGGCACGGGCACGCTCACGGGCACGTAAAGAAATCGGAAAAGATAAATAGATGCGGGCACGGGCACGGGCACGCTCACGGGCACGTAAACTACAAACAATTGTCATTATTTGGATTTAAAGGAGTTCTGGCGCAAAAGAGTTCTTTTGCGCCAGAATTGGAAATGAGTCTTATCTGGATCTGTGGAAAGATAATGCTCGTGGATGAGACACAGCTTTATGCTTTGGAGCTGCTTTTACCACTTTTTTAGCAGGCTTATGTCCAGCTTTTGCGTGTGCAGTTTTTGAGTGCGCAGGCTTTGCGTGTGCTTTTCCATGGGCTGCTTTTGAATGTGCAGCTTTTTTAGCGGCTGGCTTAGCGCCAGCTTTTTTGGGTTTTTTCACCCCTTTCGTGCTTTTTTCGTTCAAAATAGAAGATTTGCGGTAATGTTTAGCTAATTTTTCAAGTTTTACAGTACCTGTACGAACTCGTTGTGAGGCAGCTTTATTGCCTTTGTGGGCTTTCTCCAGATCAACTGTGATCGTATGAAGTAGCCCTTTTAGATTATCAATAACATGATTTAATTGCATGATGACACTCCTTAGTTTTTATTGGTTCATGTCACTTATAATAAATATTACCTTTGGATATATTGTGCAATATTTTTTTCTGTTCGAGTGTTTTTTTTCAAAAAAAAATCATTATTTTTGAATTGTTAAAACAAATAAAATACATCTCATATTATCTGTGAGTTGGTTATTTATGGTTTTTTTAATGGCAAAAAAAAATCAAAAAAAAATCGAAAAAAAATCGAAAAAAATCGAAAAAAAATGAACGGGCTTTTTTCAAAACTTGGATTTTGGTGTTAAAATTGCGATTTCTCCGATTTTTGTTTGCTGATTGTTGTTGATTTGATATCATCCTGTTTTCAATAGAGTGTCGTTTTTTTATATACAATTTTCAAACATAAGGCAGTCAAATGCATCTTACAAAAATTTTACTAGCACTTAATGTCGCTTTTTTAGGGTTATCGATGACATCATGTCAACGCAATTCTCACGATGTATGGGAAGATAGTAAGTCAGCAAAGAGGCACATGTCTCGCGGGCTTCGGACACTTGGAGGCAAAAATGGCAGTTCCAAAGCTGTGCAGTGCCGTGATGATTTTGGAGTGGCGCAAGAACAAGATTGGGGATATCAGGATGTGGAATGTCAAAATAGTGTTCCCGATATGACCATGGGGGAATTTGTTCCGTTGAGCGGCCAGTCAAATGATGAACAAATTGCGATGGCTGATTTCATCAGCAGACAACCAAGAGAAATCCCTGGCGATCCGGGAAGTTCTATCCCCGGGATAGATGCATTCGCAGACCCGAACACAAATGCGGAATGGGCGGCTGTTTTCCATAACATTTATTTTGATTACAACAGCAACCTGGTCAGGGGGGAAGATAACCTGAATGTAATTCGGTCTATTGCGAATTATATGAAAAGCCACCCCAATACATATATTTTTGCTGAAGGACATACAGATGAACGGGGCCCTGAGGTGTATAATCTGGCATTGGGTTCTCGCAGAAGTAATGCGGTTCGTAATTTATTGCTGGAAGAAGGGGTTAATCCCGACAACGTCTTCACAATTTCTTATGGCAAAGAGCGTCCGGTATTTCATGGTAAAAGTGAAGAATCATGGGCTCAAAACCGCCGTGTGGAATTTAAAGTGTATCGACGATAAAAAAACCCAAGGCTACCTGTAAGTTGTGACCTATGAAGCTTCATATTCGAGTTCAGGCCTTAGAAAAATCCACATATGTGCTTCGCACAAGTGGATTTTTCATTATGCTTTTCGCTTGCGTTATTTTAATATCTGCATCGCCGCGGCCAGTTGTTTATTCAGACACGCAAAACAACACTGCAATGCGCGAGATGCAAAACCTCCTCCAAAGCCTTCGTTATGAATCAAATAATCATGAACAAGAGATTCGTATCTTCGATGAGAAGTTAAAGAACCTCGATACGATCATCGAAAGTTTGCGCGAAGAGTCTGATCAGGTGAACCTGTCGAACAAAAATCAGATAAAAAGTCAGTCAACGGCTATGTCGGAAAAATTAAGCGCGCAAGAAGCACTTGCGCAAGGGCTTATTTCTGATATGAAGCAATTCAAAACACATGCACAGGAAGTCGATGCAAGTTTTGTTGCTATCCATAAGAAAATTGGCGCCTTGGAAACAGCTGTTGCACAGATCAATGATAATATTAAACATATGCAAGAAGCCATTTATACCATGACTGATGCATTGCAAGGCAAAGATGTTTCCGATAAAAAATCTGGTACTGCAGCCAGCCCCAAGAACCAGTCCAATGTGTATATCGTAAAAAGTGGCGATAGTTTAGAGAAAATTGCAAAAAAACACCAGACAACAGTGCAAGCCATAAGGGACCTTAATGGCCTTTGCAACGACCGTATCATTGTAGGAAAAGCTTTGCAATTACCGGAAAAATAGACAGGAGATCCAATGTCTGCAAAGAAAATAGGTGTGTTTGATTCAGGCATAGGGGGCCTTACTGTACTCAAGCAGCTGATGCACCTTTTGCCAAATGAGAGTTTTATTTACTTTGGCGACACAGCCCGTTTGCCTTATGGGGGAAAAAGCGGGGAGACGATTATCCGTTATTCGGTTGAAAACTCCAGCCGGCTTTTGGAAAAAAATGTAAAAATGATCGTGGTCGCCTGCAATACGGCTTCCTCTTATGCATTGGACCATTTGCGCGAAATTGTCAAGATTCCGGTCATTGGTGTCATAGAGCCAAGCGTTGCTTGTGCAATCAAATCAAGTGTGAATAAACGCATTGGCGTTTTAGGGACTAAAGCTACCATCAATTCGCAGGCCTATCAAAAAGCTATCCTTAGTAAAATACCAGATGCCCATATTACTGCCATTGCCTGCCCTTTGCTTGTGCCTTTAATTGAAGAACAATATGGAGAGCGCGAGGCTACGCGTCTGATTGTGCAGGAATATCTGCGACCATTGAGCCATGAAAAGATCGATACCCTATTATTAGGATGCACTCACTATCCTTTGCTGCAAAAATTAATCCGAAGCGAAATCGGTTCTCATGTCCACATTGTCGATTCGGCCTCCTCGTGTGCCTGGTTTGTTGCCGATGCATTGAGGGAAAGAAATATGATGGCCCCTGATGATCATCGCCGGGAAATGGTTTATATGGTTTCCGATGATCCCCATAAATTTCAGCAGTTGGGTCGTGTATTATTAGATCTGACGATAGATAAAATTGAATGCGTGTGAGAGACATATGATAAGAAAACCAAAGCGTCTATTATTAAAGCTTTCCGGCGAAATTCTTATGGGAGATAAACCTTTTGGAATTGATGCTGAGGAATGTTGTAAAATTGCCTCTGCATTAAAAAATTTTATCTCTTCCGGATACGAGATTGGCGTTGTGATCGGCGGCGGCAATTTATTCAGGGGATCGAATTTAAAGCAATTGGGGATGGAAAGGACCCCTGCCGATCAAATGGGCATGCTGGCGACGCTGATCAATGGAATTGCGCTTAAGCAAGCCTTGGAAGGCGTTGAATGCCCGGCCAAAGTGCTCAGTGCATTAGAATGCCCTAAAGTAGCTGAAAGTTATTCATGGCGTACCGCTTTACAGTATTTAAGCGAAAAAAATGTGGTGATCTTTGTCGGGGGGACCGGCAATCCCTATTTTACGACCGATACGGCAGCTGCAATGCGTGCTAATGAAATTCAGGCCGACATGATCCTCAAGGCCACAAAAGTGGATGGAGTTTACAATAAAGACCCGTTAAAATATTCTGATGCTATTAAATATCCAGTAATGAGTTACTCACAGGTGTTGTTGGAAAAACTGGAGATCATGGATGCGACGGCCATCTCGTTATGCAGGGAAAGTTCGATCCCTATCCTGGTCTTCAACATGAAGCTTTTGAAACAGATGGGCCCGGACGACATCTTATCAGGAAAAAATGGAACATTAATTCAGGTAATGTAAAAGACGTTAAAGGAGAATTCATGGAAGATCAGACAAATACCAGAATGAAACAAGCGATAGAACATTTACTGTCGGACCTTAAGAGCATCCGAACAGGACGGGCAAGTCCGGCGATGCTCGATCCTGTGATGGTCGAAGTGTACGGCAGTCAAATGAGAATTAAGGACCTCGCATCTGTCACAGCGCCAGAGCCCCGATTACTGCTGATCACCCCCTTTGATCAATCGACAACCGGAGCCATAGGTAAATCTATTGAAAGAGCCAATATTGGTTTAATCCCCATTGTTGATGGCAATGTTGTGCGGATAAAAATTGCTCCAATGGACGATAGTATGCGCAAAGAAATGGTGAAATTATGCCATCGCCGCTGTGAGGAATGTAAAATTAGTATTCGCAATATCCGCAGGGAAGGCAATGAAGCTGCACGCAAACGAAAAGCCAGTGGAGAGATAGCTGAGGATATACTTAATAAGACGGAAAAAAATATCCAGAAATTGACAGACCAATATTGTAAAGAGGCCGATGACCTTGCTCAAAAAAAAGAAAAAGAAATTTTGACGATTTAATTTCTTGTACTAAAATGCGTTGAACGTGTAGTATTAAGCTTCGTTCTTAATGAAGCTTGACAATAAGGCCCCATCGTCTAGCCCGGCCTAGGACACCAGATTTTCATTCTGGTAACAGGGGTTCGAATCCCCTTGGGGTCAAAGTTTAGAGAGTCAAAATTCAGAGCCTTTAGCTCAGTCGGTAGAGCACCTCACTTTTAATGAGGGAGTCGATGGTTCGAGTCCATCAAGGCTCAATTTCTTTTCAAAAAATCAAAAAAAACGACAATAAAGACATTAAGGACCCCAATTAAGGACAATAAGGACAAGTATTGATGTCCTTACTGTCCTTAATTGGGGTCCTTAATGTCTTTATTGTCGTTTTGTCCTTTTCTATTTTTGCACCCATTATTTAGTTTTTTCCTTTGGTATTAACTCGTGAAATCCGTACACTGTTTTCATGCTTTAAATGGCTAAATTCTTATTTGATGGTTATTTGATAACCGCACTCTTTTTTCCTAAAATATAGGGAAAATACCCCTAATCTTTGGGGTTTCAAAGGATTATCTTATTTGATGGTCATTTGATTGGATCGATCCTATCGCATAGCGATCCAAAAGCTGGTCTTTCAGTTGCCGAATAAAACGATTCCAGGACGCTTTGACTCCGGGTTCTTTGACGGAAGAATGATGGATTGGATGGATACAAATTGGTCGTGAATATACCGAAGGTGGTTCAAAAATTGGGATTTTGGCAAGGAGGCTGCTCAAAATTTTCCGTCTGGAGCGAGGGACCATTGCCTATGGCAAGGCACGAGTGAAGACAAAAATTTTGATGCAAAGCCAACGCCGTCAAAAACCAATTTTGGAATCACGTTCGGTATATTTAGTCAAAGTCAAATTAAAGGCCTAAAGGAAGTCCTGTGTTAAAAATGTTTTATTAAAAATAATTTTAATTTATAATAAAAAACAGATAGAACATTCAAATATTATTAGGAAAAATTAATGTATCCAGAATTAAGTGATTCCGGAAGGATCGATAAACTTTACTCTTTACTTTCAGATGATCATTTGTCTTCTGTAAAGACGACATACTTCCCTTGCGGTAGAAGGGTGAAGATTGGTGGAAAAAATTTGAAATTAACCGCTCTTGTCGACTGCTTGTACAAATCTGTACGAAATTTAAGTACCGAAGAAAAAGTCCGTTTGACTAAAGAGATAAAAGAAATCAGCCAAAACCTGTCAAAAATAGACAACACAGATAACAAAAAACACTTAAATATTTTTGAAAAAATACGTCTGGTTTTGATTAATTTATTTCCATTCAGAAATAAAAGAAAAATCAAATTAAATGAAATAAATAAAGGCGTTGGCAGTCCTGAAATCAAACTCTCTGAAATTCCTAAGCCCCTCTTAGGAATTGTCGGTGAATTTCTAGGGAATGAACAATTTGTTTTGGCGCGAACTTCGAAAAAATTCCATCAAAATTCAAAAGACAACCAAGTCAATAGGCATAGGGCAGTTCATTATAATATTTCAGACGAAAATTTAGAGAAATTAGTGACATCATCACCTAATTTAAAAAGTTTGCATCTTAAGCAATTATGGATTAAGGGTTTGGAGTATGACAAACTGACAGTTGAAGGTCTAAAACATCTGGCATCACTTAAAAAACTACAGATTTTAAACCTGGATAACCGGGTGAGTGGTGAGGGCCTACAGCATATTGCTTCTCTTACAGAACTACATACTTTGAGCTTAAGTCATTGGTGGGAGCTGAGAGGTGATCACTTAAAGCATTTAACAAACCTTGAGAAACTCCAATCTTTAAACTTAAGTGGGTGCACACAGCTAACAGACCCCAGCCTACAACACCTCACTCACCTAACTCAACTAACAACCTTGGATTTAAGCGGCTGTTGGAGGTTGACAGGTGACATGTTAAAATATCTAACCAACCTCAAAAACCTAGAACATTTAGATTTAAGTCGTTGCAAGCTAAAAAATGAAGACTTAGAACTTCTCACCTCTTTAACTAACTTAAAAACTCTAAATCTCAGTTCTTGTTATGCCCTCACAGGGGAAGGGATAAAACATTTGAGTACACTTAAAAAATTAGAAACTCTAAATTTAAGTAATACACAAATTATAGATGGATTAAAACACCTGACTTCCCTTGCGAATTTGCAAGCTTTAAACTTAAGCAAAATAACCAGAGATTATCCGAGTGTGCTCTACTCAGAGTTTAAACACCTTTCTATGTTAACAAAATTAAAAAATTTAGATTTAGAAGGTTGTCACTCTCTCACGAGTGAGGGCTTACACTCTCTCACTACACTTACTCAACTTGAACATTTGAATGGCTGTGGTGATCACCTCACTAATGATAATATGCATGACCTTACCTTTTTTCCTCGGTTAGAAACCTTAAAATTAAGTCACCTATCTCAGGTAACAGAAGAAGGCTTTCAACATCTTTCCTCTTTGACCCATCTAAAGGCATTGCGTTTAATAGGATGTACCCTAACCGATGATAGCTTGCATTTTGTTCGCTTTCTCACACATCTGGAAACCTTGAGCTTGTATGGAGGGCAGGAATTAACGGCAAATAACCTCCAAAACCTTACTTCTTTGATTAAATTACAAATTTTAGAATTAGGAAATTGCAATTTAACAGATGAGACTTTAAGTCATTTCACAACCCTTACGGAACTCCTAAAGTTAGATATAAGTCGAAATGACAAATTAATAGGAGACGGTTTAGCCCATCTAACTTCTTTAACAAAATTGCAAAGTTTGGATTTAAGGTTCTGTACATCTTTAATAGATTCTGGAATACAACACCTTGACTCTCTTACTGAATTACAAAAGATACGTTTATTTGGCTGTGAATCTTTGAGTCCTGAACTAACATTTTCCTTATCGGGTGACTTCTTTAAAAACTATAAGTTTAAAATGAGGGGATAAAGCCTTAAAAGCCGGAAGCAAAATGAATCCTCTAAATGCTTATTCCTTCCATTTTAATAGCCTTCTCTTTACCCCTTTACTTCATAATTAATTTTTTCCTTTGGTATTAACTCGTGAAATCCGTACACTGTAAAATCATACCAAAGGATACCCGAATGAACCTAAAAGACCAAACCTTCACCAAAGCCGAACCCAAACATCCTTCCATCTCACACACAGATAGTCAGGAATGGGATCAGGAGAAAAAAAATATATTAAGTAAAATTGCCTTAACGATTCGCGTCCTCTCTATGGACGCTGTGCAAAAGGCAGATTCAGGCCATCCCGGATTACCGATGGGATGTGCCGAAATAGGCGCATACCTATGGGGACAGGCCTTGCGCTACAACCCAAAAGACCCTAACTGGATCAACCGCGACCGGTTTATCCTCTCGGCCGGACATGGATCGATGCTTTTATATTCGTGCCTCCACTTGTCCGGCTATGATATTTCCATGGAAGACATTGAGCAATTTCGCCAGCTCCACTCAAAAACCCCCGGCCATCCCGAATCCATTCTTACACCGGGCGTAGAATCGACAACAGGCCCGCTTGGCCAAGGGCTCGGCAATGCTGTAGGTCAGGCGCTTGGACTGAAAATTTTAGGGGCTCGTTTTAATACTGAAAAACATAAGATCCTGGACGGCAAGGTATTTGTACTGATGGGCGATGGTTGTGTCATGGAGGGGATCACATCGGAAGTGTCGTCTTTGGCAGGACATCTGAAGTTGAACAATCTTATCGCTATCTATGACGCCAATCATGTCACGCTTGACGGGCCGTTAAGCGAATCGTGTTCCGAAGATACAAAGATGCGTTATCGGGCCTACGGGTGGGAAGTTTACGAAGTCGACGGCAACGATCTGGATGCGGTGCATGCCGTGATCGATCAGGCGAGGCTAAATCAGGAGCGCCCAAGACTGATCATTGCACATACCATTATTGGCAAAGGGTCTCCAAATAAAGCGGGGACTTTTAAAGTGCATGGGGCTCCTCTTGGAGCAGATGAGCTCAAGGCAACAAAATTGGCATTGGGGGCTACGCTTGATCCATTTTATGTTCCTTCGGCTGTCTATGAGTTTTTTAAAAAGAAACAAGTGCAGGAAGCACATGTACAGGAAGAATGGCGGCAATTATTCGATGCCTGGGGCAAAGCAAACCCCGATAAACTAAACGAATTTGAAGCAATGAAACATCATAAGCTTCCTGTTGATCTGGAAGAGAGATTGCATAAGATTGCGTGCTCCTCGCCGGTATCGGGAAGAAAGGCTTCCCAGGAAGTGCTTAATGTGCTTGCAGAAATGTTGCCGCAATTATATGGCGGATCGGCAGATCTTTCCTGTTCAGATCTGACGATGATAAAAAAAGAAGCCGTGATCACACCTGGGAATTTTTCAGGGCGCAACATCAAGTTCGGTGTCAGGGAGTTTGGAATGGCAACCATAGCAACCGGCCTCTGTGAAACAGAGATGATCACCCCATTTATCGGTACATTCTTAACGTTTTCCGATTATATGAGGAATGCGATCCGCCTGGCGAGCTTAATGAAAATGCATGTTATCTATCAATTCACCCACGATTCGATATTTCTAGGGGAAGATGGCCCAACCCATCAACCGATTGAACACATTGCCGCATTGCGTGCGATCCCAAACTTACAGGTGATTCGACCATGCGATGCCAATGAGGTCAAAATGGCATGGCTTGCCGCTTTAAATTATTCCGGGCCGACAGCGTTGCTTTTGTCCCGTCAGAACCTGCCATTGCTTTCAGAAACTAATGTTTCGTATTCTCAAGGTGTAGGACGGGGGGCTTATATCATAAAAAAGGAAAACAGGTCTCCGGATTATACTCTTGTTGCTACAGGTTCAGAGGTTTCTTTAAGTCTCGATGTGGGCTTAGCACTGGAAAAACTTGGTAAGTCAGTCAGAGTGATCTCTATGCCTTGCTGGGAAATTTTTGAACAGCAATCGCACGAATATCAGGAAAAAATCTTTGGCGGAGAGATTGGAAAACGAGTGTCCATTGAAGCAGGGGTAGAGATGGGGTGGCATAAGTATATCGGAAGAAGCGGGATTGCCATTTCCATGTCCAGTTTTGGGGCTTCTGCACCGGCGAGCGACTTGGCTGTTGAATTTGGATTTACTGTCGAATCGATCCTCGACCGCATTCTTTAATTGGAACAGCTATGAATCCTCTTGTCATCGATGCCCTCCATTGCCGCAATAAAGGCCGCATTCCGGTTTGGTTTATGCGCCAGGCCGGACGTTATATGCCTGAATATCGTGCATTGCGGGCTAAATATTCGTTTTTACAAATGTGCCATACCCCTGAGCTGATGGCAGAAGTCACAGCGCAGCCGATAACCAGGTTTGGGATGGATGCTGCCATTATCTTTTCCGATATATTGGTGATTCCGGAAAGTTTAAATGTGGGACTCCATTTTGATGAGGGGACGGGTCCTGTTATCGAAAGACCTCTAAAAAATGGACACGATATTGCGAAACTGCCTGCCATTGACATCAGAGAATCGTTAGACTATGTCTGTCAGGGAATTACATTATTAAAACAGAGACTAACGACAGTTCCTTTGCTAGGGTTTTGCGGAGCCCCATTCACCCTGGCAAGTTATATGATCGAAGGGAAAAGCAGCCGGGACCTGCACAAGACAAAAAGTTGGATGCTGCAGGACCCCACCTCTTTCCACGCTCTGTTAAATCTATTGGCAGAGTATGCCATTACCTATTTAACGATGCAGATCGAGGCTGGGGTATCGGCTGTTCAGATATTTGATTCATGGGCCGGGATGCTTGCTTATCGGCAATTTTATGAGTTTTCCCTGCATTATCTGCAAAAAATTGTCGAAGCGATCAAGCCGAAGGCCCCCGTGATCGTATTTTGTAAAGGGTCGTCGGTTTTTGCTGCTGACTTGGCAAAAATCTCCCCAAGTGCGATCAGTATCGACTGGAATGCCAACATGGCGCAATTGCGTCCTCTCATACGCCCGTCAATTGCCTTGCAGGGTAACTTGGATCCTGACCTTTTGTATGCTCCTATTCCCTTCTTAAAAAATGAAGTGACACAACTTCTCCATTCTATGCATGGCGATCCCGGATATATTTTTAATCTTGGACATGGGATCACTCCGCAGACCCCCCTTAAGGCTGTCTCTGCTGTTATAGAGTGCGTTAAGGGTTATCAATGAGTCGCCCCCATATTGTCATTATGGGGGCAGGTATCAGTGGACTTACATTAGGTTGGAACCTGATGCGCCAGGATCCGGAAATCAGGCTGACGATTCTCGAAAAGGAGCCTAAAGCCGGAGGTTGGATAAGGACAGAGGTGAAGGATGGTTTTCTTTTTGAAAAAGGCCCGCATAGTTGTAGATCCGGCGGGACAGGTGTATATACCTTACAGTTGATCGAGGCGCTTGGATTGCAGGATCAGTGGATTGGGGCTGACCTTAAATCAAATAAGCGCTTTATTTACCGGGAAAATGGGTTAACGAGTTTACCTTCTAATCCGGTTTCCTTTCTTTGTTCCCCATTTGCTAAAATGAGTTTGCGATTTTTTCAAGAGTGGTTTATCGAAAAATCACTTCTTGAAGATGAATCGGTCTTTGATTTTTTTTCCCGTCGATTTGGGAAAGAGATTACAGAAACGTTTGTCGATCCCATGGTTTCGGGAATTTATGCAGGAGATATGCGGCAGCTTTCGATGCAGAGCTGTTTTCCTGCCATTCACAGGTACGAACAGAAGCATGGATCGGTTTTTGGGGCCATGCTCCGGTCAATGATTCCCTCTAAAAATAGACAAACTCAAGTGTCCCCCTTCATCATTCAAGCAAGAAAATTCTCTATTTTCTCTTTTCGCAGGGGAATGGGAACACTGATCGATGCTTTATCCCATCATGTCAAAGATTCCCTTGTGTTCGATACGGTTGCGACTTCATTGCACATCGATCCTCATAGCCTGAAAATCACCTTAAATAATGGTTCCTTTATAGAGGCAGATCAACTATTTCTTGCCGTGCCGGCAGAGGCGGCTATGTCACTGCTTGGCCCTGAGTATGTTACGATGGATTGGAAGGGGCAATTAAGGCAGCCGGTCTCTGTTGCCGTCGTAAATATGGGATGGAAACGCGATGTCTTAAAGCGCAAGGGGTTTGGATATCTTGTTCCAACCTCTGAAAAAGAAGATGTTTTGGGAGTGCTTTGGGATTCCTCTGTATTTCCACAGCAAAATGGCTGTCCCGGTGAAACGCGCATGACCGTCATGCTCGGGGGGGCGCATCGCAAGGAATTGCTTTCTTTACCGGAGCGGCAATTGATCGATATTTCGCTTGCCACATTGGCCAGGCATTTGGGGGTTGATAAGCTGCCGGATGCTTTGGATGTAACTTATGCCAGGCAGGCCATTGCACAATATACAGTCGGGCACAGTCAATTTGTTGCGAAGATCAGGGATGAGCTTAAAATAAGGACCCAAGACCGCGTTCATTTGTTAGGAAGCGCCTGGGATGGGGTTTCGGTCAATGATTGCATTGCTAACGCCCTGAACGTGCTTCCTAGGGCGTTGCCCTAGGCTTTTATAAACCAGGCCTTCAGCCTGAGGTCGTTATGCACCAACCTAGGGCGATGCCCTAGGCTTTTATAAACCAGGCCTTCAGCCTGAGGTCGTTATGCACCAACCTAGGGCGATGCCCTTACCATTACCCATTTTTTTATAAAATTAATTTATCGTATCAAACCTTCTGATTATGTCGCCCTTACGAGGCTGTGAAAAATGAACGACTTGCGAGTGTCTGTCGCCGCTTCCGCGGCTGCTCTTTATTGGCATTCGTACCCCAGGCTGACGCCTGGGGCTACATGCTTTGGCCGTTTCACGGCCATTCTCGTGGTTTGGTCTTAAGCGCGCTCGTGGTTTTGGCCTTGAGCCGCGAAGCGGCAACAGCATGTAGCCCCAGGCGTCAGCCTGGGGTACGAGTGCCAAAAAGAGTAGCCGCGGAAGCGGCGACAGACACTCGCAAGTCGTCATTTCTCACAGCCTCGTAAGGGCGACATATTTGATCATTTTTTACCAATTAGAACGAATCATAATCTGTAAAGGCGAGCCCATGCTCTATGTAATATAATTTCTAAAAAAATGGGTAATGGTAAGGGCATCGCCCTAGGTTGGGGCATAACGAACTCAGGCTGAAGGCCTGACATATAGAAATGGGTGTCTGAATCGTTACGTTCTAGCTTATTTCTTTGCACGTCTTTTTGCTTCATGATCGATTCTTTGCAGGGTTTCGGGAGTGACTTCGTCGGGGGTGATTCCTTCAATGACTTGCCATTGCTCGGGGGTAAGGAAAAAGAAATGCATCCATGCGAAAGATTCCACTAGTGCTTTAAGGTTTTGAGCTGCAAGGGTCTGTAAACGGTTGCGATGGTCGGCTGTTATCCCTCCGCTTATGCCAAAGAGAAAGTGGAATACTTCTTTATTGATATTTGCTTTTGAAAAGGTGATTTCGTCTACTTGCTTATCCTGAAGAGCATTGACATGAACCTGCTCAAAAAATTTGATGAGAGCTGTAAGATCATCGCCATTAAGAAAGAATATGACAGTTTTCTGATCTTCTGTCAGCCGATGCCCTCCAAAGATATTTTTGAATACTTCCTTAGAGATATTAGCCTTTGCAAAATCTACCGTTGTGAGCGTATCACCAAGCGCTTCGGCGTGTGCCCTGTCAAAAAATTGTACAAGGGCTGTGAGATTGTCAGCACTGAGTTTCTTGAGGCATTTAAAGTGATTTTTGGACGACTGTTCTGAGCCAAAAATATTGAGAAACGTCTCTTTGTTCATCGGGAAATCTGTGAACTTAATTTTTTTAATGTCGCTGTCCTCAAATGTCTCCCAAACAGCAGGGGTGAAACGCAGCATTTCCTGATAGAACTCTTCTGATGGAAGTATATACTTCAAACGCAAGTCCAATCCCTCTTTGATCGCTCTTAACCTCATATCTCCAAGATAGTCTATTTTTTCCGGTTTAGGTTCTGGTTCCGGTCCTGATTTAGGTAACGCAGCCTGAAGCGCTCTTTGTTCTTGCTCATCCTGGTAAAATTTTTTCATGCTCTCATTTAATTGATTCACATCGATCGATTTCCATTGCGCTTCATCGAGCGCATGCCAGTGAGATTTAGTGAAAAATGGCAAAAGGACATGGAGGTTTGCACCTTTATAATGAGCAAGTCTTTCTCTATGCAGTTCATGAAGGGGCATCCAGCTGTTATACTTATTTTCATCGTACTCATAGGCGCCAAATAGAGCTGCAAACTTTTTCTGGTCGATCATTGCCTTTGTCATATCAACATTTTCGCGCTGTTTTGGAGTTAGGGCATCCCATTGCTCTCTATCGAAAAAAGGCAAAAGGATGTTGAGATTAGGGCTTTCGAGATTTTTCACGTTGTGTGCTTTTGAGGGAAGTTGCCATATTCCACCTGTCTTTTCCTTAATTGTACGACTGCCGAACAGACAATTAAATATTTCTTGAGTCACTGTTATTTTTGTAAAGTCGATTTCTTTAATCTGGTCGGGAGTTAACTGTGCCCAATCTGTTACATCAAAAAATTGTAAGAGCGGCCCCGGATTTTTTACCTTAGATAAAATCGTGGGGTCAAAGAAAAGGTGCTCATATACTTTCTTATTGATGTCCGCTTTTGCAAAATCTATTGAACAGATTTGTTCCGGACTCAAGAGTCTAACATGTGCCCTTTCAAAAAATTTTGCAAATTTTGTGAGATTTTCGCTGTTGAGTTTGCCAAGTGAGTTAAAGAATTTCTTACCCTCACCAAAAAGGTCATCGAACCCCATTTTAGCTACATTAGTTTTTGTGAAATCAATCGCCTCTATCTCTTCCTTCTCAAATAAATCCCAGTATTCTGGTGTGAAAAGCCACATACCCTCATAAAGATCTGCGATGCCATTTTTTTTCCGGTCTTTGATATAGGCAATATACTCTTCTTTGGTCATCTTACTCAGATCTACTTTTTTTGCTTGAAGTGGGGGTTCTTCAGGAATCGGCTTTACAGCCGGCTTATCATCTGAAGCAATAGCCTTACCGGTTTGCGGTTCAGAAGCGGGCGGCTGTAGAGCCAATGGTGGTTCGGATGTCTCATCCTCTTCATCAGATGCTTCTGAGTCAGATGTAAATTTTGGCAGAACTGGTTCTTTTGGCATTTCAGAGGGTTGCGGTTGAGGACCAAGCGGGGAAGGGCGATCCTTTGATGGTGATGGGGGCTGCTCCAAGGGAGGCTCATGTTGCAATGAATCTTTTTGCTTCGAATCGGATTGTTGTTTTTTCCTTGGAGATGGAGGCTGTTCTGGCAGTGGCAGCGGCTCTGGTCGTTTTGGTTGAACCAGGTCTTTTTTTGTAGAATCCTGCGGCGGATTTTGCAAGCTTTTCGTTTTACCAGATACTGTACTGGAATCCCCGGGCCTCATGATCTTATTAAAAATGGCTGTAATCTCTTCAGCTTGAGGATCTTTGTCATATGTGAGCTGGATAAATTGTTTTTTATTCCATACCTCTTTAAGATCGCTTAAGGCATCTTTTGACCCCAACTTCAGACAATATAAAAGAGCATATTTTACTAATGCGGCAGCCCGGCGAAGTCCAGTGATCGACTTTTCTATCGTATTTGCCTGAAAGGTGGTCCCTGATTTTTGTGCTTCCCAACCTTTATTTTTATAATGAGTAAGTTTTGCTTCATAATCAACAAAGTCTTTGGCTCTTAAAGTGCGCATGTGTAACCTAAATTTTTTAAATATAAAAAGATAATTCTAAACGTGATTATATCAATTTTTAAAATAATAAGCAAACTAGTTCAACAAAAACGCACAGGGCACAGGAAATTAGAATACTTTTTTAATCATAGAGAATGTAATGCACACAAAGAGGCGAGAAATATACCGAAGGTGGTTCAAAAGTTGGAATTTTAGCAAAGCCAGGATACCGACGCCGTCAAAACCAATTTTTGAACCACCTTCGGTATACATCCCGGCTACCTGGCAAGAAGAACATTTTATTGCAAAAAATGAGAGGATAAGTTAATACTGTTTGGAATAGAGCTGGCAAATTATAAGCTGTTTGAGGTTTGTTTTGAATTGTTCTACTGTTGCATTATAGTTCTTAATTTTAAGTTTTTATTTACCTAATTGATTCAGGCAGGGTAAATTCTCAAATTACAAGGAGTGGCTACATGCTTTGTTCCAGAGTGAATGTTCTCGGTCTTTTCGGTCGTTTTACCCACAGTTTTCCACGCTCCCTGCATACACAAACATCTCGTCTTCATACACCAAAAACATCTTGCCCAATCGATCTATCCTTGTATTTGGTCGCAGACCGCAAATCGGTTACCAGCGATGAGGAATTTTTTTCAAAAGTCAGCCGGGCGGTAAAGGGGGGAGTTTCCTGTGTTCAGTTGCGAGACCATGGCCGCCCTACCGATGCGATTTTAAAAACAGCCAGGCAGCTCAAACACATTTTAGCTGCTGAAGGGGTGCCGTTGATCATTAACACTCGTATCGACATAGCTCTTGCCGTCAGTGCAGAAGGTATTTACTTCGAGCAATATCACAAGAGTTTTTTACACAGCGCCAGATTCGCGCTCACCCCTCAGACAAGTATCGGTATCCCTGTGCATGTACCTGAGGAAGTACTGGTCGCGGAGCATTTGGCCGTTAATTATTTAAGTGTAAAAATATTTCCCTCTAAAAGAACAAATCCGGAAGATAATCAGGTATGGGGACTTGAAGGGTTGGAAAAGTTGCGTTCGCTTACAGATCACCGGATCGTGGCAATTGGCGGCATTACTCTGGAAAATTTGGCGCAGGTTTGCCAAAGACTTCGCCTGAAGGAAGATGGAACAGGCGATGGCGTAGCTATGGTGGGCGATCTTTGGAGAACGGATGACACATCCGAAATAGCTGCGAAAGTGCGAAGCGTGATGCAAACATTTAGTTGTCACCATAAGGCTTAAGAACTTATGCTCATGCAAAATCGGTCTACCCAATGGCATTTTTGGAGCGCCTGTCTGGGAAATTTTTTCGAACATTACGACACGGCGCTTTTTGGGTTTTTATCGGTCTTTTTAGCGCCCCTTTTTTTCCCGCAGCACGATGAGATTACTGCCCTTATTTTAACCTATGCGATGATCCCATTGGGAATGTTGAGTCGTCCATTGGGCGCACTTTTGTTTGGTTTTATTGGCGATAAATATGGTACGAGGCATGCTCTTTTTCTGTCGCTGTGCGGCATGTCTATCGTTACGGGGGCTTTAGCTTTTTGCCCCACTTATCAACAGGCCGGTTTTATTGCTCCCGTTATTTTTTGTATCGGACGGACGCTTCAAAATTTTTTGACAGCCGGTGAAACCATGGGAGGAGCGATCTTTCTTTTAGAAAGTTACGATCAGAAACATCACGATTTTTTAAGCGGTTTATATAATGCGACGACGATCGGAGGCATTTTACTTGCATCGGCCGGAGTTTCTTTGCTGGCTTATCTTGACGTTGTAGAATGGGGATGGAGAGTTTTGTATCTTCTTGGATGTTCAACCGGAGTATTTGGCTGTATCATCAGGCAGTCGCTTCCCGGGAATCAATTAAAAAATCCTTCTGTAAAAAAAGCACAATCCCTCTCGAATCTATTCTCGATATTTTGGGTCCATCGCAATGCGCTTGTGTTAATCGGGATCAGTTCAGGATTTGCCTATGCAAATTATGCTGTTGCCATTATTTTAATGAATGGGTTCGTACCATTAGTTTCATCGATAACAAAGGCGCAAATGATGACATTGAATACGATTCTTCTTATTCTTGACTTTTGCGCCCTTCCTTTTTTTGGCTGGCTTTCCTCAAAAATTTCCAGGGAAAAAATGATGCTTGGCGCATCGATTGGCAGTGTGGCTTTTGGAATTCCGGCATTTTTGTTGCTGCCGCAGGCTTCTTTCGCAGGCATTGTCGGAATCAGGATTGCCCTTGTCCTTCTTGGGGTTGCTTTTTTTGCTCCTTTCCACGCATGGGCCCAAAATCTTGTTCCTCCTACTCATCGTTATGGGGTAATTTCCTTTGGCTATGCACTGGGAGCTCAGTGTTTGGGAGCGCCTACAGCCATGCTTTCATTGTGGGCCTTTAAGGCAACGGGGATGGCATCCAGTGTGATCTGGTATTGGCTATTGCTGGCAATGATCAGCAGTGTAGCTCTTATCCTGTCGATGCGCCCCCAGGCAGATAAAAAATTAAATATTATAAAGGAGATAATATGAATGCACTTGACTCACTTCAACGAGATCCCTTGTCTACATTGATGCCAATACCCGGGGCTTTTCAACAGGAATTTGACTTAGGGAAAAAGCATTTGCAAACTGTAGTCGCAAGCAGCAGCGTACTTGGAGTTTTTAGATCGGTTATGGTTCATACAGCGATATCTCCTTTGGAAGTCATTAAAGCGAATCAACAAACAAAGTATCCTGACGCGAGCGGCTTTGCAGTAGCCAGAACATTATATAATGAAAAAGGTTTAAGCAGCTTTTATCGGGGCTTGCGCTCAAAATTAATGGCGTCAAGTTTGAAGCAGGTATGGTCATGGCCTATGATCACAGGCATGCCTCATGCATTAGATAATCATGGGGTTCACGACCCGTACCTGCAGCAGCTGTTAACAGGACAGGGAATTGCAGCGACGGACGCTTTATTGCTTACCCCTCTGGAAAAAAGAAGGGTAAAAGCAATTTTAAAAAACAAATCAACATTCTCCTTTCGGGATATTACACATGGGTGGTGCGGCGGGGCGGCGCACTTGAAAAAGTTATCGGTCAACTGGTCGACATTTTTAGTCGGCCAAAAGTATTTTAGGGAAAAAGAGTACGAAAAAACCGGCAAACGGGAATTAACGCTGCCTCAATTACTCTTGCTCGGTACAAAAACCGCTTGCGTCGTCAGCGTCTTTTCCGCACCATTTGACAAGAGGCATACTTGGAGCATGGTACATGATGGGAAAATTACTTCTAAATTTTCAGGCAATGTGGTAAGAAATATGTTTATTGGATGTCCAACCAATACAGTTATATTGATCGTTCACAATGTCGCATCCCTTACCCTTCTCCATTATTTGGACGGGAAGGCAGAAACTAAAACGAAAAAAGTAACAGAAACAACCAAATGAAAAAAATTGCCGTCCTGGGAAGTACAGGTTCGATTGGAAAAAATACCCTTCGTGTAGCCTCCCACCTGAAGGAAGAAATTCAGGTGACGGTCTTGGCCGCCCATTCGAATATCGATCTTCTTGAGCTCCAAGCACAGGAATACCATCCCCAACTGATTGCCGTTTATGATGAGGCTAAAGCAAAAATCTTGCAAAAACGCATCCCTGCTATTCCGGTTGTATCCGGCATTGAAGGGCTAAAGCTTGCCGCCTCCTGTCCGGATGTGAATTTTGTCGTGTCAGCCATTTCCGGGATGATCGGCCTTATCCCCACACTTGCGGCGATTGAAGCGGGGAAAGGGATCGGCCTTGCGAATAAAGAAGCGTTGGTTGCCGGAGGGCACCTTGTGATGGATCTGGCCAAAAAACACCGGGTACCGATCATCCCGATCGACAGTGAACATAGCGCGATATTTCAATGCCTGCAGGGAGAATCTAAAAAGTCGTTACGCCGCATCATCCTGACAGCATCGGGAGGGCCCTTTCGCACATTTAGTCGGGAGCAGCTGCAGAAAATCACCATCCAGCAGGCACTAAAACATCCGACATGGGCCATGGGGCCAAAGGTGACGATTGATTCATCGACTTTGATGAATAAAGGGCTGGAAGTGATCGAGGCCTACTGGCTATTTGGTGTCTCTGTGGATCAAATTTCGGTATTGGTCCACCCGCAAAGCATTATTCATAGCATGGTAGAATTTGTCGACTCGTCCATCATCGCACAACTTGGCGAACCTTCCATGATTTTGCCGATCCAGTACGCTTTGACTTATCCCGACCGGTTGCCTGGTCTGTTACCTTCGTTTGATTTTATTAAAAACAACCGGTTAGAATTTTTTGAGCCTGACCTCAAAGCATTTCGTTGTTTACATTTGGCATTCGATGCCATTAAGGTTGGAGGTACAATGCCCTGCTTTATGAACGCTGCCAATGAAGTGTTGGTCGATCATTTTTTAAACAACCGTTTAGAGTGGACGGAGATTGCCTCTCATTTGGAAAAACTGATGCAACATTATCAGCCTCAACAGATTCATTCCCTGGAAGATATTTTGGAAGCTGACAGCCAGGCCAGAAAGAGGGCTAAAACTGTTCATTCATCTCCTCTTGCTAAGGTACACGTATGAATGTATGGTCTGCCTTGTGTGTACTATTTGGCCTGTTGTTCTTGAGGGTAGATCTGCTTGGGACAGAAACAACCCCTCATGTTTTGGTCAGTGTGGCCCCCTATAAGTTTTTAGTCGAAAAGATCGCCAAAGATACTATCACTGTGGACCTCATGGTCCCTGCCGGTGCCAGCGCTCATACCTTTGAACCCACGCCTAAGCAGATGATCAAGGCAGGTTCGGCAGATATCTGGTTTTTGTTAGGGGAATCTTTTGAAACGAAAGCATCGCAGGCTTTACTCGCGCATAAGCCCTCTCTTCGATTAGTTGATTTGCGCCAGAATGTCGACTTAATTACTGCCGATCCTATTTCCGGAGCGTGCTGCTGCTGTGCCGGTTCACAAGACCTCCATATTTGGCTTAGCTGTATCCAGGCAAGGATCCAATCGGAAACGATAGCCAATGCGCTGATCGCGGCTTTCCCACAGCACAAAGAACTTTATGAGAAAGGATTACAATCCCTTAAGAAAGATCTGCAACAGTTGAATGACAATATTCAGGAGATTCTTAAGCCTGTCGTTAACCGGGTGATGATGGTTTCCCATCCCGCGTATGCTTATTTTTGCCGCGATTTCCATTTTAAACAATTATCGATTGAAATCGAAGGGAAAGATCCCACCCCTAAGCAGCTCCATACCGTTTTGAATCTGGCCCGTGCATTATCTGTTAAAAAAATATTTGCGCAGCCTCAGTATAGCACGAAAGGAGCTCAATTATTTGCAAAAGAGTTAGGTGCTGAACTCATTATTTTAGATCCTTATTCGGAAGAATATATGCAAACAATGTTAACAATTGCCAAACGCCTTGCGCAGGATTCATGAGTTCGATTATTTCATTGAAAAAGGTCTCATTTCTTTATGATAGAACGCTTGTACTCGACAATGTTTCTTTCGATATCGAAAAAGGGGCATTTATTGGGGTGATCGGTCCAAATGGGGGCGGTAAGACGACTTTATTAAAACTGATATTGGGATTTCTAAAGCCCTCTTCCGGCGATATCTATTATTTCGACCAACATCAAAATCAAAACAAAAGAATAAAGTCGATTTCCTATGTGCCTCAGTCTCTTCAATTTGATAAACAATTTCCCATTTCCGTTTTGGAATTGGTCCTTGAAGGCCGGCTGTTTAATTTGCCATGGTATGGAAAGTTTAGCAAGGCAGATAAGACGGCAGCCTTGCAAGCCCTCGATCTGGTGGGGTTGCCTGATTTTCAGCATAGAGCTTTTGGTACTCTTTCAGGAGGACAGGCACAGCGTGTGCTTATTGCAAGAGCGCTAGCTTCCGAACCGGAAGTGTTAATTCTCGATGAACCGACAGCCAGTGTCGATAGCGAATCTGAAGCGGAGATCTATCGCATTTTAAAAAAACTGCAGGGCAAAGTAACTATCATCATGGTTACCCATAATTTGCAGGCAGCTATTGAACTTGTCAATCAGGTAATTTGCGTAAAACAGACAGTTACGCTATTCTCACCTGAGGCCATTTGCGAACACTTTGCCCTAGGCCTCTACCATGCCCCATTGATTAAATTAAGGGACTAAAGGATCTTTTCATGGTCTCATTTTTAGAAGCGTTATATACAAATTCCATACTGCTGTCAGCTGTCATTGCCGGACTTGCTTCCTCTGTGGCGAGCGGGATCATCGGTTCTTATGTCGTTGTAAAACGGATTGTTTTTATTAGCGGAAGCATCTCCCATTCTGTATTAAGTGGAATTGGATTTTGCTTATGGCTGGAGAGAGCTAAGGGGATCGCTTGGGTATCTCCCTTGCAAGGGGCTTTGATAGCGGGAATTCTTTCTGCATTGCTCATCGGATGGATGCATTTATATCACCGCCAGCGCGAAGACTCCATCATTGCCGCCCTATGGTCTATTGGAATGGCAACGGGAGTTTTGTTCATTTCCCAGACGCCGGGATTTAATGTCGAGCTGACCAATTTTTTAATCGGCAATATTCTTTGGGTCACACCGACAGATCTGGCTGTTCTTTTTGCCTTAGATATTGTCATTGTGCTGACTGTGTTATGTTGTCATAAAAGGTTTTTGATCATTTGCTTTGATGAAGAACAGGCGAAGATCCAGGGGCTGCATGTCCATGCGCTCTATCTTTTGTTGCTGGTCTTGATCGCTGTGACTATTGTTTTGCTCATCCAGGTTGTCGGGATCATTTTGGTGATGACGATGCTGACCATTCCGGCGGCCATTGCCAATATTTTCAGTTCCCGGCTTTCCCATATTATGTGGATTGCCGTTTTTCTTAGCGCGTTATTTTGCTTTAGCGGTACCGCCTTAGCTTACTACATCGACTGGCCGGGAGGTGCGACCATTGCCCTTTTGGCCGGGCTTGCTTATGTTGTTTCTCTTCTTCGATTGTTCTAAAAACAAATTATATTGACAATATCCATTTTAAGGATGCATGTTGATGTTTTATACCGAAGGTGGTTCAAAAGTTGAGATTTTGACAAGGAGGCTGCTCAAAATTTTTCGTCTGGAGCGAGTGACCATTGCCTATGGCCAAGGCACGAGTGAAGACAAAAATTTTGATGCAAAGCCGATGCCGTCAAAAACCAATTTTTGAATCACGTTCGGTATAACTTAAGTACTTAGGTTGACATGCATGTGGATGATCTGCTTGATAAAGGATGTTTAAACATCCCTCTCTTCGAAGACAATTACCTCCTGTACAAAAGACAAGATCCTTCATTGGACCCTTCATGGAAATTGTTGTTCGATCAATTGGAAAATTCTTCTCAGGAAAAATCGCAAAAAATCAATGGCGATAAGAGCGTAGCAGCAAACGGCCAAGATTGGCGTATCCATGCCTTGATTCAAGGGTACCGCCAATACGGGTATTTAATGGCAAATGTCGACCCTCTTGCCAGCTCTTTACCTAAAGAACCCCCTGAGCTGAAGCTGGAAAATTTCGGTTTGTCAGAAAAAGAGATGCTTGTTGAATTTTACACCTTCGGGTTATTAAAAGAGAAAAAAGCTCCGTTGGTTGCCATTATTGATGCATTAAAGGCTATTTATTGTAATAAAGTTGGTGTGGAGTACATGGGGCTCCAGAACCCTGCGATGGAGAAATGGCTGCAGGAGCGCATCGAGCCCAATCATTTTAAGAATGATTTATCGATCGACCGCAAAAAAATGATTCTGTCGCAGCTCAATAAATCGGAAATCTTTGAATCTTTCCTCCATACAAAATTTGTCGGGCAAAAACGATTTTCCATTGAAGGGGGAGAGACACTAATCCCTATGCTTTTTGCCATGATCGATACCGGATCGATGATGGGCATTCATGAATTTGTGTTTGGAATGGCTCACCGCGGTCGCATTAATGTCCTTAGCAATATTTTCAATAAATCCTATGGAGACATTTTTTCTGAATTTGAAGAGGGGTATGTTCCCGTTTCCATTGAAGGGAGCGGCGATGTCAAATACCACAAAGGATTTTATTCAGAAATTGAGACCATTCACGGCCATGAGATCAGGCTTACCCTAACGCCCAATCCCAGCCATCTCGAATCGGTCGACCCTGTAGTCCAGGGGCAGGTACTTTCAAAGCAAATTGTAGATGGGGATCAGCTCCAAGAGCATACGGTTCCTGTGCTGATCCATGGCGATGCGGCAATTTCCGGTCAGGGAGTTGTCTATGAGACATTGCAATTGTCTCAGGTAGAAGGATATGGGACGGGGGGAACCATCCATATTGTGATCAACAATCAAATCGGTTTTACGACAACGCCAAAAGAGGGTAGATCGACAAGGGATTGTACGGACATTGCACGAACCTTTGGGATAGTCGTCTTTCACGTCAATGCAGAAGATCCGGAAAACTGTATCCATGTCATGGACCTGGCTGTTCACTTAAGGCAGACATTTCATTGCGATGTTTTTATCGAATTGAATTGCTACCGCAAATATGGCCATAACGAAGGGGATGAACCGGCTTTTACTCAACCCCTGGCCTATCAGCAGATACGGAACAAAATCCCCATCCGCGAGATTTATCGCAATGAGCTGATTTCTCAGGGTGTTTTAGAAAAGGAGATGGCAGAAAAGTTAGAGCTTCAGTTTAAAGACAGTCTCCAAACCGCTCTTGCCGATAAAACCGTTTATAAGAAAGCATTGGCGACGGAAGGAACGGAAGACCGGTCGGATCGCACAAGTACAGAGACTGGGGTTGCAAAAGAAACGCTTCAGGAAATTGCCGGACAGTTATCCCAAGTGCCAGGCGGCTTTACCCTCCATCAAAAATTGCGCTCGTTGCTCCAGGAAAGGGCGTTGATGGTGCAAGAGGGTACGGGGGGAAAACCAATCAATTGGGGGATGGCGGAAATTTTGGCCTATGGCTCTTTGCTGCTTGAAAATATCGATGTCCGCGTTTCAGGACAAGATGCCTGCCGTGGGACATTCAGTCATCGGCATGGTGTATTTATCGACCAGGTAAATGAAGAAAGATATATTTCGTTAAATCATTTACGTGAAGTGCAGGGAAGATTTACCCTTTATAATTCCCCTTTGTCGGAATATGCCGTTTTGGGCTTTGATTATGGATATAGTCTGGGAAATCCGGAATGTTTGGTGGTCTGGGAAGCGCAATTCGGCGATTTTTGCAATGCAGCTCAGGTTATTATCGATCAATATATCGCGTCTGCCGAACAGAAGTGGAATAAAAATGTTCCCTTGACGCTATTTCTTCCTCATGGATATGAGGGTCAAGGTCCGGAACATTCTTCGGGAAGGATGGAGAGATTTTTAGCATTGGCCGGTGAAGATAACATGCAAATTGTCAATTGCACTACCCCTGCACAACTTTTTCATGTGTTGCGGCGGCAAATGGTGAATAAGAAGCGCAAACCCTTAGTTGTGTTCACCCCAAAAGGGCTGCTTCGCGATCCAAGGTGTGTCAGCTCCCTTGCAGATCTGACTAAAGGATCGTTTCAGGAAGTGCTCGACGATCCCGCCCCTGCTTTAAAAACAGAGAAGTTAGTATTTTGCAGCGGCCGTATATTTTATGATCTTGTGCAGGGCAGGGAGCAGGCTAAGGCTAAAGAGGTAACGATCATTCGTCTCGAACAATTGTATCCGGTAAAAAAGTCGGAGAAAGCAGCCCCTTACTTTGCAGCAATGATCAAAAAATATGGAGATGCAAAACAGTTTTTCTGGGTGCAGGAAGAACCGATGAATATGGGTGCCTGGAGCTTTATCGGACCAATTCTCAGCAGTTTACTCCCCGCATCTTGTCAGCTCACATATATTGGGAGGCCGAGGAGCGCTGCATCCGCAGCCGGTTCTCAGGCAATCCATAAAAAAGAGTCTCTTCAGATCATGGAGGCTCTTTTTGGAAAATCAAAGGACAAACCATGAAAATAACCATTCAAGTGCCTTCCATGGGAGAATCTATCGTAGAGGCAACAATAGGTACAATATTAAAAGATTCGGGGTCTATAGTCAAAAAAGATGAAGAAATTCTCGAGCTCGAAACAGATAAAGTAAATCAGATTCTTTATGCCCAGCAATCCGGCCGGGTAGAATGGGTAGTGCAAAAAGGGGACGTGGTAAAAATCGGGCAGGAGATCGGCTCCATCGATGATGCAGCGGAACAAGAAAAAAAAACTCCGCCAAAGGCAGCTGCAGAGGCAGGGGAGAAAAAAGCACCCCTGTCTTCAAAAAACCCTCCCAAGACGCAAGAAAAGCCTATAGCAGAAGCTGCGGCTTCACCAGAACCTAAGAAACCAGCTCCAGCAGAAAGCCCAAAGCCGCCTCCATTGCAAAAAACTGCCGGGCCGAATCGGACAGAAGGGAGACAAACGCGTCAGAAAATGTCTGCCATTCGTAAATTAATTGCCAGACGCCTCGTCGATTGCATGCAGCAGACGGCAATGTTAACGACATTTAATGAAGTCGATATGACGGCAATTATGGAAATGCGCGAGCAGCATAAAGAAGCTTTTATGAAAAAACACCAGGTTCGTTTAGGGCTGCTCTCCTTTTTTGTAAAATCAGTTGTTTCCGCAATGAAAGCCTTTCCGGTCATTCATGCCTATATCGATGGCGATGATATTGTGTACCGCAACTATTTTGACATTGGGATCGCCGTCAGCACCGATCGGGGACTCGTTGTGCCTGTGTTACGCGATTGCGACCTTCTATCTTTTGCCGAAGTGGAAAAGGCTATAGAAGATTATGCCGGAAAAGCACGAAGCAATGGACTGAAAGTCAGTGATTTAGAAGGTGGTTGCCTGACGATAACCAATGGGGGCGTCTTTGGGTCATTATTATCCACTCCCATACTCAATCCCGGGCAGAGCGCAATTTTGGGATTGCATAAAATCATCAAACGTCCTGTCGTCATCGATGATAAAATCGTTATTCGTCAAATGATGTACCTTGCTTTAAGTTATGACCACCGGATCATCGATGGCAAAGATGCCGTTTCCTTTCTTGTTCACCTCAAAAAGGAGTTGGAAGATCCTTCATGCATGCTGCTCGAAATTTAACCTGGGAGGTAGCCAGTTGCCCTGCTGCTTCGTGGCGTTTGACTGCGAATTTCTCTAAAAAAATTAAACACAGAGGCACAGAGGCACGGAGAAAGTTTTATTTTTTGCTTAATGCAAAAAAGAAAAGCACTTATTTTTCTCGCATCGCGAAAAAAATAGTTTCTTAAAAGCAAGATAACTTTATCAATTTTTTCTCTGTGTCTCTGTGCCTCTGTGTTTTAAAACTTGCCCATCGCGTTAAATAACGAAAAAGAAGAGCGTTATATGGAAGCAGTTGCCATGAAACGATTGTAAAATAAGTCATATATAAATAAATTGAAGAAAAGAGGGGATAATTGTTAACGTGCCCGTGAGCGTGCCCGTGCCCTTGCCCGAATTTATTTATCTTTTCCGAACTTTTTTTTTCTGCTTGAAATTTTCGGTGGATAAGAGAATTCGGAAATAATTAATAAATTCGGGCAAGGGCACGGGCACGCTCACGGGCACGTTAACAAGTTATTTATTTTGAACGGGATAGATTGAAAAGGAGGCAATATGCAAACAAAAACATGTCCATCAAAAAAAGAAGATCATGATCATCATGGTTTTATGGAATGTATGAAACATTGCGTAGAGTGTGCAAAAAGATGTATGGAGAAAGGGGAAAAAAAGCTTGCAGCCTTATGTTCTGAATGTGCAGAGATGTGCTGTTTGGCGAAGAAATCCAGAGACTATCAATCGGAATTCCAACATCAAATCGTGAGTCTTTGTGCACAGATCTGTCAAAAGTGCGCCGAGGAGTGTAGAAAAATCGAAGCGGAACATTGCCAGCAATGTGCAGAAGTATGCATCTCATGCTCTGAATCTTGTTCGTCCGGCAATCGTCCATGCTACTAACAGGAAAACAACTATGAACAAAACCATTTTCACTGTCCTTTCCTCTCTTTGTTTTTTATCTGTTCCTCCCCATTGCTATTCTTTGATGCTGGATGACGATATGATTCCTGGCGATGCAGCTGAAGAGAGACATATGCGCGAGGATATTTTAGACGATAATGTTCCAAGAAATCCTTATGCTCCCCCCTCTAATGTAAACGAAAAAGTGTTCTATTCAAAACTCTGCGGCCGCGATAAGCAAATATATAATGGATTAAACGCCGACCAACGGGCGTTTGTGTTGAGAGTGGCAAACATGAGGGTCGAATTCGATCTCGAACAACCGCCGGCGCCAGCTTCGCAACCGACCGGCCGGAAAACGGTACGGGATGTGCTTCAGGAGCAGTTGGATGAAGACCAGGATGAGGACAGACGCGGCACCCGTGAGAGAAGGCGCTAAAAGAGTAAAAACGGAGAACTAACATGAAGAAGCAAAAACCAAAAACGCTTGATCAAGTCATCGGTCAGACAACAAACTCTTTGGTTGATTTTCTGATGATGGATGTCGCGATAGACAAAAAACAGACCCCCTATTTAACAGAAAGTAAAGTGCATCATGATTTGTTCGAATTGTTGGCGGCCACAGATATACGCAATCGCATCACGCATGCTATCAGATTAATCCGAACCGATTTAAAGGGGCACTTGGGTCAGGAGGAACTGGCGCAAGTCAATCAGGAATTTTCCCGAGCCGCAGAGATCATCATTTCCATGTTGCAGGAAAAGCACCCTGTAGAAGAAAGCATCGAAAAATTGTCAGCGATGCCCGATCACTTACAAGGTATATTAAAAATTTCGGAGCAATCATTCCACTATTTTTACCAATGCGGCGAGAGGTTGTTTAATACAACGCACTTCAAGGATGCCCGGGATGTTTTCTTCTTATTAACTTTGCTCAATCCTTATAAATATAACGTCTGGATCGCTTCCGGTTTAGCTGAAAAAAGATTTGGCGACAACAATAAAGCTCTGGAGGCCTTTGCAATGGCTGCCTTGCTCGATTTATCATCAGTTTTTTCCCATCTCTATTCGGCAGAATGTTATCGCGATCTTCATGACAATACCAACGCTGTTATTTCTTTAGAAACAGCCCTTTCTGTCGTTACAGAACACCCTCAACCAGATGATCAAAAAATTAGGGAACATATTCATTCGCTGATCAACAAATATAAAGGATAATTAGACACTCGTCACTATCCAATTCCAAGGAGGAAGTTATGGATCCTGCCACTTCAGGTCCTCATTCAACCGGTGCAAGTCATGTAAAACTACAGGCCGCAGGCGAGTTGTCAGAAACTAACCTCTCCGCTTCAAGTGCCGCACTGCCCTCAAACCCGGGTCCGACTGTTACACAGGAAGTTTTTCTTCCCACATTTGACCGGATAAAGGAAAACAAGAAATTTGGCGGAGCGATATTGCGTACCTATGTCAATAATGCAGTCTCTACAGTCAAGTTAATGAAAAGTGCCTTTGAGATCATTGGAAAGAAATGGGTAGAGGTAGTTAAAAAAGAGAGTGGTCTGTCAGGTGTGGTCTTTGCCTCTATTGGTGCCCTATTGTCCGGAGGATCTTTACTTGCACAAGCCGCAATTAAAGCAGTAATTTGGACACCCATTTTGGTACTTACCGGAGCCGGGGCATTGATTGGCGGCGTCATTGGAGGTGCCGTTGGCGCAGCTCTTGGTTCTAAAGAAAAAGCTCTTGCCGGATTTAAATTAGGCGCAGAGATAGGTGCGAAAGATATTGGACTCATCCTTGGGTTTGCAGGGACGGTTGTTTCTGGTTTATCCATAGTGGCGAGGTGGCCGCTGATGCTCACTGCAGAAATTGGAGATGCGATATTACAAGTAGAAAAACCAGATAATTCAGATAAAAATAAAATTGTGTCGATGGCTCATGTCCAGGCCTATCAGGATGCTTTAGACTTATGGGTTGGAGGTTTCGATAGCCCTTGGGATATAATTCTAAATGAAGACGAAAGTAAACGCACAAGTAAAATAATGGCAGCGCTGAGTGCCGGGGCCAACCCCTATGCCGGTGCATGGCGAGACTCCAGGACTACTACATCGTACGAACATGTGGTCTCAAGGTTCGCGCCTAAAAACAAACAAAAATAACACTAGCCACCCGAAGTTTTAAGACAGTCTGTAAGATCGCCAATCAATGTCTGGTTGGTAAAGCTGTGGATGTGGATTTTTTGTAGCGTTCCGATCAAATGCGGCTCTGCGCGGAATAAGACATTCTTATTGCAGCGCGTGCGCCCTTTAAGCAATTGGTTGTCCTTAAAGTTTTGCGCTTCGACCAACACTTCCACTTCGGTTCCGAGCATCTCTTTTCGTTGTTTGTTATAGATGCCGGCCTGCAACTGGCTTAAGCGGTTTAAACGCTCTTCCTTGACAGCTTCCGGAATATCATCTTTCCAGCGCATCGCAGGAGTTCCCTTTCTTGGGCTGTAGGCAAACAGGAAAGCCAGGGAAAATTCGAGTTCTTCCAAAAGGCGATAGGTTTCCATAAATTCTTCTTCCGTTTCCGTAGGAAAACCTACAATGATATCTGTGCCAAGGGCAACGCCCGGCACTAAAGATTTCAGCATCGACACTTTTTCCAAATATTCTTCAACGGTGTAAATCCGATGCATTTTTTTCAAAATCCGATCAGATCCCGACTGCAAAGGAAAGTGAACAAATTCGCAAAGTGTCTTTAAATCCCGGATTGCCACCATCAGCTCTTTGGTAATGTCGATTGGATGGCTCGTCATGAACCTGACCCGTTCCAACCCAGGGAGTTGATCGATTTTATAGAGGAGGTCATGGAATAATGTTCCCCACTGCGGTTGATCCTTTCCATAACTGTTGACGTTTTGGCCAAGCAGCATAAATTCTTTATATCCCTGATCGACCAGCTTGCGGCATTCTTCGAGAATGTGGTCGGGGTGGCGGGAGACTTCGGTACCTCTTGTGTAGGGGACAACGCAATAGGTGCAGAACTTGCTGCAACCCCGGATAATGGAGATGTAGGCTTTGATCTTATCATCCCTTTTTGCCCCTATATAATTGAGCTCTTCGTGAAAATGATCGCTTGCATGTATTGTTTGCTTACCGGTTGTGATCACTTCGTCCAGGATATCATTAAGATGATGGATGTCGTTTGTTCCCATGACAAAATCGAGATGGGGAAGTTTATGAAAGAGGGAGTCTTTTTTTGCATTCGCCATGCATCCCGCAAGTCCAATGATGGGATTGTGCTGCAGATTTTTTCCAAGCTGTCCTAATTTACCCATCACTTTTCTTTCAGCTAAATCGCGGATGGAACAGGTATTATAGATAAGGAGATCCGCAGAGAACTCATCTTCAATTTGTGTCAGCCCCCTGGCCTCCAGCTGTCCTGCCATGATCTCGCTATCGAGCTCGTTCATTTGGCAGCCGTAAGTGCGAATGAAAAATGTTTTTGGTTGACGCGTCATCTGATTCTTTTCTTATATGGGATTTTCCAAAAGTATAGCTTAGGATAGCAGTTTTTTTCAAGAAGTAAGGGTGCAAATCAAGAATTGGTTTACGTGCCCGTGCCCGTGAGCGTGCCCGTGCCCGCATCTATTTATCTTTTCCGAACTTTATTTCGTGTTAGAAATTTGCGGGGAGGAATTCGGAAATGATCAATAAATACGGGCACGGGCACGGGCACGCTCACGGGCACGAACTAATTGCGGGGAGGAATTCGGAAATGATCAATAAATACGGGCACGGGCACGGGCACGCTCACGGGCACGAACTAATTGCGGGGAGGAATTCGGAAATGATCAATAAATACGGGCACGGGCACGGGCACGCTCACGGGCACGAACTAATTGCGGGGAGGAATTCGGAAATGATCAATAAATACGGGCACGGGCACGGGCACGCTCACGGGCACGAACTAATTGCGGGGAGGAATTCGGAAATGATCAATAAATACGGGCACGGGCACGGGCACGCTCACGGGCACGAACTAATTGCGGGGAGGAATTCGGAAATAATCAATGAATTCGGGCACGGGCACGGGCACGCTCACGGGCACGAACTAATTGCGGGGAGGAATTCGGAAATAATCAATAAATTCGGGGCATGGGCACGGGCACGCTCACGGGCACGAACTAATTTAAGTTAACGAATGTGCACAAAATCATTGGTAAAAAATTCGGGACATAGGTATGATGACAGTAATCAATATTGCGTCTGCATGCAATATATACCGAAGGTGGTTCAAAAGTTGGGATTTTGACAAGGAGGCTGCCCAAAATTTTTCGTCTGGAATGAGTGACCATTGCCAATGGCCAAGGCACGAGTGAAGACAAAAATTTTGATGCAGAGCCAACGCCGTCAAAAACCAATTTTTGAATCACGTTCGGTATAATGCTTAACATTACATTTAAGGCTTATGAGATATGTATAAAAAGTTTAAATCATTTCAATTGAAAACGGCCGACATCAAACGCACCTGGTTTGTTTTGGACGCTGCGGGCAAAACTCTTGGTCGGTTGACATCGGAGATCACCAAAATCCTTCGGGGCAAGCACAAGCCGACATTTACATTTAACATTGACGGCGGCGATGGTGTGATCGTAATCAATGCCGGACAGGTTGTTGTGACAGGGAATAAGGCCGCAACAAAAGAATATAAGTATCATACAGGCTATGTGAATGGTCTTCGTAGAATTCCATACAGAACGATGCTGGCGCGTAAGCCGGAATATATTATTGAACACGCAACAAAGCGTATGATGCCGCATTCCCGTCTGGCAAATGCTCAACTGAAAAGATTGCACGTTTTTGCCGGTCCTGAGCATAATTTACAGGCACAAAAACCGATTCATGCAACTATTTAAGAGGTATTTTTAATTATGGCTCTACAAGAAAAAATCGCAACAGGACGCCGCAAAACTGCAGTTTCTTCTGTAAGGATCAGAGAAGGCTCCGGCAAGATCGATGTAAATGGTAAAAAATTCGAAGAATATTTCACCCTGGATATCCAAAGAAATACAGTACTGGCCCCATTTGCAAAAATAGGCGGAACTGGCAATGTCGATATCATCATTCGCGTTAAAGGGGGCGGAATAGAAGGGCAGGCGATCGCTACCCGTTTAGGGATAGCCCGCGCACTTGTCGGCGAAGACGAGAACTTACGCCCAACCTTTAAAGAACAAGGATTCCTAACGCGCGATTCCCGCAAGAAAGAACGTAAAAAATATGGTCTTGCCGGTGCTCGTAAGCGCTTCCAATTCTCAAAACGATAATTTATTCATTTACACACCCGGAACCTATATGGCCCGGGTGTGATCAGTTTTTACGTGCGTCGACATTTTCTAAAATAAAACTACCACAGAGCCCACAGAGAACACAGAGGGGTTATACCTTCTATTTCCTCGTGCATATCTGGATTAACTAAATAATTCATAAAACCCTCTCTGTGTTCTCTGTGGGCTCTGTGGTAGTTTTATTGCCTTTTCAACAGCAAAACAGCTGCCTGGTCATTAATTTTATTTGCAGCCTTTCAGGCTGGAAGAAAACGATCGGGAATCGTTGTATGAGAAGTCAGCTATCTAATTTTCCACATGTGTGCTAAAAATTAAAGCCCACTCTCATCTTAAGCGGATTGGCTCACCATTCCACTCATGATCATGGATGAATGCATCGGGCAAGGAGATCCGGTATTTTCTGCTTTGCAGTAAAATATTGGCAAAAATAAAAGGCTCGAAGAGGAATGGTTTTAGGTCTTTTGCACTGAAAACAACATCTTTTGTTCTCATCAGATCATAAAGATATCGGCTTAACCGGTTATTGGGAATAGAGGAACTTTTCCAACCATAAAGGAGCATGCCGAATGCGATTTGCCGCCTGGTATTTTCTTTTGGATGGATCGTTTGTTTGTTATTTTTAAATAAAGCAAGGTCCAACCCGTCATCCTTCCCTAAAAGTAAGATCCCGCTCGTAGCCCTCGGATTGCATTCGATTGCATAGATTTTATTTGCTTTGGATATAATAAAATCAAAAGCAATTTGTCCCGTAAAACGAGTTTTTTTTACGAATGAAGCGATCCATTCGAAAATGGGTGGATGATCGACCGATTCGAAGGTGATGCAAGAATTGCCATCTATGGCGTAAGTGACCGGGTAAACGACATTAGCATGGACATTCCCCTGATGGCATATCGAATAGGAACAAAATCTCTCCCCCTCCAGCCATTCTTGTGCAATCCATGGATTATGTTCCTGAAAATCGAGATGAGGCAATGATTCATTAACACCTATTTTCCTCACTTTTTGGGAAGCTCTTGAGTAGCAAGCTTTTAGGGCAAATGGTTTATCAAAGGAAAATTGTTTTGCCTCTTCCCCGGAACGAATGAGTTTTTTGTCCAACACGTCAAAATCAAGGGCTTCCAATTTACATTGAAATTTCCATTTATTGTGTAACTCATCGTAATTTTCAAATTCAGGAAAGAAGAGTTCGCATGAGGAAGGAAACAAATGGCGGACCTTGGAAAGATAAGAAATTTCCTCGTAGATGGGAATGATGAGATCGATCTTTTCTTTTTTGACGATTTCAATCAGGGCCTGAATGTATTCATCTTGGTGATAGCGGGGACTTGGTACGCGAAAGTTTTTTGTGACAGCATTGGAAAAAAATGAGACATGATACCCCATCGAGTCAGCTGTATAGATCATATGGCCGGAACTTTTAAGTTCTCTTGCCAGATGAAGCGCTAAGAATGAGCGTGCAAAAGTGAGGAGTATCTTTTTTTTTCCTAAAAACGTCATGTGTGAAGCATATGGGTTATTCCAATGGTAATCAAGAAAAAATTTATTTTTTTTGAGTGTATCAGATGTTTATATTCTTTAGTAAATAGCTTGATATTGATTGATTTATTCAATATAATAATATTTATCAGGTGAAGTTAAATTATATACAGGATTATTTAATTATGAAAATCACCAAAAATGAATTTAACAGATTTACAATCGGAGATATCCCAGATAACAGGGCCACAAAAAAAGGCGTTGCAGGGTATCACGGGTTGGCAAAGATTATTGGTGTCATATTGTCTTTAAAAATATTCAGTAAAGCTGTGGCTGTTCCAGGGGACGATGGGGTATATTATTTAAATTGCAAAAGTTTAGAAAGATGGTTAAAGGAAGTTGATCCAGGCATATACGCTTCTAATCCCGATTTGAGTAAGAAAACACACGATGCGAACTGGATTAAGGGGGCCATTGCCTCATTAGTACGATCATCAGGATCGCAAAAAACTCAGCCTCAGGATGTTAAATCAATGGCTTTGGATGAGCAATATGAGAAAACAAAGAAGGTCCCTTATCCTGAAAAACTCGGTTTGCTACAAGACCTTGCACAAAAGGAGCATATAGAATCTCAGTATGAGATAGGAGTGTATTTACTTTCCTCTTCGAAAGAGGAAGCGCTTGCCTGGCTTCAAAAAGCTGCAGAAAAGGGGTATGTTCCCGCACAAACCCGCCTCGGAAGTATGTACTACTCGGGTACAGAAGTAGAGAAGGACATGGAAAAGGCAAAGAAATGGTATGCCTTGGTATTAGCTTCTAAGATGTATCCCGATAATGAAATACCGGGGGAAATATATCAGCAGTTGACCAAACCGGACAAATCTGAGGAACCGGCAACTAAAGCTCCTGCTGCACAGCCTCAAGTATCGGCCGATAGCGCAGGACAACCATCACTGCAAACACCAACAATGCTACAAATGCCCATTGAGAAAGTCATTGCATCGACTCCGGAAATTCCTGAAAAATTTACTGAACAAGCAACAATCGAAGAACAACGCCTGGCGCATAAAAAAGCAAAAGAATTTTTGCAGGAACAGCTTCCTCGCGTGGGTGCATCTATAGACTTTGTTTCCTCTCTCAATGAAAGTTTACCCCAGCTTCAAACACGAACCGTGATCACGGGCAAAGAACCACCCTTAGATAAAACAGTTTTTATGTCGCAATACACGAAAGGGGTAGGTCTTGATATTCGAAAAGATGGAAAACGCTCTGAGGATAATATCCTTGTTTATGTTGCGGCAAGTCAGTTCAATGGCAGTGAAGCGCCAAGTCCTAAAACAATAAAACCGGGAAAAGCTGTTGCGGTCTACATAAACGACCATACGCAAGGGCCCGATTCTCAATTGGCATTTCCTGACTCACAGGTCGAATTACTCAATTGCGGGGGTAACATTGGATATAATGCCCTTTGTGAGTGTCTGACTGATGAGTTGCGGTCTGAAATCAGACATGGATATTTTATGCCGACCAAGGTGAATGGTCAAAAAGTCATTGAACGATTAAAATCGCATGGCCAATATATCGAATATCCTTGTATAGCAAATGTTCCAAAAGATATTCCAAAAGAGGGGGCCAAAAAAGTGTATCAGTTTTTGGCTGCCGCACCGGCATCGGGGTACAATAGTGTGGAAGGTGCCGATTGTGAAGAAATTCAATATTGGTGTGCTTTACATGCATTTCGGGCCCAGTTTAAAATGTGCATCGGGTTGGCTGAAAAAGAAAAAAAACCGGTCATTTTGAAAGCGGCAGCTGTTGGCCTTGGCGTTTTTGGCAATCAACCAACTAACGTGGCTGCAGCATTTCGCCAGGCTGCAATAGAATATCAGGCTGAGTTGAAAAAGAACCATGTTCAAGTGATTTTTCAAATACGTAATCTGGGTACTCCGGCTCAACCGGCCAGCGAGATGGCCAGGTTGCTCCAATTGAAAAGAATCGGCTAGACAGCCAATACCCAAGTCAGGTGCAGAGTTTTTAGAGCCGCTTAAAAACGCAAATGTCGGACATAGAAGGCATAGACACAAGGAATATGATCCTATAAGGGTCTGTTCTAACCTTTAAAACTACCACAGAGCCCACAGAAAGCACAGAGAGTGATGAAATATCCCACTCTGTGCTTTCTGTGGGCTCTGTGGTAGTTATCTGCCTGGATCGCATTGCACCTGACTGAACCGACCAGCTAGATGGCTAAGTTGCTCAAAATGAAAATGATATGAATCTCTAAGAAGACAATGTGTCAATGCGAATGACAGAATTTATAAAGAGTTCTGTCAGTGTGAATGACAGAATTTATAAGGAATTATGTCAATTTGAATGACACTTTAAATGGTTACCGTAGCTTTTATCACTTTCTCCAGTTGGAGCAGCCTTTTTGCAGCAAAGGCAATCTCGTTTTTTAGGGAACTGTTTCTGGTCCGTCTTTTTTTGCCTCCATGGGTCTTTCGGTGAGATATACGCTGTGTTAATTTGAAGATATGATTCTTTGTCCTTTCAATTTTATGCCTGGTCTTTTCAATTTTATCTTTGGTCTTTTCAATTTCATGTTTTTCATGAAATTTGGCAATAATCGCGTCTAAGGCTTTTTCTAGATCTTCTCTTGAAGCTAGTGGATTATCTATAATAAGATCCGACCACTGATCCGACCACTTTTTTATACCCCTACCTGAAGCTAGACAAGGAACTATTTCATTGAATTTCTCATAAATGAGACGTGCTAAATTGACATTACCAACATTTCTTTTATTTAGCCAAAGATCATAATCAATTAATTTAACTATGTTATCTTTGGTGATTAGAATGTTATGCTCACCAAAATCACCCGGAATAATATCGCAATCATACAAATGCAGAGAAGCAGTTTTTAATTGAGTGATTATATGAATTACCTCTTCCAATTGTAACTCACTGTATATATCGCATAATCTAGGGCCCTGACAGTCATCGAGGACCAAATAGGGTCTTTGGATTCCTTTGTTACATTTCATCTTAATAAACAGAGCATGAACTTTCATAAAGTTAGGATGATCGCCAATTTCTGTCATTTCAAAATTGTTACAATACTGAAAAAAAGTATCGCGTAAAGAGTATATGTCATCTATAAGTGGGGTTTTAATTGCAAACCAGCGGGCGGGGTCTGGATCATTTTTAAAATGAACCATTTTTACTTTGCTATTTTTCCCGTGAGTGGCATCCGTTCCTGGCTTTAGGACGGCCTTGGCCTTCTTGTCTACGGATATCGTTAATTCTAATTCGTTTCGTAAGGAAATGTCAGGACACACAAGACAGGGAGCAAAACCATATACATCAGTTGTTTGGGGTTGGCCTTTACTTTTTTCCCGAAATGCAACGTTACTATCAAGAACTTCTTCCTGACTATCAAAAATTTTTATCCAATCGCATAAACTTGTCTGGCAATGAATGGAAGAAGACATAAAATACGGCTCCTTAATTTTTATTGTCTGTCCTTAAAAGTTAAGCAAACGGCCATAAGGTGACAAGGCCCCATTCCTGCTATCACTTTTTAAGGAAAATCGTTTAATTGCGTTTATTTTGGTTCTTTTTTTTGGAGATCTCCTGCAGCCTGACCCGTTCACTCCACGAGAGGGAATGTTCCCCTTCTTTGAAAATTTTCCCCAACATTTTGTCTACAAAGGCATCATCATCGAGCTGGCTTTTTCCCGTGCCAATGTCGATGACTTTATCGTGATTGTTTGTTTTAAAAGGGAGGATTTTCAGTGCATATTGTCGAATGAGCGTTCCTAAATCGGCCAGTTTTTTATCTATCGAGGCTGTCCATGCAAAAGGGCTTGTCCAATGCCATGCGCACGTTGCATAAAAATAGGCAATCAAGGGACTGGAGAAGTAAAGAACGAACCCGGGAAGGTCCCACCTGGAGATAGCCGATAGCAAAAAGATTCCGATCGTGATGACGCTTAACCACTTTGCTTTAACCGGAACCAGGGAAAATAAGAACACTTCCGTATCTGGATAAGCCATGGACCATACCAGGAGCAATGCAAGAGTCACGGGAGCGATGCCGGCAAGTAACAAGTCCTGGCCCATAAGGTCCATGAATAATAAAGCGCATAGTCCCGATAATACCCCGCACGCAGTGCATAGCCTAAGGAAAGGCCCCCGGTCGATGATTTCCAGCACTAAAGGTGCGATGACCCAAAAAAAATAGACGTTAAGAAAGAGGGTAAGAAAAAATGAAAATGACAGCCCGCCATAGGTGTCTTGTACGAACAAGAATGAAATGAACTGCCAGATGAAACCATTATGTATTCCCCAGGATGATAGAGAGAGGAGGGCCTGGGGGCCATAGGGAATGGCAAATTCATTAAAAATGGACTGAAATGCAGCTGATAGCATAGAGACAAGACAGATCAACAGGCTGATCGCTTGAATAAGGGGCGGGGTGTGCGCCGGTCTCCAGGAAAATAGATCTGTACCTGCCATAATCTCCTGCTACTCCTCCGTTGTTTCTTTTTTCACTTTAAAGGATAAACGGTGGATCGGCGAGGGGCCGATCTTTTGCAATACATCGATATGTTTCTTCGTTCCATATCCTTTATTGTCTTTAAACCCATATGCTGGCCATTTTGTATGATATTCCTTCATTAACCGGTCCCTTTCGACTTTTGCCAAAATGGAGGCCGCTGCAATCGAGTGAGACAGCCTGTCTCCTCCAATGATTTTTTTACAGGGAATGGTTGGATGGGGAAGCGCCATCCCATCGACTAAAAGATAATCCGGTTCGGCGGGTAACTGTGAGATGGCCTGCAACATTGCCTTGATTGTTGCCTGATAGATATTGATCCGGTCGATCTCATCATGAGAGACAACACCGAAGCCATAGCTGACATCGGCATGGGAAGATATTTTTTCGAAAAGCGATTCCCTTGTTTCCGGAGATAACTTCTTACTGTCATCAACTCCGGCAAAGAAAAGACCCTTAGGGATAATGCATGCGCATGCTAAAACAGGTCCAGCCAAAGGCCCCCTCCCCACTTCATCGATACCTGCAATATAATGGTATCCGCGAAGATAGGCAAGTTTTTCATGGTGCGTGAGTGCCTGTAATCGCAACGACTCGCGAAGCTTCATATTTTAGCACCTATCCAATGTCTGAACAGTAAAAGAAAAATGACAATAAAGACAATAAGGACACCAATTAAGGACAATAAGGATAATGATGATCGTCGTTAATGTCGTTAATTGGTGTCCCTATTGTCCCTAAGGTCGTTTATTTTTTCCCTAACATTTACACAGTTTCAGCATTCACAGCATTCACGGCTTCTTGCGCTGGCTCCACTTCCTTTGCCTGGCGTTTAGTGATACGCGATTTAATTTTAGAAGCTTTTCCGGAAGTTCCACGCAAGTAATAGAGTTTGCTGCGTCGTACATCTCCATCCTTAGTCACTTCAATTTTAGAAATGCGGGGACTGTGCAATAAAAATACCCGTTCCATCCCTTCGCCGTAAGCCACGCGGTGTACGGAAAAGGTTTCGGAAAGTCCGGTCCCTTTGCGCGCAATGACTGTACCGGTAAATACCTGGATACGTTCCTTTTCCCCCTCGATAATGCGGGTGTGCACACGTACAGTATCCCCTACCCGAAATGTTGCGAGGTTCTCTTTAAGCTGCTTACTTTCCAGCTTATTAATGACAGCTGATTTACTCATCTCGTTTTCCTTTTTTACTTAAGTCTGGGCGGACACGGCTTGTTTTTTTCTTTGCCTGCTCATGGCGCCACTCTATTATTTTTTTATGGTTGCCGGACAACAGTACATCCGGCACTGATTTTTCTTCAAATACCTCTGGTCTTGTATAATGCGGACAATCAAACATTCCTTCTTTTGCCGCTTCAAAAGAATCTTCGTCAGCAGCGCCTGCATGTCCTAATACCCCGGGGATGAATCTTACAACGGCGTCAATAAGGACGATTGCCGGCAAACAGCCATTCGTAAGAACATAATCTCCAATGCTGATCTCCTCATCCACTTCGCTCAAAGCCCTTTCATCGATCCCTTCGTAATGGCCGCAAAGGAGGATCAAATGCTCATATTGGGCCAACTCGCGAGCTTTTTTCGCGTCAAGGATGGTCCCTTGCGGCGAGAGGTACACAACATGAGACTTTTGCTGTTTCACGCTCCGTATAGCATTAACGACCGGCTTTGGCATCATGACCATTCCGGGCCCTCCACCATAGGGACGGTCATCCACGCGCCGGTAACGGTTATCGGCAAATTGTCGAATATCGATCAGTTGAATATCGATAATCCCATTTTTCCGCGCAAGTCCGATGATGCTCTCATCGAAGGGCCCTTTAAAATAACCGGGAAAAAGCGACAAAATATCGATTTTTTGCTTCATATTCTCTGGTCAGTGCATAAAGACCTGAACTTAAAGAACCTTAGATATTGAACAGGCTCTTAAGCAGCAGCTTTTTTTCTGGCTTTTCTTTTTGAAGTAGCGTGTGCCTTATGCGCCTGAACTTTTGCTGTCAGTGCATGAACAATACCTGGTTCGACTTTTTTGATCAAGTTTTGCACAGACTCTGATAATTCAGCGCCTATGCTCAGCCAGTGGCTGATCCGTTCTTTGTTGAACGAAACTCCCTTGTCCAGCTCGCTTTCAAACGGATTGTACCATCCAAGAGCTTCTACATATTTTCCATCGCGAGGCGATCTGGCATCTGCCAGCACCAAACGGAAAAATGGACGGTTATTGCGACCTTGTTTCCGTAATCTAATTTTCAGCGCCATCTGGCTCCTCCCATCATCTTTTCTAATTGTTTCATATTTGGCATATTTTTGCACATTTGTTTTGCCCGTTGAAAGGACTTCACGAGCTTATTTACCTGATCTATTCCAGTCCCGCTTCCTTTGGCAATGCGATGGCGCCGCGAGACGACAAGTTCGCATTTTTCAAGTCTTTCGTTAGGGGTCATGGATTGAATGATTGCTTCCACTTTGAAGAATTCGCCTTCGTCAAAGTCCATGTCCTTAAGACTGCTCATGCCAGGCAACATTCCAAGAAGGCTCTTGAACGAGCCCATTTTTTTTGACCATTTGGATTTGCGCCAGATAGTCATCATAGGTAAAGGTTGCGGAACGCAATTTTTTTTCCAGAAGCTTAGCATCGTCTTCTTTGATATGCTCCTGGGCTTTTCTAACTAAATTGATCGTGTCTCCCATCCCTAAGATACGGTCAGCCATCGAGATAGGACTAAAGAGCTGAAGGTCGTCCAGCTTTTCTCCTACCCCTTCAAATTTTAGCGGCTGTCCTGTGATTTCACGGATAGAGATTGCAGCGCCGCCCTTAGCATTGCCATCCAGCATGGTCAAAATTGTGCCGGTGATGGCTATTTGTTTATGGAAAGCTGCCGCGGTATTTACAGCATCCTGGCCAATCGTTGCATTGGCAACAAATAAGACTTCTTTTGGTTTTACTATTTCTTTGAGCTCTGCAAGTTCCAGCATGAGCTTCTCGTCGATATGCAATCTTCCGGCAGTATCGACAATCATTACATCGTGTTTGTTTTTCTTGGCCAGGTCCAGCGCCGCTTTTGCAACCTTGACAGGGTCTGTTTCTCCCGGGATGGCAAAGACCGGCGCGCCGATTTGTTCCCCAAGAATTTTCAATTGGTCAACCGCTGCCGGACGCTGCAGATCGCAGGCAACGAGCAAAGGAGAGTGGCATTGGTTGTTCTTCTTTAAGTATTTTGCCAATTTAGCGCATTGCGTCGTTTTTCCGGAACCCTGTAGACCGCACATCATGATTACGGACGGTTTAGTGTCAGCAATTTGAATTGCCGATTCCCCCCCGCCCATTAACTTCACAAGTTCATCGTGAACAATTTTAATGAACTGCTGCCCCGGCGTCACTGATTTGATGACGGCATCCCCTAAAGCCAGGTCTTTGACCCGTTTAATAAATGTCTTTACGACAGAATAGTTGACATCGGCATCGAGAAGGGCCAGACGCACCTGACTGACAGCTTCTGAGATGTTATCCTCAGACAACTGCTTTTTTCCGGCAAATGCAGCCACAAGTTTTTGCATCGAATTGGTAAGGGCGCCAAACATTAAAAAATTCCAAAATTTAAGGTTGTTTCATCCATAGTAACAAAAATATAAAACAAAAATCATTCAATTTCAAGTAAAAAAAATCTGTCGTGGCCTGCCCAGTCCTGTTCCACTTTTCTCGATTTCCACTTTGGCGATGCAAATATCTTCAACATCTCATTTCCCTGGCCGGCTCCCATTTCCAGCCATACAAGTGCTTGGGGGTGCAAGAAATTAGGCAATTGCTCTGCTAACCTGACGTAAAATTCCAGGCCGGTTTTTCCGGAGAATAGAGCGCTGTGGGGTTCGTAATCGCGCACTTCGCGGTCGAGAGTTTCCTTTTCGCTTTCGGCAATATAAGGAGGATTGCAAACAAAAAAATCGGTCTTTTGATTTGCAAAGGGCTCCAGAAGATCGCCTTCTAAAAATTCGATATCGACGTGGTTTCTTTTGGCATTTTCTTTGGCAACTTCGAGAGCTTTAGCTGACAGGTCCGACATGACTACATGTATATGGGGAAGCGCTTTTTTTATTGAAATGCCGATGCAGCCCGAGCCGCAACAAACATCCCATAGGGTTTTACCCTGTAAGGAACGGTTTGTTAAGGTCCTGATGATCTTGTCGGCCAGGATTTCCGTCTCTTGTCTTGGAATGATAACATCGCGGGTCAATGTAACATCGCAACTCAGGAAGCGGTGATTGCCGGAAATATATTGGATAGGCTCTCCTTGTCCTCGCCGTTTTAACCATTCGCGGCATTTATCTAATTCCGCGTCTGTCAGGGGTTTATCAAATGAGAGGTATACACCCATGCGGCCAAGTCCAAGTGCCTCTCCGATAAGCTCTTCCGCTTCTTTTCTCGCATCCTTTACTTTTTTCTTCTGCAAATAGTCAATGGAATGGTTCAGCACCTCTAGTACGAGTTTCATCACCCCTCCGACAGCTGTTGCTGATGAAGATGAGCGACCAGTGCCGTGGAGAATTCATAAAGTTTGCCGTTCATCACTTCACTTAAATCGTATTTGGTCAATCCAATCCGATGATCGGTTATCCTGTTTTGGGGGAAGTTATAGGTCCGGATCCTTTCCGAACGATCACCGCTGCCCACTTGCTGAGCTCTCGCACCTGCAATGGCTGCCTGTTTCTTTTCCCGCTCTGCTTCCGCAATTTTCACTTTTAGCAGCCGCATTGCCTTATCTTTGTTTTTATGCTGGCTTCGCTCCTGCTGACAGTAGACAACAACTCCTGTCGGAATGTGCGTTAAACGAACTGCGCTGTCTGTTGTATTGACGTGCTGGCCGCCGGCTCCCGAGGAACGGTAGGTATCGACCCGCAAGTCTTTTTCATCGATATGGACATCGACATCGTCTTCTGGTTCAGGCAATACGGCAATTGTAATTGCAGAGGTATGTACGCGTCCTTGAGCTTCCGTTGCAGGGATCCGTTGAACGCGGTGCGTTCCCCCTTCATGTTTTAAAAACCGGTAGACATTTTCCCCGGAGAGAACCATGATGTATTCTTTAAAACCGCCAATTTCCGAAGGAGTGCATGAAAGGAGCTCGTATTTCCAGTTCATTTTGTCTGCGTAGAGCTTGTACATGCGGACGCAATCGCCAACAAAAAGGGCAGCTTCATCGCCCCCGGTGCCGGCCCGCAATTCCAAAATCGTATTGGAGTGGTCCAAGGGGTCTGGAGGAACTAATAATTGTTCCAATTTTGACTGCAGTTCGGTAATCCTCGCTTCCAGTACTTGATTGTCCTCGCGTAAAACTTCGGTAAATTCCGGGTCTTTTTCGTTGGACAGCAGCTCTTTGTTGTCTGCAATTTGCCGTTTAGCGTTTTGAATAGCGTCGTAGTTTTTTTTTATTTCGGAAATATGGGCATGTTCCTGAGCGAGAGCCCGGTATTTTTTTTGATCATTAAAGACATCGGGGTGTCCAAGAACGGACTCGAGTTCAGCTAAACGGGATAGAAAGTTGCGGATTTTATTTTCCATAAACGTAAATACTCAAGGAAAAAATGCCTGTGAGAGGACTGACCCTTACGCAAAAATTGTATTTTGCGTAAGAGAGTGAAAGGTGTGACAAGAATGCAAAGGCAGCCGATTACTTCTGTGCTTTAGGGGCAGAGGTAACTTTTTTTGTTTTCTCTTTTTTTTCTTCCTTACTATCTTTTTCTTCTTTGTCTTTTTTCCCTTCTTTGTCGCTGGCAGGCTTTTGCGCGTAACGCTTATTAAACTTATCTACACGGCCTTCAGCATCTACGAGCTGTTTGCTTCCTGTAAAAAATGGATGGGAAGCGGAAGATGTCGACACTCTCTGTACAGGATATTCTTTTCCATTGAAAACTTCAGTGGCTTGTGGCTGAAGGGTAGAACCGCACAAAAATCTGTGGCCGGTTGCCGAATCGACAAATAATACTTGTTGATATTTTGGGTGAATGTTTTTTTTCATTGATATGCTCCAACAATCTTTAGTGAATAAAGCACGATTGTATTTATTTTTCACTTAAAAGGCAAGAACTTTGTATTCGAGAGTGAAGATCAACGACAATAGGGACCATAGCGACATTAAGGATTGGTCATTATCGTCCTTAATTGGTGTCGCTATGGTCCCTATTGTCGTTTTCTTTAATCTTCTTACAGACCAATGAAATCTCCTTTCCGACTTGAAATTTTTGTTTCTATTATTTATTATTGGGTAGGACTAACTCTATTTATATGAAATAAAATGCAAGTAAAGAATATCTATAATTTTATCTTCCATCCATTGTCGCAACCTACATTGGCCAAACGTTCCGGTTCTTTGCTTACGATCGTTGCCTTAAGTATCCTGAGCGCGGGAGTATTCCTTATCGTCTTTGGAGCTGTCTCCTGGAAGGACCGAAAGGTCCAAATTCATAAGAGTAATGATCAGTCAGCAAAACAACCCAACGTCCCTCAAAACCTGCACACAAAAATTCCTCAAAATTTGCAGCAGGCTCTTCCTCCTTCTACTACCCAAAATCCGAGGCTGACAGCCGCACCGCCACCCCCAGCTCAGCCGCAGCCTTCATCTTCTGAGACAGCAAAGGTAAAGAATGAACGATTAAGCCTTGGTTATACGCTAGAGGATTTTGAAAAGTGGGCAGCGTCCGGCAGGTGGGATATTTTTGCCCATGCACATTATGATTGGTGGATGTTTCCCATCAACCGACCAAGTGCGGGTCATGGAGACGAATATTGCTTTAGCACCCAAGAGTTTGCACAGTTGAAGTCAAATAAAGAGTTCATGATTAACTATAGACGTGGCGTTGAGCTTGTGTTGAAATCGTGGGGGTGGGATATGACAGCGAATGCTCCGGTTGCCAACCCTTCCTCCGGCCAATGTTGGACCGGTTATGGAGTCAGGCTCGGAAAAATGGCCGATTCATTGTATTTATTGGGCGAAAGAGAACTTTTCAATACAGTAAAGACGTTTTATACCCAAGTGTGTCTTCCGTATAGCAAGCTGGAAGGTTGGATCCATGAGATTTTTAAGAGGTCATTTTAAAATCGGAAATGATAAATAGAAGCGGGCACGGGCACGGGCACGCTCACGGGCACGGGCACTCACGGCCACGGGTATGTAATTTAAAAAAATGTCGATGAGGGGTTGATGTCGATGAGAATATGGACAGATTTTGGCCATGTCGATGAAGCTTTGAGGGCAATCAAACTTTGCGAGATGGGATAAATACCAGGCCCCCGGATCAAAACTTGAAAGCGGAATTTATCTTTAATTTTTGCATGGCCCGATGCGACGACAGAATGCAGTTCGAATTCTTTCGGCAAAAGGCGCAGGAGCTCTTCGCGGAATTGCTCCGCCACCTGGTGTGTTTTTCCTTTATCCTCCCCTGAAAATGTCAATTTGGCCAAAGAGGCAAAGGGGGGATAGGAGAACAATTTTCGGACAGCAATTTCTTCCTCATAAAATTTTTGAAAATCCTGGGCGGCTGCAAAAGTAATCGTGCTGTTGTCCGGAAGGCAGGTTTGGACAATGACCTCTCCCTCCACTGCACCTCTTCCGGCCCGTCCGGCAACTTGTGTGATGAGTTGAAAAGCGGTTTCAGATGCGCGAAAATCGGGTATATTGAGGGTCATGTCGCTATTGAGAATGCCAACCAGAGTCACCTGGGGGAAATGGAGCCCTTTGGCGATCATTTGCGTTCCGATGAGAACATCTGCCTTCCCGCATGCAAAATCGCGCAATAATTTTTGGTGGCTTCCTTTGTGTTTTGTCGTATCGGCATCGACCCGTATTGTCCGGATCTCTTTGAGTATTGCATGCAAGGCCCTCTCCACATGCTCTGTCCCGACTCCCTTATATTTCATTGTGTTGCCGCATTGGCATTTAGGACATTGTCTTGGCGGGGGAGCCAAGAAATGACCGCATAAGTGGCAGGCCAAATGATTATCGCCTAAATGGAATGTCAATGCCACATCGCAATGGGTGCAGCGCACTGCCAGGGCGCAGCTTTGACAGGTCATTGTCGTATGATATCCGCGTCTGTTGAGAAGAAGAATGGTCTGCTCTCCCTTATCTCTTCTCAGGCAGATCCCTTTTAGTAAAAGATCGGAAAAACTGGTCATTGACTTGGCCTTCAAATACTCCTCTTTCATATCGACAATGGTAAATTTAGGGAGCGACTGTGCTTCAGCCCGGTTCATTAATGTATTTAGGGTGTATTTTCCCTGAAGGGCGTTATAATAGCTTTCGAGGCTGGGAGTTGCGCTGCCTAGTATGACGGAAGCGTTGTTTAGTTTTCCCCGCATCACGGCAACATCGCGTGCATGGTAACATGGGGCAATTTCATTTTGCTTATAAGACATTTCATGCTCTTCATCGACAATGATCAGTCCTAAATTTTTTACAGGGCTAAATATTGCGGAACGGGCACCAATGACGATTTTAGCCTCCCCCCGGTGAATTTTATGCCATTCGTCAAATCGCTCCCCAACGCTTAGCCTGTGATGCAAAATGGCTATGCTTTCATTAAAACGGCCCCGGAAGCGTTCGATCGTTTGCGGTGTGAGGGAAATTTCTGGAATGAGCATGATCGTCCCCTTGCCGTATTGCAATGCCTTTTCAATAGCTTGAAGGTACACTTCAGTCTTTCCGCTCCCTGTGATTCCATAGAGAAGATGTGTTTGAAAAAAATTGCCTTCAAGGGAAAGAAGAATATTTTTTAGAGCGGCCGATTGTTCGGGATTTACATTTTTGGGCTTGGTTGGAAAATATTCTTCATTTGTGAGGGGCGAGCGGTCGACACGAACGATGTCGGTCAGCAAAAAACCTTGCTTCACCAGTGTGTCAACGGGACTTCTCGAACCTTTGGTCAGTTCGAGCAGCTCGGACAGCAAAATTCCTTTATTAACCTTGATCATCACATCGAGGACATCGGCCTGACCTGAATGTTTATTGCGAATCCGTTGACAATGTTCGATCAGCATCTCTTTCGTTTTGCCCCTCATGACAAAAAGCTGCTG
>JABDCW010000007.1 GCA_013287905.1 Chlamydiota bacterium | reverse complement strand
GCAAGTATAATACGTTAATGTTATAATATTTATTAAATAAGGTGTGTTATTATGTCAAATGAAATAAAGACCGAAAGAGTATCTGCATTTGCCTATCTGGTTCACCAACCTAAGGCTTCGCCCTCTAAAGTGCGGAAAGATTTATGGTCCATTGCCCGGGGAAAGGAAAAACCAGAGCAAGGATCCCAAGTTCTGCAAAGGCCAAAATCGACCCTGACAAAAATTGGGTACTCGGCAGCTGTTTCTTTGTTATTGATCCCTAAAGTTAACACCTATGTTTTGAAGCTCTTTCAAAAATTGTGGCATGCGCCAAAAATCCCTGTTGAAAAGCCGGTTAATGTTCCTGACAAAAAAATACTCCCAGTACCTGAACCGCTTAAGCAAAAACCGATGGAGGAAGAGCCACCCCAACAGACATTGTTGCCCAAGCAAATACTGCCGGATCAAGCTCTTCCTTTAGATACACCTTCTCAAATGCCACCTCTCAAACAAACCTTACCCCCCGAACAAGCACAGGCCCGACAAAAACTCCCGAGTGAAATCAGTGATAACCCAACCATTCAAGCCGCATTAAGCCCTCCCATTCGCGTTGCTGAATGCGAAATGGTGCGTCCGTACACGGGCGATTTGACATTACAGGAAAAAGAACAGATGCAGGCCAATTTTGTCGATGATCATACTCTTCACATTTCTTTGCTTTTAAGTCCAGGTATTCAATTTACGGTAAGGAGACAAGACATATTCACCGCACAAGCCGAGGTAATTGTCAACGCGGCTAATACGGATCTCGGAGGAGGAGGCGGAATTGACGGGGCCATCCATCGCGAAGGGGGGGCCGTTTATGCACAAGCTCACAAGGTATTAAGCAAACAACATCGGGCAAACTACAAGTCAGGGTTTGCAACGATGATTGAAAGTGGAGCCCTTGATCGTAAATATGCGATTCACCATGTCATTGTTGTTGCGGGTCCTGCCGGAAAGTCAACCCCTGAAAAAGAAAACGAGTTGTATTCGTGCTATTATAATAGTTTACTTTTAGCCGCAAATCAAAAGATAAAAAGTATCGCATTTCCTTCGATCAGTACCGGACTCTATTCTTTTCCTCAAGATAGAGCGGCGGCAATTTCCTTAAAAGCGATAAGCGATTTTACCCGTCAGTACCCAGATAGTGGTATACAAACCATTTCTATTCATTTTAGAGGGTCCGAAAACAAGTCATATTTGGAAAAATATCTTCTTGCTGTTAAGTAAATAGGTTTTATTTGCTTCCTTTCCCCTTTTAGACCTTGAATTTTTACTTAAGTTCTTGTATAATCATCTATTAATTTGAATGTGAGGTGAATATGGGATCTCTTCCCTGGTATAAAGAGGGCTTGCGCTTTAAATGCACCGGATGCGGCAAATGCTGTACAGGAGGGCCTGGCATCGTTTGGATCACCGAAGCGGAAATGGAAAAAATCGCTGCCTATCTAAAAATATCTTTGAGCGCCTTTAAAAGGACTTATATCCGGCATATCGACAATCGCTTTGCATTGATTGAAAGAAAGACACCTGACGGTGAATATGATTGCATTTTTTTGAAAGACAAAAAGTGCATGGTATACCAGGACCGGCCGTTGCAATGCCGCACCTTCCCTTGGTGGCAGCAAAATCTGAACAGCGAAGAGAGCTGGAAATTGGCTGCGGAAGAGTGTGAAGGGATCAATGAGGAGGCCCCATTGATCTCCTGTTCCGAAATCCAGGCTACCCTCCAGAAGACAAATCAATCGGAGTCATCTTCCAACTGATACTTCTCGTTAAAAGCTCTTTGTAGGTTCCTGGGCCATCCGGAAAGCCCGAAATAAGAAAATCAAAGATAGAGGGGTTTTTGTTCGCCCATGCAATGATCTTATCTTGTAATGAATACAGTTCAAATGTCTCTTCATATTCCAAACCGACAAAATAATAACCAGGTGGATCTTGCTTAAAGCGGATATTGCATGGAAACAACCCCGGGATTACTTCTTCACCCTTAAGGACAGATTGGGTAAATATCCCTTTAATAATGGTTAGCAAATCTTGTGATTCACGCGTCAGATCGGAAAATTGTCTGGGGTATGCCCATTCTGTAACATTGACAGGAAACGGGATCTTTTCCACGACCATTTGTGCCTGCTCTCCCATTCTGACATCGAATTCCTGAAAAATGATGGGAAGACGTAAGTGAAGTGCTTGCAATTTTTCCCCGTCAGAATAAATACGCGCCACATTTGCCTGGCAATCGGCAACGACAACCCGATAACGGGCCTGAGCCGGATTTTCCTCTTCAACCAAATATCCTTGCCTTTCTTCAGAGGGGCAGTGGCGTAATTTGGCCCGTTTATGGCAACTTTTTGTTCCTAATAAATTTACATAAGGCATTACCATGACAAAGCGATATACGTTATTTTCAAAAAGGGTATAGCAACGCTCTTCTACTGTTTTGTCGAATGGTATTCTTCTGTCCGGTAAAACCCAGGTCGCTACTGCGGGTCTGGGAGTAGCCCGGGGCAGTTTGGGTTGTACTGTTCTGTCTTGCTCTATTAAACCAACAGGTAGCATAAGTTAACTCCTTATTTAGAACGAAAATATGGGTCGAAATGAAATCCTAAATGTTGCCCTTCCAATTCTCCCGGCGTTGATTCTTTGGGGTGGCGGGAGCGGTCAAACTTGCGATGGGGGTCCATAAATAACTGGACCGTTTCGTCTGTAATCAGAAGCCTCGCCGTCTGGTGTTCTTGCAATACTCCCCAGATTACTTCTGTGGCCCGTTTTTTAACTTCCGAGGTCATCATTCTTCCGGCCTGGTATTCGCAGGCAATGGTTTTTAGTTCGCTGTCATCATCGAGAAAGTACAGCAGATAGTGATAAGGGACATCGACAGTCAGATTGGCCCCTTTTTCCTGATGTTCCTGCTTTGTCATGCCGCCACCAGAAAATGCCTTTTCCCTGATTTTTTTTGCAACAGATTCTTTGGTGTCATTCATGAAGATCACTTCCTTTTGCCCGGTGGAGCTGGCTTTGTCGTGTGCATGTTCGAGGCTTGGCAAAAACCGCGATTGGATGGTTGCCGGCTTTTTACAGCCAATTTTTTGTGCGATTTCGCGCGCCATCCGAAAATAGGGATATTGATCAATGGCCATCGGGACCAGGCACTGGATATGATCGCCATGAAAGATATTGGTAAAAGAGGTGCTGAATGCCGGAGCTGCCTGAAAGCAGGGCCAGCTTAACTGACCTATGCTGTTGTTTAAATCAAGACCGTAGATCCCATGGATCATGTTGCCGGAGGTGTGCTTCATGACTAAAACAATATTCCGGTAAAGCGCCCCTCCTACTGTTTCCAGATTGGAAAAAATCCAGGTTTTTTGAGGATTAAAACCGCAGGCGATAATGTCTTTGGCATTTTGTTTAGTCAGGCGATTTGCTTCATCGAGCGTCAGGGAATCCTTGAAGTAATATTTCTCATCATCAGTCATCTGAATGACGACAATCGCATCGAAAGCGTCTTGTAAGTATTTGGTAAACATAAACGGGATCATATGTCCTAAATGAAGCGATTCAGAACTGGGCCCGCGGCCAGTATAGAGATAGATCTCCTCTCCCCGTTCGAATGCATCGAGGATCAGATCGAGATCTTTATGGGAAAAGAAAATGCCGCGGCGCAGCCAAGGGTGCGCTTTCACTTTTGTCACTTGCTCAAAGCGGCGTATAAGCGCACCGTCAATGGGTTGACAACCGAATTGCTTGATCAGTTTGAGGTAATCGATACCCGATGTAGAGGTAACTTCCCATGGGGTGATTTTCGTTTCTTCCTGCATATATCCCTTTGTTAACCTTTCTGGTCAATTGTATGAATTATAGACTTTATCGACCATAAATTTTTCGTTTTTATTGGTGATAAAAATATGTATTTCAAAAAATTCTGTTTTGTTATATAATGTATGTATAATGTTTGTTAATTATAAATAATTGGTAATATGAGTTTAGATAATTCAATTAATATAGGCAGTCCGCAAAAAAATCCAACAAAAGGATGTCCATTCCCGTTGGTCTATTCAGCTGTTGAATGGTCATCCAGAAAGATAACTATTTATGCTCTGAACAATAAAGACTCCCTGTCAAACTTAGGCAAAAAAATTTGGGCGGTTGCCGCTTTTATCGTAAGGATTGCCATCATTTGCCTTTTTTCCTGGGCACTTGGGGGAGCGTATGCTGCTCATAAAATTCATGAGTATTATTCAGGGCCTAAAATTGATCATGATAAGAAAACAGAAAAAGCAGCTCCTCCCGTTGTTTTAAAAAGCGAAAAGGAAGAGACGCAAAAAACGAACACAACCCAATTCTTTGGGGAGAATTTAAGAAACTTAAAAAAAACAGCACGGTTTAATTACGAGACTCGCTTAAAATATTTTAAGTTTTTTAATGACAATGTCAGCGGGATGTTTTCCACTCAAGGGTTTATCGGGAGGTTTCATCGCAAACCAAATCCCGAATTGATCGATCTTTGCCGGGAAGGTTATCTTGTGCTCAATCATGTGTACCGGTTTGATGGCCCGGAGATGGTTGGGAGAAAGGTTTCGCTGATCCAGGCAAATCAGGATGGCACCGAATCTGAGGTCGTTTACCATGTCGAGAAATATTTTTCAGAAAAGCGGGGCCTTGTCGGTTATGGTTTAAAGCCGGAAAATGGGGATGCGCCGCCGCGATTAATTTTTAGAGGGACCAACAATGGACAATATGGTAAAGAGGGTGGTGCTAGAGGATTACTACCAAACGGCATGATATGCAATGCGGCCGGAGCGCTTGGAAAACCTTCCTATGACACTTCAAAAAAAGAAATCGGTGATTGGCTAAGGGCAGTTTCTGAAAATGGCAGAAACAAGGTTGTTGTTTCCGGGCATAGTCTCGGAGGAATATTTGCTCAACGGGTCGCTGCAGATCACGGCAATTTGGTCAGCGAAGTGTTTACCATAAATACCGCGAGAATCGAAAAGGGGATAATCGATCCCGCTAAACCATCTCTAGAGCACATGAAAATCAGGCACGTCCTTATGACAGGCGACAGGCTCATTCCGAAAGCCGGTGGAGGCAGGAGATTTTCCTCCGGAACATTATTATCCAATGGAAAAAATGAACCGGAAGTGATTTCGGTCGCGGGCGGCGGGCATAATAGCCGGATCCTTAACGGATATTGTCTGGAAGGAAAAGAAGTTCAATATACAAAATTAACTGTCTCCCGACAATTGGCGCGCGATCGTTTCTGGGCCGCGGTGATCAACTTTCTCCGCCCTCAGGTTGTGCTGTCTTAAATATTACAAAAAAAATTGTAAATATAGACTTTTAGGCGCTTCTGAGGGGAGATATTGCTGTGCTTTCCCTGAAACACTGTTTACCAGCTCCTTTAAAAACACCCATACATGATCCGCCCATGATACAAGCGTATGAAATGTGTCTGGAAATAATAGATAGATAGCATAAAACAAAATTCCATAAAAAAAGAAATTGATTATAAATCTCATAAAATCCCTATCACTTGGTTAAGACGTTCTTTTTACTTTCTTATCCCTGTTCAATAGACAGATAGTAAGAAATAATCCATATAAATTACATATTTCATTAAAATAGATTTTTTATCAAGAAAATTATTAAAAAAAATATCTCCGAAATTGCTGGACAAGTTTTTATCCTTTCTTGTATCTATATGAATAAAAACGTTAATCAAGGAGTTATATGATAAAGAGAATGAAAAAAATATTGCTTTCAACAACATCTGCATTATTATTCCTGGCAGCGCAAGCTGACGGGCTTGACTGGTGCAGTAATTATACCTACAATGACTGCTGTACTTGTGAATCATTTTGGGGTTCAGCTGAATACCTGTATTGGGACCTGAAAGATGGACCGAGAGTGCCTGCGTTAGTTGTCTCAGAATCTTGCAATTGCGATGGGGCTTCCAAATCTGAAACAAAGCTTGGTTGTGAGAAACTCGACAGCAAATGGCGATCTGGCGGAAAGTTTGCGTTAGGCTATTGGTTTGACTGTGAACATTGCTTTGGTGCGGAATTAAACTATTTTGTATTGCCAAACACATCGAGAAAACACTCCGTACATCACAGCGAGTGCGGAAAAGACGAAGCGCTGCGGATTCCATTCTGCGTCATTGGTCAGGATTGCGATGATTCCACTGATCTCTCATTTCCTGGGGTTTTTGACGGATGGGCAAAATTAAAAGAATCAAATATGATGCAGGGCGCTGAGTTAAACGGCTGGATGACCATACCCTCGACATGCGATTATAAAGCAGGATGGCTTGTGGGCTTCCGTTACTGGAACTTTGACGAGCACTTAAAATTTACCACATGCACTCCAACTGTTGGTATAACAAACGATATTTGGGCCACAAAAGATAAGTTCCGTGTGGAAAACAACTTTTATGGCGGTCAGATTGGTTTTGGCATGGAGACAGCTTATGACCAATTTTATCTAAATGGTAAAGTTAAACTTGCATTGGGTGCTCTTTGTGCAGAAAGACGTATTAGCGGGGGTTTACTCACGAATGAGTTTAATGAACCTCCATTCGATGGCGAAGCTGCTGTATATGAAGGAGGTTATTTTGCATTGCCTTCCAGAATAGGACATCGCAAAACGACAAAATTTGCCGTGATCCCCGATGTGAATATTAATATTGGCTATCAATTTACCGATTGCTTCAGAATACAGGTAGGTTACACATTCCTGTACATCAACCGTGTGTTGCGTGCTGGCAAGCAATTTGATAATTGCATTAATCCAGAAGAATCTCTTGCAATTCAAGGCAATAAAAATGCCCTTGTTGCCAATTGCGAAAGTCATTCCCGATCCCTTCGAACCTCAAGCTTATGGGCTCAAGGGTTGAATGTCGGTATTGAATTCCAATTCTAATCCAAATTGGGGACCGTTTATGAATTAGACGGTCCCTTCTTCTTTTAAGCCATTCAGAGCAGTAGAACAAGATGCAGCACATCCCGGCACTACCCGCATGGCATAGCCTTCCACAAAATCTTTTTTTTGATTTGTCCAATGATAAACCCTGCTTCTTGACTTTAAAGGAATCAATAGAAGCAATGCAAGTATGCAAATCGTGGTATGAAGGGATTGGACAAAATAAAGTGATAATAAATGCTTTGGCCCTCAATGTATTAAGCCGGTATAGATCGGATGCATGTTTAGCAAAGGATGGTTTAAAAGGCAAATTCACCGTTTCCATTCTTGAATTGATTGGCCTGTACGTGATTGCCGATCCTCAAGGGGAGGACGATACACAGCCCACCATTGCCTTTGGAAGACAAGAGTGGATAAACAACGGGCTTGGAAATCCCGGGGTTTTGAGGTCTTTGAAGTTATTGCCTTCCAACATTCATAACCTGCTTAGTAGTTCAAGTCCCCATTGGTCCGATCAACCCGGTCAAAAAGTGCAAATTTTATTCCTTATGCCCCATTCTGTGACCAAAATCATTGAAGGATTTCCAGTAACCTTCCCGACCACCCCGTTGATGTTAAACAATCTCATCATTTTATTCAGGGTCTCCTCCAGCGAAGCCGGTTTTGCCTTTGTTTTACCGGAAAGCTATAAAGGGAATGAACCTCAGGGGTGTGGAGTTTTATGCGATTCCATCATAAAAGCGCTCGAACAAACAAATAAAGAAGTGACAAATCAATTGCATCTAATCAAAAAACCTTCTGCAGAAGTTCCCATTTTTTTACGAACAGCCATTGCAATTGTGTTAGTATCTAAAGAGTGTCTATTTTCAGATCATCCATTACCATTTTCTGATTGGATGCAATCTGCCGACCGGTTTGTTCCCATCACAAGGGAAGCCTTTTACAATAGCCATGTTTACGATGGACTTAACCTGCGTATCGTCGATCATGCGCTTTGTTTCTACGCAGGATCAAAAACCATCAGCATTACGACAACCCAAAATTTCGAAAACAAACAATAGACCCCTTGCATAATTCATTTTCTTGCCCGTGCCCTTGCCCGCTTTGTATTAGGACATGGATGACATGGACTTCATGAGACAATTGCAAAAATTTTCTAGTAGATTGTCTTAAACAAGTTTACCGCAGAGCCGCAGAGAACGCCGAGGAAGCACAGAGAAAACCTATTCACTTTTATCGCTTACCGATAAAAGTGAAACACTTGGGCCGCTACTTAAAAGGCGAGCTAATGACATTTAAGGCATCCTAAAATCGCCTTTTAAGTAGCGGCCCACGGTTTCTTTGCGCTTCCTCGGCGTCCTCTGCGGCTCTGCGGTAAACTTAGCTTAGCTTTAATGATTAGTTACCTGTCAACTGGACTTTTGCAATTGTCCATGTCGTCCATGAAGTCCATGTCGTCCATTGTCCATATAACAAAAAACAGAAACACGGTTCGGGCACGAGCAAGAAAATGAATTATGCAAGAGGTCTAATAAATACTGCCACGCGCCCGAAATTATTTTATTGGCGAAGTGGAATAACTAAACCCATCCTTGCCATACGATAATTTTATCGCGCTGTCTTCCGGGATTTCTCCTGCAAGAATGGCCTTAGAGAGCATATTTGTCACCTCTTGCTGGATCATTCTCTTGAGCGGACGGGCTCCGAAAATTAAGTCATAACCATCCTCGCTTAAGTGATCGATGACTTTACTATCCCACGTCAGGGTCATATGACGCTCCTGCAATCTTTTGATTAAATGATGCAGCTGGATTTCGACAATTTTTTTCATATCTTCTTTGCGCAAGGGGAGGAAGGGGAGAATTTCGTCTAACCGGTTGATAAATTCCGGTCTGAAATGCGTTTTGATAATCGGATCGAGGATCGTAAGGAGCATCTCTTTTGACAACGCTTCCTTGCTATGTTCCATTTTGGCTAAAATTTCCGTGGAGCCTAAATTGGAAGTCATGATAAACAATGCATGTTTACAGTTGACCACGCGCCCTTTACTGTCGGTAATTCGTCCATCATCAAACATTTGAAGCAAAATATTAAAAACATCGGGGTGAGCTTTCTCCACTTCATCGAACAGGACTACAGAGTAGGGATGTCTTCGCAAACTTTCCGTCAGCTGCCCTCCTTCATCATAGCCAACATATCCGGGAGGAGATCCGATGAGTTTAGAGACGCTATGTTTTTCCATGTATTCTGACATGTCGATCCTGATTAAAGCGCTCTCCTGATTGAATAATTGTTCTGCCAAAGCTTTGGCAAGTTCCGTTTTACCCACTCCCGTGGGCCCCATGAATAAAAAGACCCCCATGGGACGCCCGGGGTCTGCCAGCCCTGACCGCGAACGGCGAATGGCATCGCTGACAGCCACAATCGCAAGATTTTGTCCAACAACTCTTTTCTCCAGCTCTTTTTCCAAATTAAGCAGGCGCATCGCTTCACCAGCCAGCAGTTTATTGACAGGAATGCCTGTCCACTTGGAGACTACCTGCGCAATTAAATGTTCATCGACTTCTTCCTGAAGCAACCGGTTCGGCTTATCGTCGAGCTGTTTTTGAATCGATTCGATCTCTTTTTGCAGTTCGGGAATTTTCTGGTAACGGAATTCTGCAACTTTATTATAGTCGGCCTTCCGTTCATACTCTTCTTCCTGAAAACGCCATTGTTCCAGGGTGTTTTTTTTCTCTTTTAATGATTGGATCATTGCTTTTTCTATGGACCACTCTTCATTTAACCCTGCAAGTTCACTTTTAAGTTGAGCAATCCTCGCTTCAATTTTTGTATTTTCGCTTTTTCCTGTTGTTCCATCCCGGCGCAATGCCTCTGATTCTACAATGAGACTGGCAAGTTCCCGTTCTTTATGATCTATCGGCAGCGGTCTGCTCCCCAATTGCATGCGGATCATGCTTGCCGCCTCATCGATCAGGTCGATGGCTTTATCGGGAAGCTGCCTGTCGCTGATATAGCGATAAGAGAGAAAAACTGCCGCATGGATGGCCGATTCAGTGATATGAACCCCATGGAAAATTTCGTAACGCTCTCTTAAGCCTCGCAAAATGGCAATGGCATCTTCCAAAGAGGGTTCTTCCACCATGATCGGCTGGAAACGCCTCTCCAGTGCGGCATCTTTTTCGATATGTTTTTGATATTCCTTCAGCGTAGTGGCGCCAATACAGTGCAGAGAGCCTCTCGCAAGGGCCGGTTTAAGTAAGTTTGCGGCATCCATTGCCCCTTCGGTAGCTCCGGCCCCGATAAGCGTGTGGACCTCATCGATGAATAGAATGACTTTGCCCTCGCTGTTTTCAATGTCTTTTAAAATGCCTTTCAAACGCTCTTCGAATTCCCCCCGGTATTTTGTTCCGGCGATCAGGGTTCCCATGTCTAAAGCCATCAGCTCCTTATCGCGTAGAGATTCGGGAATATCCCCCTGGACAATCCGCTGGGCTAACCCCTCGGCAATAGCCGTTTTCCCAACTCCCGGCTCTCCAATTAGCATGGGATTATTTTTTGTCCGGCGGCTTAAGACCTGCATCGTTCTTCGAATTTCCTCATCGCGCCCGATGACGGGATCTAGTTTTCCCTCCCTGGCTAAGCTTGTAAGGTTTTTGCAATATTTTTCGAGCGTTTGTAGACTCGATTCTGCACTTGGTGAATCCATATGGCGGCTCCCGCGAATTTTTTTTATCATCTCTTCTAATTGCTTATAAGATACTCCTGTATCTTTTTTCCAGCTTGCAAAGGGTTCGCTTCCATTTTTCCAAAGGCCAAGCAAAAGATGATCGCCTCCGGTATAGGTATCGTTCCAATTTTTAGCCAAATTTTGCGCTTCAAGAATGAGGGTCTGAAGATTTTTTGAAGCCTGAGGCATTTGTGTCGGGGTGCTTAAGGTGGGAAGGGATTGGAGTTGCTTTTGTACTTTTTGAGCGAGGGAATTTGTATCTGTTCCCAGAGTCTTTAATAGCGAACAAAAGTAATCTTGTGGTTTTTTTAATAATGCTGCAAGCAAATGATTTTCGGTCGTTTCTGAATTTTTGCTTTGCTGCGCTTCAGAAAAGGCATCCTGAAGTGCACTTGCAACACTATCTGTAAAGTTTTGTTCCATATGTGCTCCTTGATCAGTCCTTTTGGTTTTCGTGCCCCTGCCCCCATAGTTTTACCCACAAGTAAACAAAAACCTTTTTAAGCGTTATCTATAATAAATTCAACACAAAGGCACGAAGTCCCAAAGAAACAAAGAAATTTTGACCTGGAGACCCTTCTCTCTTAGTGTCTTGGTGTCTTCGTGCCTTTGTGTTGAATTAAATCTATACTTATGGGTGATAGGATGCGTGCCCCTGCCCGTGCCCCTGCCCGAATCCTTCATTTCTTCAGTTTAATCCTATATTAATTTTATTTCCATCCCGCAAGCAAAGATTCCTGTTTTGAATTTCAGAAAAAAAATCATTGAACATTTCAATCAAAACCCGTATGAGTATGGGATTAAGAACCTGTCTTCACAAAGGGAGTTCTATGATGCGCGACGTAAAGAAATTGTTTGTTTGCTGCTTATTGACCGCAATGAAACTAATTGCCGATCCGGTTCTGATTGAGAGCGAAGCTGGCGCAAATTATGCTGTAGATGTAGATTGTGAAGATAGTTTTCGTAATGTGATTCAGCACATTTCAGATTGTGTGCAGCTTGTGGAGACCGGAGCAGAAGATGCAAATGGCATTCTCATCAAAAAATTAGCCAGTGGACCTATGTCGGTTAAATTGAATAAGGATGAAAAGGGAGGGCGCGATTATTCCCTTCTTCCTACCGAGCAACATCAGGCCGATATGATATTTATTCTCACCACGTTGGCAGATTCTTCCCTTATAAAAATCAAAGGATCGGAATCATCCTTAAAAAGAGCAGGAAATCGTATAAACCCTATTCATCCCCTGCAATTTCTGATGTTCATTTTTACGAACGAACGATTAAAAGTGGCAATGGTGAATATCCAGGGGCGTTCTTGGGTTTGGAAAGAATTCCTTAAAGGGTTGACGAATAGTTTAAAGGAAGAGTCGGCATTGGGCAATATCATGCCGTTTGCCGAAGAATTCGCAAACACTGTTTCAGTGCCCTCTGCAATTATTTTACCCATTATGCAAAGCGAAAAATGGGAAAATTTAATCGACGCATTAATAAAACATGTGCCTCGTCAACCGCCTTCCAAGCGCTATGATCAATAGATTACCTGGCCCGCGAGTAATATCCCCGTCTTTTCGCTCCATTGGCCTCGCCTTTGCGTTTATGTGCCATCTTTCGCGAGGGTGATGCCGGGCGAGGTTTATTTTTTGGTTCCATTCCAACAATTGTATGAGGGACGAATTTTTGGCCGGTAAACTGTTCGATGCGTACGACAAGATGGCGGTCATGATGGGCGGCAAACGACAAGGCAATACCGTTTGCACCGGCTCTTCCCGTTCTTCCTATGCGATGAACATAGTCTTCGGCGCTTGGGGGAAGATCGAAATTGACGACATGCGTGATTGTCTGAATGTCAATTCCTCTGGCAGCGACATCTGTGGCCACAAGAAAACGGATGTGGCCGTCTTTCAGGCGCTTGATTGTCCTCGTTCTTTGCCTCTGGTCCATATCGCCGTGCAGAGCCGCAACATCATATCCTGCATCGGCCAGATCATCGACCAGAGTATCGGCATATCGTTTTGTCGATGTAAATACAATAGCCTGATTAATAGATGGATCGTCGAGAATATGACTTAACATCCGCTGTTTGTGGTGAAGGTCGTCGACATAATAAAGGCGCTGTTCGATATGTTCATGCTTCTCGTGTTCATGGGCTACGCTGATTTCAATAGGATTTTTAAGCAGTTTTTTGGAAAGCTTGATCACATTGCCTTTCATTGTTGCAGAAAAAAGCAGTGTTTGGCGCGTATTTGGCGTTGCTGCGGCTATGTGTTCGACCGGTTCGATGAATCCCATGTCCAACATGCGGTCAGCCTCATCTAAAATCAGTACTTCAACTTGTGAAAGGTTAATGCGCTGCCTTTCCAAGTGATCGATCAGGCGTCCGGGCGTTGCTACTAAAATATCATAAGGCCTTGACAGTTGTCTGTTTTGCACAGGATAAGGAACGCCGCCATAGATGCACACGGTGTTCATTTTTGATAGATATTTACAGTATTTTGCAGCTTCTGCCGCAACCTGGATTGCAAGTTCTCGTGTAGGGACAAGGATCAGCGCCCTTGGGCCGACTGCTCTTTGCAAGGGAGGAGTTAATAACTTTTGCAAGGTGGGTAAGATATAGGCTGCAGTTTTGCCCGTGCCTGTTTGTGCAGATCCTCGAATGTCATGATCCTGAAGGATGACCGGGATTGCCTGTTCTTGAATGGGAGTTGGCGTGAGGTATTTTAGTTCTTCGATAGCTTTTAAAATATTCGCATTTAACTTTAAGTCTTGAAATTTTTTCATTATTTCTTCTTTTTTTTTATATTTGTTTCTATAGTCTACCAATCATATCATATAGTCGATTAAAAGCGTTATCTTTTTTTTGCACACATACACATGGACGAAATGAGACAATTGCAAAATTGACAAGAAAATAATTTAACAAGACCGTCTCCTGCAAGCAAGATTAAGATCATGATCAAGATCGAGATTAAGAACATTCCTAATCTCGATCTTGATCATGATCTTAATCCTGCTTGCTAAAAAGCGTTTGAACTGGACTTTTGCAATTGTCTCATGCCGTCCACTGTCCATAAAACGAAAACGGGGATGAGCAAAGGTAAGGTCCTGACCCTTGGAAGTGAATTTTTCATTGCTGTAAAATGATTCTTATGTGTATGATCAACTATTGTCGAACCGCGCGAGAATGCGTAACAAAATAAAAAAGAGAGGTCCCATGAAGTCTATTCATTTATGGATACCAAGCTTGATGATATTTTCAAGTTTATGTTTTTCGTTAATTACAAAGGAGCCTGAAATCATGTCCAAAGAACCCACAATTGTACAAAACCCGACTGTTCTGATGAAAACATCGCTAGGGGATATCACTATAGAGTTATTTCCGGATAAAGCACCCGTTACTGTGGCTAATTTTCTTCAGTATGTAAAGAGCGGTCATTATAATCATACGATCTTCCACCGCGTGATCAAAGATTTTATGATTCAGGGCGGAGGATTTACCAAAGATATGGAACAAAAAAGCGTGAAGGCGCCTATTCTAAATGAAGCGATGAATGGCTTGTCTAATAAACGCGGAACGATAGCTATGGCCCGCACAGGGGTAGTCAATAGTGCGACAGCGCAGTTCTTTATTAATACAGTGGACAACGACAGTTTGGATTATAAAAACTCAAGCCCTCAAGGGTATGGTTACTGTGTCTTTGGCAAGGTCATTGCAGGAATGGATGTTGTCGATAAAATCAGAGCTGTCAAAACAGGAAGCGCGGCCGGTCACAGGGACGTTCCTGTCACTCCTGTAGAAATTATCGAAGTCAAGGAATTGGGAACTGCCCAGAAACAGTAATATACTATGTACTAATAACTTAAGTTTGGAAATTATGGATAAACGCACACTTTTTTTTATCATCAGCCTGTCACTCGCAATGTTCTTTGTAAACATTCTGTTCGAGCAATATGGCTCAAAAGCTGTAAAGGTAGAAAATACAGAACGGCCAAGTAAAGAGCAACAGTCACAAACGCAAGGTTTAGGGGTGCCTCAACAGAAGTTTACAGCTGACTCTGATTCGGTAAGCGATCAGAAGAAAAGCGAAGAGTTTTATGTCCTGGAGACACCGTACCAACAGTTGGTCTTTTCGACAAGGGGTGGGGCGTTAGTAGAAATCAATCTCCCGTTCAGGGAACCGGATGATGAGCAAAGCGTTGTCAGGGAAATTGAATTTGACCGCGAAATGGTAAAAAATCATCCGTATAACGCAATGTTTCCCGTTCATCCTTATTATATTCCGGGCGAAAAGCAAGACAGCAAACCCATTTTGCAGTCCCAAGGAAAATTAGGGGGATACTATCCTTTATTGCGAAGGGACCTGGTGAAAAGTTTCAACACCCCGCCTCTTCGCGTTAAACCTCAATTTTACGCCTTGAACATAGTTTCAGAATATCCTGAAATGGCCGAACAGAACTATACCGTAAAAAAATTTGACAAAGAATCGATTGTTTTTGAAGCTGTTCAAGGCCATAGGCGTATCACCAAAACATTTTCCGTAGCAAGCGAAGCTGAGGCGCCTTACTGTATTGATTTGACAATCAATATTGAAGGGGATGCAAGAAATTTATGGTTAACGACAGGTGTACCTGAAGTCGAGTGGATTTCCGGAGGGCCGGCGCCGGTATTAAAGTATCGGGTGCTGCGAAACAACAAAGCTGAAATCAATACGATCGATTTACCAAAAGATACGTTAACAGTAACTTCGACAGCTATTGACTGGTTGTGCAATTCTAATGGGTTTTTAGGGGTGATATTAGATCCTCTTGGCCCCGCTGATGCCGGATATCGTGCTCAGTATGTTTCTGGCACCTTAGTTCCCTCGCGCCTGGTAGAGATAGACCAGGAATACCATCTGTACCAGGCAGAGAATATGCCGGGTTATATGTTATTGCTGCCATTGTATAGTAACTATAGTAATGGCGGGGTCATGCATTTTCGCGTGTTTGCAGGTCCATTTGCCGATAGCGTTTTAAAACAGGTGGACAAGGTTTATTCAAACGAAACAACAGGTTATAATCCCGATTATATTGCCAGCCAAAGTTTTCACGGCTGGTTTGCCTTTATTTCTGAGCCATTCGCGAAATTTTTATTCGTACTCATGAAATTCTTTTATTCGGTGACTGGTTCGTGGGCCTTTTCGATTGTTTTGCTGACAGTGGCTCTGCGCGTCATGCTGTATCCCTTAAATGCATGGTCGACCAAATCGATGGTTTTAATGCAACAGATTGCGCCGCAAGTCACAGCAATTCAGGAAAAGTATAAAAAAGATCCGAAAAAAGCACAGATGGAGATCGTGAATCTTTATCGTGAAAAAGGGGTTAATCCACTTTCCGGCTGCTTGCCATTATTGATTCAGATGCCATTTTTGATCGGAATGTTTGATTTGTTGAAGTCGACCTTTGAATTAAGGGGTGCAAGCTTTATTCCCGGGTGGATCGACGATCTTACAGCTCCGGATGTCGTTTTCAGTTGGAATATGCCCATACTATTAATAGGAAATGAGTTCCATCTTCTTCCTATTTTGCTTGGGGTTGTCATGTTCCTGCAGCAGAGAATGTCATCAACATTGCCTGCAGATGCTTCTCAATGGACGGATCAACAGCGCCAACAGCGGTTTATGGGAAATATCATGTCGGTTGTGTTTATGGTAATGTTTTATAATTTTCCTTCCGGTCTGAACATTTATTGGTTATCATCGATGCTGCTGGGAATGTTACAGCAGTATTTAACGACAAAACGGTTGGGCAAAATAAAGCAACCGGTTAAATGACTCATAACTGAAAAAGTTGTTTTCGTGCCCTTGCCCTTGCCCGGATTTATTAAAATCCTTTATACTCGGGCAAGGACTTGGGCAGGGGCATGCATCCTATTACCCATAAGTCCAATAAGCAATTCAACGCAGAGGCGCTGAGGCGCGAAGACACAGAGGAAAACTGTATACAAGGAATCTAGAAAGCTTGATTTGATTCATTCACTTTTATCGGCAAACCGATAAAAGTGAGACGCTTGGGCCGCAACTTGAAAGGCGGGTCAATGGCATTTAAAGCATCCTAAAATCGCCTTTCAAGTTGCGGCCCACTGGATGCCTTAGCCACAGAAACGTTTTGTTCTTTCTATTGGTTCGAACTGGGTAATCAGGTGTTTAAATTTTCTCTCTCGCCTCCTTAGTCTTTGCGTCTCTGCGTTTATCTATTGACATCACTTTGTAAACAAGTATTTTATGAGTTATGGGTGATAGGATGCGGGTAAGGGCATGGGCACGGGGTTGTATATGGATCAGTGGCAGAAATTCATTAAAAAACAAGAGGCTGAGCTAGGGGTTGAAGCAGTTGGTAAATGGTTAAAGCCCCTTAAGATCATTCGTTTCGATGCCCGCAATCTTTATCTGGAAGCAAGTGATGCATTTGCCGTGTTGTGGTTTGAAGAGCATATTCGAGATAAGGTCCAACATGAGCTATTCAATAATAATAACCAACGGATAAAAGTCCATCTCTCTACTGTTAACGGTGCTCCTGAAGTCAAAAAAAAACGTAAGACCGCTACAGCTCCAAGTTCTGTTGCCAGTAATTTTCAGATCTCTTTTCAAGATATTGACCCTATTTGTGATTTCGAGCATTTTATTGTAGAGCCAGGCAATCGCGTGGCATTTGAGACATTGTCTCAAATAAATATTTCAAACAATACCCCAATTGTTTTTAATCCGATTTATCTATATGGAAAAACAGGAACTGGAAAGTCTCATCTGTTGATGGCTGCAGCATCGTCATTTCGAAATAAGGGATTGCGGGTTGTTTATGCACATGCACAAGAATTTACAAACCATGTCGTTTTAGCTATACGTGCCGGAGAAATGAATATTTTTCGGCAGGCTTACCGCAATATTGACCTGTTGATTATCGATGATGTGCATATATTGTCAAAAAAAAGCGCCACCCAGGAAGAATTTTTCCATGGATTTAATGCATTGCACATTACCGGCAAGCAAATTATCCTGAGCGCAAATTGCCATCCATCTGAACTCGACATGATTGAACCTCGCCTGATAAGCAGGTTTGAATGGGGGATTGTGCTGCCATTAGAGGCCGCATCCAGGGAAAACCGGAAAAAAATTCTTTTGACGAGAAGCGAGGCTATCAAATTTCCTCTGGAGGAAAAATTACAAGATTTTTTAATTGAAACATTCAGTTCCACCAAATCGATGATCAAAGCCTTAGAAATTTTAGCTTTGCGCTCACATCTTTCCAATGAAAAAAATAAGGGGCATCCCCATTTATCCCTTTCGAGTGCAAAGCATTTGCTGCACGATTTTCTTGTCGAAGATAGAGCGAAGTCTCTGACGGCGGACCATATTTTACGGGCCGTTTCTGAGCATTTTGGTATACGCGTAGAAGATCTTTTGGGTAAAATTCAAACCAAAGACCATGTCTTCCCGCGCCAGGTTGCCATGTACCTGTGCCGCCATAGCCTCATGATGCCGTTTGCCAAGATCGGCCATCTCTTCAGTAAAGATCATTCGACCGTTATGTCAAGTGTGAAAATTATTCAAAAGAACATCGATGCCGGCAACCCGGAAATCACGAGCGCCTACCACACAATCCTGAAGAAATTTAAATAAGAAAACACTTTGAGCCAAGTTTAAACAAAATACTACCACAGAGCCCACAGAAAACACAGAGAAGGATTTTATGAATTATTCGGTTAAAGAACATATATCTGAAGAAACAGACGAACGTGAAAATGATCCTTTAACAGGCAAGATCATTGGAGCCGCTATAGATGTACACCGTGCGTTGGGCCAGGCTTGCTTGAATCGGCTTACGAAACCTGTCTCATTTATGAACTAAGACTGAGGCAATTGAAGGTCGAAGCGCAAAAGCCGCTCCCTATTCTTTATAAAGATGTTATCCTTGATTGTGGCTATCGTCTTGATTTGATTGTAGAGGATCAGGTGATTATAGAGATTAAATCCGTGAATGCAATAGCCCCAATACATGAGGCACAGTTACTGTCTTATTTAAGACTTTATAGAAAGTGTACTCGAGGATTGCTTATTAATTTTAATGTAAAGCGATTAGCCGAAGGCATTCATAGAATGAAGATATAACCCATTCTCTGTGCTTTCTGTGGGCTCTGTGGTAGTTTTACTAGTAAGTGTCGTTTTTGAATTTATACCGAACGTGATTCAAAAATTGGTTTTTGACGGCGTTGGCTTTGCATCAAAATTTTTGTCTTCACTCGTGCCTTGGCCATTGGCAATGGTCACTCGTTCCAGACGAAAAATTTTGAGCAGCCTCCTTGCCAAAATCCCAATTTTTGAACTACCTTCGGTATAATTTTAATATAAAGCGATTAGCCGAAGGCATTCATAGAATGAAGATATAACCCATTCTCTGTGCTTTCTGTGGGCTCTGTGGTAGTTTTACTAGTACGTGCCGTTTTTGAATTTAATTTTATTGTAGCCGTTGAGTGCGGCAATCCGATACCCTTCTGCAAAGGTGGGATAATTGAATACCTGATCGATGAAATAGGTGATTTTCGCACGAAAGCCAATGGCCATAAGACCAATGTGAATCACTTCTGTCGCATTCCTGCCGATGATATGCACACCTAAAATTTCGAGCGTCTCGGCGTGGAAAAGAATTTTAAACAGTCCAACTGTGCTTCCTGCAATATGGCTGCGTGCAATTTCGTAATAATGGGCCCGTCCGACCTCGTAATGGAATCCTAATTCTTGTAATTGCTCTTCGTTGTATCCGCAGGAGGAAATTTCAGGGATGGTGTAGATACCGACAGGATAAAAATTAGGAAAATAATGAGTATCTCCCCCAAATGCATGCAACGAAGCTAGCCTGCCCTGCTCCATGCTTGTAGAAGCTAAAGATGCGCCTCCGATCACATCGCCAATGGCATAAATGTGCGGGACAACAGTTTGAAACAGGGGATTGACAGTAACATATCCTCTTTCGTTGACCCGGATCCCTGCATTCTCGAGATGTAAACTTTCTACATTGGCTGTACGCCCCAAAGCATATAACAATGCATCGGCTTCCAGGGTCATTCCATCCTTAAATGTGACAGATGCCTTGTTTCCTTTTCTGCAGATGATCTTTGGTTCTTTCCTTCCAAAAAATTGCAGTCCAATATCGACCAGGGCTGTTTGTAACTGAATTCCGATCTCGGCATCCAGCATGGGCAAAATATGTTCTTTTTTGTCGATGATCGTCACTTCTGTGCCAAGAGCTGCAAAAAAACTTGCATACTCAGATCCGATAATTCCCCCTCCAAGGACGATCATCGACTTGGGAACTTTTAATATTCCAAGAAGCGTAGTGGAATCGAGGATGACTTCGCGATCGAAAGGCACGTCAGCCGGATTTCTGGGATTAGATCCCGTAGCAATCATAAAGTATTTGCTTTGAATTTGGTGTGTGCGGCGCTCTTCGGCATCAATTAGAACTAAGGTATGGGGATCGATAAACTCAGCAGTGCCTAAAATCAGACGGATATTGTTCTTTTTTAACTGGCGGTATTTGATATTTCTTTCCGCTTCGATGACTTTTTGCAGGCGGCTATTTAATGTAGGGATAGTCAGATCGCTGAGCTGGTAATCAAAAGCGTAAAAACTTCTTTCATTAAACCTGGTCACATCAATAATTGCTTCGCGTAGCGTCTTTGAAGGGATTGTGCCAGTATATAAGCAGTTGCCTCCAGGATCGGGGAGTTTCTCTACAACAATGACATTCTTGCCAAGCTTAGCAGCCTGTATGGCCGCTTTTTGGCCTGCAGGTCCAGATCCAATGACAACTAAATCAACTGAGAGCTCTTCCATACCAACCTTAATTTTGTTGTATTATATAAATTTTACATTAACATGAAAGGGTGAAATTTACCAGTAACTTCAATGTAATAATCTTGTAGAAAAATTCGCCGCAATGCAAACTTCAGGTAACAAACTTTAGGGTTCGCATGATTATCCTTGGAATAGATCCCGGCACATTAATTACCGGTTATGGCATTATCGATCACCAAAGCAGCTGCTGCATAGCGATCGATTACGGCTGTATCCGGCCTCCAGCTTCGATGATGTTAAGCGATCGTTATCTGATTATTTTTAATGCGATAGAAGACTTGATCGAACAATATCGTCCCCATGTTTTGGCAATTGAAACGCAGTATGTCGACAGAAAACATAATAATGTGCAAAGCGCGATCAAGCTGGGGATGGCCAGGGGAATTGCGGTCATTGCCGCCAAGCGTAAGGGGATCCCTGTTTTTGAATATTCGCCAAGTAAAGCAAAAATTGCCGTTGTCGGTAAGGGGTCTGCCTCCAAGTTTCAAGTCCAGGCGATGATCAAATTGTTGCTGAATATCGCAAATGATCTTCCTGAAGATGCTGCCGATGCACTGGCCCTTGCTATCTGCCATGGGCATTCATTGCAAGTTCCGGCCTCAGTAAATTGTGAATTATAAGGAAGAGCTATGTATGCATTTATTCGCGGCAAATTAAGACAAAATACAATGACTAATGTGGTGATTGAGGCCGGAGGTGTCGGCTACAGAATTTTAACGGCATCGCACAGCTCTACTCAAATGCCGCAAAATGGGGAGGAGCTTCTTTTATACACTTCATTTGTTGTGAGAGAGCAGTCGCAAACCCTTTATGGTTTTCTGACATTAGAAGAGTGTGAATTTTTTGAGGCCTTATTGAATGTGACTGGGATTGGTCCCAAAACAGCTTTGGCATTAATTGGGCATCTTCCTTTGCATGTGTTGCAAAAGGCCATTGTCGATGGAGACACTGCTTTAATAGCAAAAACTCCCGGTATTGGCAAAAAGGGGGCGGAGAGGTTGGTCGTCGAGATGCGCGATAAAGTCGATGCAAAAGCCATTGCGGCAACCCTTCCCGATCTTCTTGTCACTGTAGATCCCGATACGAAAGCAGTCAATGATGCAATGAGCGCCCTTATCAATCTTGGCTACAATCAGGCCACAGCTAAAAAAGCGATCACCCAATCGCTGAAAAACGTCCCTCCCGGCATCAACGTTGCCGATCTGATCTCCCTTGCCCTAAAGCATGTGTAGCCAGGGCGATCGCGCCCTGGAAAACTCGAAGCAAATCTTGATCTTAATCTTGATCATGATCATAATCTTGCTTTTCTGAGCCAACTCAGAGCAAAATGTGTGAAGAGCTAGATTAAGATTATGATCAAGATCAGGATTGGCTTAGAGCCCTCTTGGTTGAGAAAAATTCAAAAATTCGTTCTAATGTCATGTGCCCTGCCCTGGCTACCTTAAGCAGGGCTATCGCGCCCTGGCTACCAATAGCTCGCCTTCTCTTTCGATGACCGATTCTATAAAGGAAATATCTTCCGGCCGGTCGACAGAGCCATGCGTTCTTCCTTTGTAATCCACCGTAACGACGCGTATGGCAATTCCATTTTCCAGGGCGCGTAATTGTTCGAGTTTTTCCGATTTCTCAAATACTCCTTCAGGCAGGGATTGTAAACGGAACAGGCACTCTCTGCGATAGGCGTATAGCCCGATATGGCGGTAGACAATCCTGTCCGGACTATTATTATCGCGGCAGTAGGGGATAAGAGCCTTAGAAAAGTACATCGCATTGCCTTTTCTGTCAAAAGTTAGCGTGGTTCCGCTCGAGCTGCCCCCTTGCTTGCTTTGGATAAAGTCGCTTAAAGCCCGTCCTGTCAGGCGTACAGCCGGGGTTGCCATCTCAATAGATTGATCCTTTAGCATAACATCGAGCATCGATGCAATAACCCAAGGAGGTGTCAAAACAGCATCGCCTTGCAGATTAAAGAAAATCGAGGCTTTGGGTAATTTTTGTGCTGCTTCTGCCACACGGTCAGTTCCGGTCAGACAATCGGGACTTGTCATTAATACTGTTGCGCCAAAACTTTCTGCAGCGGTTTTGAGTGCCGGGTCATCTGTTGCAATAACCACCTGGTCCGCCTGGGTGACAGCGCTTGCAATTTCCCAGACTCTTTGGATCATAGGTTTACCGCTGATCAGGGCAAGAGGTTTATTTGGAAAACGGGTCGATGCCATGCGGGCCGGAATAACGATGACTGCACTTTCTTTCATATGACTCTCATCAGTTGTGTTTTAATAACAATAATTTTTGGGGAGATTTTAAAGCAAAAAAATAACCGTATCGTTACTGGAACGATACGGTTATATTATTCTAAGACAGTTATTTTTTCAATAACTTAGGTTACTGGTGAGTTAGGTAGAAGGTGGAGTTGTACCTTTGTCACCAGCGCCGCCTGCAGCTTCAGGTGCTTTATCAGGATCACCACCCGCAGCAGGTTTATCTTTACCAGCTACAGATTCACCGCCAGCAGGAGCTTTATCTTTAACAGGTTCACCGCCGCCAGCTGGTTTCTCTTTACCAGCTACAGGTTCACCGCCGCCAGCAGGTTTGGCTTCTTTTACAGCAGCAGCAGGTTTTTGAGCTTCGGTGGATTCTGTTGCTATTTTAGTAACATTTCTCTTCTTAAACCACCCTCTTATTCCTTTTTGAGCTTGTAAGCTTTCAAAGTGTTCAAGAGCAAGGCCAAGTGTAGGTGCAGCCTTAAGAGATAATGGATTATACTTTTTACCTATGGATATTTTCATAGCTTCAGAAATATTTGTAATATACAAGTCTTTTGTCCCCGCTTTATTGGCTTGTAATACTTCAAGCCAAGCGAGAGCACATGCTTGAGAAATTCCCGTGTGCCGTAAGCCTTGTATGTCTTCATTCTTTCTTAATTTCTTTATTCCTTCTTTGTTTGCTGCTATATTTGCTGGGTCATCGCATTGAGCAACAAAAGTGTTTAGGGCTTTCATCACATCAGCAATTGGCAGTCGAAGTTTTCCTTGGTTCCAATCAGATATTTTTTCTTTATCTTTTAGATCAAGTAAGTCGAGCATTCTCTTGTCCCTCATAGCAACGGCAAATAAACCTTGGAAAGGGATGTTTTCTTTATAATCTGGCACTTTTCCTTTCAAGTCTTTTGACAGGTCTTCTTTGAAAGTATTTTTAATCTGAGCAAGTGACTGGCCAGCATCCACTTTTTCGCCACCCCATGTCCCCGAATGTTCGGCAAAATCTGCTGCCACCCCTTCCAGAGTTTTCTGTTCGGGAACTAATTTTCTTTGTTGGCTAGATCCCCCTCCTCCTTCTACAGGAAGGACGCTTTTTGGGGTAATTCCAGCTAGTTTGGCAAGTTTATAAACATACTTTACTGCACTTTTTGAAGTTTTTGCTTCTTTTGGTTGCTCTAAAACTTCTACTGTCATATTTGGATACTTTTTAGTCAATTCCTTCAAGTGAGCAATGACTGGATCGTTTCTGTCTTTTCTCGCCCAAGAACTTGCCGATATCTTAAAAGGAGTTTCTGCAAATATTTGTTCTTTGGTCTTTGTTAATTTCTCATTCGAGTGTATCCAAGCCTGCTCCATAGCTTTTTCGATGACTTCTTTTCCAAAATCTTCAGGGGATTTGGATACTTTTTTTTCTTTTCCATCAGCGCCCTTTTCTGTCTTGTTGCGGTCAATATCTATCTTGTCTCCAGACTCTGTGATCAAGAGGTCAGCTGATTTCCAAAACATAAATACGTTTTTCAATACAGAAACAAGATCATTTCTTTTGACTTTAGAATACATTCTCATTCCGCCATCTTTAGATCCTAAATCCATTGTTAAGACGCGTTCGTCATTCGGTTTGATGTGCTTTGGCACATCTACTTTTGCTTCTTTTCCTTCTGGCGCTTTTGGTCCTTTTGGCGCTTTTGGTCCTTCTGACCCCATTCCACTATAGTCGCCGCCGACTTTTGGTATTACATCCATGCTCATAATAATCTCCTTTGTATTTAAATCTAACTACTAATAAGCAAATTAAATTACATTTTGTTTAAACAACTTTCTTAAAAGATAATTCTCAATTAGCTGAATCTTTATCTATACAACCTGTATTCATACTTATTAATAAGTGGGCCGCTATTACTCTAACCCTTCAAAGTCGATTATAGAAAAATTAACCGATATCTGTCAACAATAATTAGTAAAAAAATTTAAATTAACCTAATGTTTTATTTAAAATAAAAATTATTAATGAATTAAAGGCGAGAATTTCATGAGGGGAGGAGGTAGCAAGCTTACATTCGAAAGAATATGCCTGAATTCTTAATTTTACTTTGAAATTTAAAAAAAATAACGATAATTAGGTAGTCAGGCTGAAGGCCTCTAGTTATAGTGAATAGATCCCGTGAACATGTACCTTAAGCCTTGTAAATAACATTAATATAACTTACTGGAGATCAGTTACTTGAAAGATTGTTTAGACGAATTTTGTCTTCGTTTTGAAAAAGGGGGCATTGTAGAGGCGATCAGGCAATTTTTGCCGAAACCTGGCTCCTCCTACGATCAATTATCTTCGGAACATCAGCTGCTGCCCTTTTTGGTAAATTATATCGATGCGTGTGTTTTTGGAACGCACACGCAAAGTTTCATTGCAAGCCAGGCGCTGGCCAACGCATACAGTTCTTATCCCGATCTTGTGGCAAAATACCCAAAGATGATCTCCCGTTTGAATTTTGATTTGCAGTTATTGTCTATTGCGATCCAGGACCCCTCTGCTGTCAATGTCTCTTTGCATAAATTACTTAAAGAATTTTTATTGAGTGAAAGCAATATGGCATTGCTTACAAACCAGCAAATGCAAGAGTTGCTGGATATGGTCGTTGAATCGTATAGGGGACAGCTGAAAAAACAAATCGATATGTCTCAAGGATTAATCATTTTCCGGAAAAAGAAGGCAAAACTTGGCACGATGTTCCTCCATCTGCTGCAGGCTTCAAGACCTTGGTACGCTTATTGCTATTCTATTGATACCCTTAAGATTCATTATGACCCTTCGCACATTCCCGTTGTGTTTTTAGAACCGGTAGAAAATGACCTGTCTTCTTTATTATCACCCTTAAAATCCAGGCCAGCCATTTTCATTTTCAAAACATATGCACTGTTTTGTCAGATGCTCCAATTTCAGGCGGCCTTAGAGTCGCTTTGCGAGCCAAATCACCTTATCTACATTCTCGAGATCTATCCGAACGAACAGTTTAGCGTCCAGAACCTCTCTTTTTTTTCCGGAGATTTTGTTCTGTCTCCCTATTTTTTGACAGATGACAAAGAGACGAAAGATGTTTTACCCTCATTACTGAGTACACTTGGCTCTTGCCTGCGACAGTCTTTACATGAATTACAGGGTACCACCGCAATGGGGGATGAGCTTTATACCATAGCACAAGGGGTGCAGCGCCTGGGATTCGAAAAACGATTGGGAGTTACCCGCGCTCCTGCACTTATGGAATATTTTTGTTCCATTGATTCCCATGACCGGTATAAAAAATCGCAATCTTTTCATAAAGATCTTAAAATTAATGCTTTAGATCTTATGATGCACAATTGCGAACTATTGGCTTCCAAAAGGGTTCCAAGAGCGAAAAAGATAAAAATAGCGTACATCGTCTCGCAAATTATCGATGCAGGAGATCTTCCTTCGTTCCTTCTGGAAAATTTCATTGTTTTACGCGATCCATCCCGTTTTGAGGTGGTGGTCGTGAGTACGGAAGCGAGGCAGTACCATCCTTTGGAATATCCTACCCTGCCCATCTTTGAACTTCCCTCTGAAGAGGCTGGGAAAACACGTATTTTGTCCTTTAAAAACTTGAATATAGAAGTGATGATCCAAAGTTCCCTTCTGAAATATGAGGATCAGGCAAAGGACATCGCCAAACTTCTCCATCATTTTGGTATTGACATTATGGTGTGTCTAAACGCCGATGCTGTGCAGGTGATGACGGCAAATCTGTGCGATGTCCCTTTGCGTGTCTTTTTGGGTGGGGCAACGGCGCCTGCGTATCCCGGGTTTGATCTGATCATCTTAGATTCGTCAGAAGAGGCAAGGGCTTGTCAAAGCAAAAGCAAAGTTGAAGTACTAGCTCTTCCGGGGGATTTCACGATCGACAAGAGGGATGATGCGGTTTGGGCAACATATGTGAGCGATTTTGAAAATCTTATTACAGATCGATTGAAAAAGATGATGCTTCCAAAAATAGACTTTTTCTGATTAAATATTTCATGAAAAAATTAATAAAATTAAACCTTTGGTTTAGTCATGATAGTCAAAAAAGCTGAATATATTAAAGAGTACAAAATCAAGTTGATTTTTAGCGATGGGACTACAAAAGTCGTCGACTTTGAACCATTTCTAACAAGCTCTAAAGAGATCATTGTCCCACTTTTTGATAAGGAATATTTCAAAAGTTTTTTTGTAGATGAAATAACGATATGCTGGCCTAATGGGCTGGATTTTTCTCCTGAGCTTTTACATAAAATTGGAAAGGAAGTCAAAGAAACAAAGAATCTATCCCTGAAAATCCGAAAAACTTCTCTCAGACAACCTGTCCCCGCATTCTCAAAAAGGCGATCTAAAAAAATTAAGTGATATTATCGATTGGACGAAGTCGCAGCCAGTCAAAATTCCAAGTTTGAGGGCGATCGTGGTATAAATTCAACACAAAGGCATGAAGTCTCAAAGGAACAAAGAAATTTTCCTTCTGAGCCTTCCCTCTTAGTATCTTGGTGACTTCGTGTCTTTGTGTTGAATTAAAATCTATACTTGTTGGGTAATAACATGAGGGCACAGGCATGCTCACGGGCACGTTATTTAAAGCCTGTGGAGCTGTTCGATCCGCCTGATTCCGGTGCGATCGATAATCAGGCGTATTTTCTTAATTTCGATCAGATCTTTCTGTTCTTTTGATTGAAACCCTGTGCGAATGATCATGTTGAGATGGTATACCTTGGGCAGGCGAACATTGACAAGGTCCTTTGTAAGGGGATCCAGCGTCAAATGAACCTCGTTCGGATCGCTTGCCTTGTGCAGGAACTGATGGACGTTAAATCGGAAAATGATGTTTAGACCGCATCGTCTGATGTCGAGTTTTTTTGGAAAATTATGGATCGTGACAATCCGTTTGTAAAAGATAATCTGTTCCGGACGCTGATAGGTCTCTAAAACGTTGTGGAATCCAGAATGGCGAAGAGAGCCTATTTCCGGAGCCAATTGTTCCGGATCGATAAAGGAAAAAAATTCGCTGACCTTGCCTAAGCAGACCCGGCGGTCGGGCGATTGAATAATTGTCGTGTAATCCGGGAACCATTTTAATGTGTGAAGATAAAAAAAAGAGAAAGTGCGCAACCAATCCTTAATTCGGTCTTTAAGGACATAAACGATCACGATCAGCATAATAAAAGGCTCGGAATTGATGACGAAGATCGTTCCCAACCAGACGAATAAACAAAAGTAGATAAGCATGGCAATGCCGGCAGAGATTCCGCTGATCAGATGCTGATACTTCTGGTCCATGGAAAAGCGTTTTGTCGTCAGCTGAAGGGCGCTGATAACGAATTTGTTCAGAAGGCTTGTGCGATAAACGATGCTCTCATCTTCGATATTTTCCGTCATATCCGATTTTTGCTGATTGGATGCAATGTACAGCCCTTCAAATTTTTTTTCCTTTAGCAACATTGCCGTTATCTTTTCATCGGTTTCCTGCAGTTGGGGATCACGGACGGAACGGACCTCTTCCAGCAGTCTGGACAGATAGTGGAGAATGGCATCGCCGATAAATTCTTCGATATAGGTAAACTGTCTTGATAACAATGAATTGGAGAGGCGCTCCATCATTTTTATTTTGAGACCGAAATAGATTTCCTGCAATTGCTGGATGTCTGATAACAGTTGATCCGTTCGCATGATAAACGGACGAAAATGATCCCCTTCCAGCTCTACTGATCTGTTAAGCGCAAGATGAAGTTCTTTAATTGTATTGCGAAGGCTGCTTCTGATGATATTTGCCAGCAGCTTGAGCTCGTCTGAGCAATGCTCTTCGTCGATGGGATTTGTTTGGCGGGATATGCGGACAAGACGTGTCAAAGGGGAATCTTCATTATCCGGGTCGAGCAGTTGTTTGAAAGTAAATATGGGGGTTTTATAACGAAATAAATTTGTCTGATCCAGGTAAAATTGTTGTTTAGAGTAGTTTTCTTCATTTATTTGAAGGGCATTGGGTATAAAAAAATAAAATTCCTGGGTATATTCATTGCTTTTAGCGGTTGTGGGGAAAAACTCTGATTTTAATTCAAATTGCCATTGATCGCGTATATGCACTTCTCCGGCATCAAAATCATCCCAGTATAAATCTCTCGATGTTTCCATAAGCTAACTCACATACATCTCCCGATTGAGACACTTACTGCTTCCGATTGATTGCCAAACCTGTCGACCGAGACAAGATAATAGGTATGTGTCGTGATAGAATTGCAGCAGTTATCCTTAAATTCGAGTTTATGACTGGCAGGAATTTCGGCGGCAAGATTTGTTAACTGAGCATTGCGGTAAATGCGGTAGGCAACCGGACTTTCTCCACTTTCGGGAGGGGCCCATTTGATGATATTGATCTTGCATGATTGCGAATGGGATGTTTTATGAAACCCTCTGACATGAGTGGGCGGGAAAATAACAGTGGAAACTGGTGTGACAATCACAACGGCAATCAGGGGTGATCCGGGACATCCGGTAGGGCCTGCAGGTGTAATGGTGTATGTGACTGTGCCGGGTAAGTTTGATGTCGCGAATAAAGTTTGCGCGATCAACGAACCGTTCCCTGCCGATGCGCCGGCGACTCCATTGACAAAAACAGTCCAGCTAAATGTTGTTCCTGGAACATTGGAAGTTAAGGCAATGGACGTTGTTCCTCCACTTGTTATTGTTTGAGTCGGGGGTGCTGCTGCAGCAAAAGGAAGAAGGTTCACTGTCACCACCACACTGACGGGTGGGCCTTGGCATCCGCCAGGGGATGTGGGGGTAACGGTGTAAGTGACAGTGCCGGGAGAAGTTGAGGTTGTCGATAACGTTTGCGCAATCAATGACCCGCTTCCATTTGAGGCGCCGATGACGCCAACGGAAGAAGCGGTCCAGCTGAATGTTGTACCGGAAACATTGGCGCTTAAGGTAACCGATGTCGTTCCGCCGCTGCAAATTGACTGGCTGGAGGGAGTTGCCACAACAAAGAAGGGGGGGAAGCTGTTCCAATTCCATGTGTTGCTTACCGTGTCGAAGTAAACCATCTGATCGGTCGCTGAATCAAAGGCCATGGAAGCGCCGCCAGTAAAGGAGGGGGAAGTAGAGGGAAAACTTTCCGTCCATGTCGTCCCATCCCATTCCCAGGTATCATTCAAGTTTCCGCTATTGCCGGAACCCCCGAAGAGAAGCAGCTGATTTGTCCCCGGATCAAAAGCCATAGTAGCATCTGAACGGGCAGGAGGGGATACGGCGGGAAACTTTTCAGTCCAGGTAGTCCCGTCCCATTCCCAAGTGTCGTTGAGTACATTTGTTCCATCGTAGCCTCCAAAGAGGATCAGCTGATTGGTCGCTGGGTCAAAGGCTAGAGAAGCGCCCCCCCGGGCGGAGGGAGATGTAGCAGGAAACATTTCAGTCCATGTAGTCCCGTTCCATTCCCAGGTGTCGTTGAGCTCTCCACTATTGTCAAAACCTCCAAAGAGAATCAGCTGATTCGTTGCAGGATCAAAGGCCATGGAAGCATCCCCGCGGACAGGAGGAGAAGTTGCAGGAAATTGTTCCGTCCATGTGGTCCCATCCCAGGTCCAGGTATCATTCAGCGGATTTCCACTATTGTCGAAGCCTCCAAAGAGGATCAACTGACTGGTTGCAGAATCAAAGGTCATGGAAGCCTCACCTCTTGCAGGAGGAGAAGTGGAAGGGGAAAGTTCCGTCCAAAGAGTTCCATTCCAGTTAAAAGTGTCGTTCAACGCCCCGCTATTGCCAAAACCTCCAAAGAGAATGAGCTGACTTGTGGCTGGATCAAAGGCCATCGAAGCAAATGACCGGGAAGAGGGTGGATTAGAAAGGACAATCCAATCGGTCCCATTCCACTCCCACGTATCGCCAAAGAGGACGCCATTTATGCCTCCAAAGAGAATCAGGTTATTGTTTGCATCGAGAGACAGGCAAGCGGCAAAACGGGCAGCAGGGGAGGAGGCGGGGCTAAGTTGCACCCAATTCGTTCCAGTCCAATTCCAGGTGTCGTTCAGGGTCCCGCTTAAGTTTGTCCCTCCGAAGAGAATCATTTGATTAAGGGTTGGATCATAGGCCATTGATGCTACCTGGCGGCCGGGGGGGGAATTTACAGGAGTAAGCTGCACCCAATTCGTTCCGGTCCAATTCCAGGTGTCATTCAAAAATCCGACACCGATACCTCCAAAGAGAATCATTTGATTGGCAGTATTATCAAAAGCCATGGTGGCGCCAGAACGGGCAGGGGGCGAATTTACAGGAGACAGTTGATTCCAATTGGTTCCATCCCAGTTCCAGGTGTCGTTTAAGTTGCCGCTATTATCGGAACCTCCAAAGAGAATCAATTGATTTGTCGTTGCATCAAAGGCCATGGAAGCATTTGAGCGGGCGGAAGGGGAATTTACCGGAAGGCTTTGCGTCCAGTCTGTTCCATTCCAGATCCAGGTGTCATCTAAATTTCCGCTATTGCCAGCACCCCCAAAAAGGACGAGCTGATTAGTGGCCCCGTCAAAAGCCATGACAGCACCAGTGCGGGCAGGAGGAGAGGTTGCAGGAAAAATTTGCGTCCATTTGGTCCCATCCCATTCCCAGGTGTCGTTCAACAATTGACCATTACTGAAACCTCCAAAAAGAATTGTCTGATTGGTTGTTGAATCAAAAGACATTGCAGCCGCCTCGCGGGCAGGAGGTAATAATAAGTCCCAGTCGGCGCAAGGGGCAGCATTTAGCTTGCCGAACAAAGAGAAGAATATGACAACAAGTATGAACATCCTTTCCATTTTTTGCATCATCATCTTTTACTCCTCCATTAATGATTCATGTTCCTGATCTGATTTTCCCATTCTTCAATTTTAGGATCATATTTAACATAATAAAAACGATGTTTCGCATAATCCAGAGCATCGCAAATTTCGTTAAGCTGAACTGCAGAAGGCAGTTTTCCGGGCTGATAGCGAGTAGTAGACTCATTTCTCCAGTTGACATTGACAATCAATCCGGCATTGAGGAATTTTTGTATGACGTCCCTTGCCACATCGACAGGAATGCTTAAAGTGGTAGCCAGTTGATAGATTGTAGGCGGGACTAAGCCTGAATTAAAGGCATCGACGCAATTCTGGAATAAAATGAAACCAAGCGTGCGCTGGTCAATTTGACGGCGGTCAGCCCCTTCCGTGATCGAAAAATCGTTTTCTATTTGATAGGCAATTTCAGCGCCTCCTAAGGCAACAATCCAACTGGTGTTGATCCAAATCAGAAAGAGGGGAAGAGCAATAAAACTTCCATAGATGGCCCCATAGCTTGCCACTCCAATTTGAAAGTGGATGTACGCCCATTGTACGATCTGATAGGCTATTGCGGCTAAAAATCCGGCTATCAGTGCTGCTGAAAATGGTACTTTTGTATTAGGCATAATGTAGTAGACAGCCGTGAAAAGAAGCCAGGATATGGCAAAGGGGACAATGAGAATGGCCGAAGAAGTGATTAAATCTAAAACTCCTAAGGTTTGGAACAGATGAGAGGCGTTTGTCATTTGACTGATCACAAAGGCAAAAAGGCTGCTTGCCGTAATAAAAAAAACCGGGCAAAAAAGGATCATCGCCAAATAATCGGTAAAGCGTCTGGATAATGAGCGCTGTTTTGCATGTTTCCAAATTGTATTCAATGACGCTTCGATATTGGAAAGGAGTTTTAAAACGCTCCAAAATAAAATAATCAATCCGATAAAAGCAATAATGCCGCTTCTTGTTGAGTCTAATGTTTTATAAGTGAAGACGATCAGTTTGTCGGCAACTTCCGGCTGATCGGCAAATGTGCTCATGAGTTGGGTTTCGAGGTTTTTTTCAAACCCGAAGCCTTTGGCAATCCCAAATCCGACAGCCAGGAGGGGAACAATAGAGAGCAGGGTATAGTAAGTTAAGGCAGAGGCTTTTGAAAAGCAATCGTCAAATTTGAATCCGTGCACGCTTGCAATGCAAATGCGCCAGATCTTTGAAAAAAGCGAGCAACAGTAATGGGTAGTTCTTTGTATCATAAATGTGTTGTATAACACATTTTTTTAGACAGTGCAATTGCTAATTTTAACCAAAGACTTCGCGGGCATTTTTAAGCCAGGGTTCATTGCCGATGGTGGTGCTTTCTCCATGGCCGGGATAGACTTTAGTGTTTGGGGGCAGCCTGGATAATTTGTCGAGAGAACTCCACATTAACTCGGGGCGCGCTGTTGCAAAGGAGATATTGCCAATCGTCCCTTTAAATAAAGTGTCGCCGCTGAAGAGGAGATGATCATCTGCGGAATAATAACAGACGCCCCCTGGAGTATGCCCTGGAGTTTCGATGACTGTAAAATGCAAATGCCCGATTTCGAGTGTGTCTCCTTCCTTGATCAATCTATCCGGAATGACAGAATCGATATGAATCCAGTATGGAAGAGTATCGGCTCCAGGATTTTCAAGATTGGGAGCGTCCATGGCATGAATATAAACAGGGATTTGATATCGTTTTTTTAGCGGTGCAACATCGGCAATGTGGTCCCAATGGGAATGGGTAAGGAGTATGGCAACAGGATTAAACCGCTTGGCTTCAAGGGCATTGATGAGGTCATCTGCGCTGCCTGGCGCCGGGTCGATGATTGCGGCAAGCCTCGTTTGCTCGCAAGCTGCGATATAAGCGTTTGTTTCAAAGGGACCGGAAGGGTAAGCTTCTATAAACATTGCACTGGAGAGGAATCGAACCTCTAACCTCCCGGTTCGTAGCCGGGTACTCTATCCTGTTGAGCTACCAGTGCGAAAGAAATCCCATTTTGTCATAAGGTCATGTTTTTCACAAGCTTTTTTTGCGTGGCACTTTTTAAGAAATCTCTTTTTCTGGTAAGATGGACGAGATGGACGATATGGACGATATGGACGATATGGACTACATGAGGCAATTGCAAAAGTCTTTGGATTAAGAGCAACCGATAATAATTCAACACAAAGGCGCAAAGACGCAAAGATAATAAACAGCTTTCAAGGATATACGTCACAGACATGATCAACGATTATAACGATATAGCGATAAAAACGATAAAGACAGTATATAAGGAAATTTATAGCTTGATTTGACCCATTCACTTTTATCGGGTAACCCGATAAAAGTGAGACGCCTTAAGCCGCTACTTGAAAGGCGAGCTAAAGAGATTTAAAGCGCTCTGAAATCGCCTTTTAAGTAGCGGCTTAACTTAAGATACGTTAGAAGCCAATTCTTGAACCTGTTTTTATCTTTGCGTCTTTGCGCCTTTGCGTTGAATGTTTTGCTAGCCCTGAGTAATCTAAGACTTCTGCAATTGTCTCTCATGGACGGCACGGACAAATTGTCCAAGCCGTCCAATGTCCATAAAACAAAGACTCGTCTTGACGCGATGTAACCAGGAATGGAACTGTGAAAGATCCAAAAAATATCATTATCCGCATGCCAAATTGGCTCGGTGATCTTGTAATGGCAACGCCGGTCTTGCAAGATGTCAGAGTAAAGTGGCCAAATGCCTTTATCACAGCAATGTGCCAATCCAATGTCGCCCCATTGCTTAAATATGATCCACACATCGATGAAATCTACTCATTTAAAAAGGTAAGCGGATGGATCCATTCCCTTAGACGCTCTGAAATTGTCGATGATCTAAAACGGGGAGAATATGATTTAGGGATATTGTTGACGAATTCTTTTTCATCTGCCTGGTGGTTTTGGCGAGGGGGGGTGCAGAACCGGACAGGTTTTTCTGCCAACTTGCGAAGCTGCCTTTTGAATCGGCCTGTTCCCTATCCGGAAAATATGGAGACGCAGCATCTTGTCAAGACCTATAAATCCCTTTTGCTCCCTTTTGGAATAGAAGTTTCATCGACACCGCCGCAGCTTTATATATCCGATGAAGAAAAGGAAGACAGTGAAAAATTTTTGCAGTCAAGAGGGGTAGACATAAATACTTCTAAGATTATTGGCATCAATCCGGGGGCTGCTTTCGGACTCGCGAAATGCTGGCTTCCCGAACGTTTTCGCGAAGTGACGAGCCGTCTTTTGAAAGACCCTTCAACGATTATCCTTTTTTTTGGCGATGGAAGCGGAGTTCCTTTAGTCGATAAAATTATCAATGGATTGGGGGACCGTGTTATCAATCTTGCGGGGAAAACGTCGCTCAGGGAATTGATGGCTTTAATCCAACGGTGTTCGGTCTTCCTGACAAATGATAGCGGACCCATGCATATTGCTTCTGCGCTGGGGACACCCTTAGTCGCACTATTTGGATCGACAAGCGATGTGAAAACAGGGCCCTATGGCGGCGGTACAGTCATTCATAAGCATGTAGAGTGCTCTCCCTGTTATAAAAAAATTTGCCCGATTGATTTTCGCTGCATGAAGCGGATAGAGGTCGATGAGGTTGTTTCAGCTATTTTGAAGAAATTAGTATAAAGAAAAATTCAATGGTATTCAAACATATCGATCAAGAGATGTTGCTTGCGCAACAAAAACTATTGAAACAAAATGCCTTTACGCCCCTGCAGATTGCGCCATTTACCGAATTTTCCCATGCCGGCAATGATAACGATGAAGAAACGGGAACGCGTGCGCTTGAGAAAGGTCTTGTAGGCTGTCTGATGGTCGCAGGAGGGCAGGGCTCAAGGCTAAGGTTTGATGGGCCAAAGGGGATATTCCCCATCATGGAAGGATCAAACAAATCCCTTTTTCAACTATTTGCCGAGCAGGTGATCGACGCAAGCCTGAAGGCCCATACCCCTCTCAAAGCCGCAATCATGACTTCGGAGCAAAACCACGAGCAAACTGTCGCTTTTTTTACAGAAAACCACTATTTTGGACTGAAAATCGATCAGTTGTCGTTTTTTATGCAGGGGTCGCTGCCATTATTGGACGAAAAGGGGCGGGTGATCCTAACTCTTTCCGGTGAAGTTGTTGAAGCTCCGGATGGCAATGGAGGGGCTTTGCATGCATTTTATACGAGCGGTATTTGGCAAAGGTGGTATGCCGAAGGGGTCCGCTACCTTAATTTTATTCCCGTAGATAATCCGCTGGCAGATCCCTTTGATCCAGAACTGACCGGTTATCACATACGCTGCAATAGCGATGTGGTGATGAAATGCATCGAACGGACCGATCCTGAGGAAAATGTGGGGCTGATCGTTAAGGAACAAGGGAAAACGGCCATCGTTGAATATTCGGAGATTTCAGACAAGTGCAAACATGCCCGAAATGATGACGGGACATTGGTCTACCGTTGTGCAAACATCAGTTTATTTGAGTTTACCATGGATTTTATCGCTTATCTCGAAAAGTGCAATTGGAAGATGCCGCTGCATAAAGCTTTTAAGGAAGTAAAGAGCATCGCTATACATAAAGATATCCTTAAGGGCCCTCCCTTTGCATGGAAATTCGAGACCTTTATTTTTGATGTTCTTCCGGCAGCTTCCAAAGTAGATGTGTTGATGTGCAAAAGGGAGATCTGTTTTGCCCCTTTAAAAAATGCAAGCGGTCAGCATAGCATAACAACTGTCCGCGAAGCGATAAAAAAGAAGGAATCAATGAAGAAAAGGAGCAATCATGTCTAAAATGGCGATTTTTTCTGCCAGATGGGGCCACACAAGAGAGATGATTCAAGCTTGGATGGCGGCAATTCGGGTGAAGACGCTTTTGATCCCGACGATCCAGGTCATGACATGTGTAAGTTTAGCCTCCAGGTTCACAGAAAAGCTGTCATGGGGGATTGCATTGGGAGCCTGGTTCGTTTCGGTGTTAATCACTATAGGGACCAATTTGATCAACGATGTCATCGATTTCGAAAAAGGGGGAGACAGTGTTAATCCTTTAGGGCAATTAAAAGTCATTCGCTTAAGGCTTCTGTCAAAGAGATCTGTGAAAGCCGCGGGATTTGGTGCGTTTATTGCTGCTTGTCTGATCGCATGGATGCTACCCGTTTCAAATGCCGTATTTTTTCTTGTTTTGCTTTCATGTGTTTGCGGCTATTGCTACACCGGCGGGCCTTATCCCATTTCCTATAATGGTCTGAGCGAAGTGTTTATCTTATTGTTTTATGGCGGCGTCTGTATACTGACGGGGTTTTATGTCCTGACAGGTATGATCAATGCCTCTTCGTTTTTATTGGCTTTTCAAATGGGATGCCTTGCCATTTTGCCCAATGCATTGAATAATTACCGGGATTTCAAGGCGGATAGGGCCGTCAATAAAAAAACGCTGGCTGTGCGATTTGGGTTAAATTTCGCTCAAAGAGAAATTGGATTTTTGATTATCTTCCCCTTTTTGATTAATTTGTTATGGTTACAGACTGGATTTCCTCTGGCTGCACTTTTGCCTCTTTGTCTTCTTCCACTGGTCGTCCTATTTCTTCGCCAGGCAACAAAGCCCTTGCCGTTATACTCGCAAACAGAGTACTCTGGACAAGATATCATGATTTTGAGAACCTATTATAACAAATTGTTTGCCTTAGGGATTGCTGTCCATTTCCTTTTCGGCATTGCCCTGGTACTTGCATTTCTATTATCCTGGTAGTGTGATCATATTTTATATAGGCTTACGACAATGCAAGTTTTAGGGTTAACAGATTTATTACCACAGAGCCCACAGAAAACACAGAGAAAAATTTATAAATTTACTCCCTCTGTGTTCTCTGTGGGCTCTGTGGTGATTATCTGTCTCTTACTATACATCCTTCCTGTGGCTGTTTTTGCGGCTCCTGTGGTGAAGCTGGGTATAGACCGGTTGGTGACGGAGGAATATAGTTATCTGTTAAAAGGCAAGCGCATTGGATTGATCACCAATCAGACGGGGGTCAATAGTTCGCTCATATCGACAGTGGATGTTCTTAAAGCTTACTCCAAAACAAAGTCCTTTTCGCTCGTTGCCCTTTTTGCGCCGGAGCATGGGATCAATGGGTCTATATCAGCATCGCAAACAATAGAGGATGCTTTTGATGCCGATCATATTCCCATTTACAGCCTGTATGGCAAAAATATGCGGCCAACTGGTGAAATGCTAAAAGGGATCGATCTTTTGATTTACGATATTCAAGATATCGGATCCCGTTCTTATACATATGTTTCCACGATGTTTTATGCGATGGAAGCATGTGCAAAAAATCATGTGCAGTTTTGTGTCCTCGATCGCCCAAATCCGATAAACGGGGTTGTTGTCGATGGATTGCTTCTCGATAAAAAACACCGGTCGACAATTGGCTATGTCAATGTCCCTTATTGCCATGGGATGACAGCGGGTGAGCTTGCCCGTTACTTTAATCAGGAGTACAACATAGGTTGTCAATTAATCGTCATCCCTATGCGCGGATGGTCGAGAAAGATGACGTTCAAAGACACCGGTTTATCGTGGATTCCGACAAGTCCTTACATACCGGAAGCTACGACTGCCTATTTTTATCCAACTACCGGGATTTTGGGCGAGCTCCAAATTGTCAATACGGGACTTGGCTACACAATGCCCTTTAAAATTGTGGGGGCGCCATGGATCGATGCCATCCTATTTGCCGATCAGTTAAATGCGCAAGCATTTCCCGGGGTGTTCTTTCGTCCCTTTTATTTTACTCCCAATTTTGGCAGACATGCAAAAGAAGCGTGCCAGGGAGTATTGATTGTAGTCACCGACCCTTCTGTGTATAAACCGGTCAGTACGCAGTTTTTATTGATCGGGTTATTAAAGAGCCTCTATCCTGCCAAATTCAAAGATGCCGTCAATGCGGCAAAGAAACAAAAATCGGTCCTGTGTACATTATTGGGAAATGAGGAAGCGTATAGAATATTGACCGAGGAAAAGCATATTGCCTGGAAGCTTTGCGGCCTGCAAAGCAAGGAACGCTCGCAGTTTTTAAGTGTCCGCAAAAAGTATCTGCTGGATGAGTATGGTTCTGGTGGCGGGAATTAGAACTCTGAGGGTTTTACAGGTCGTTTGTATGTATACCCAACGTATACACAACCAACTCTTGAAGTTGCTTGTGTATACGTTGGGTATCTAATTACACTCGAACTGCCTGGGGCTGTTGCGCGGCGTTTATTGCCATTGCGTTTAGTCTTTCGATCCTTTCTTCTTTTCGATTCATTGTTATTCCGTTAGCTATGAATTCTTCGTGGTTTGCCGTTACAGAACTCCAGTTATCTTCGGTCAGGATGAGATCGCTTAATAAATTACTGTCTTGGTATTCTCCTGCATGGTGATCTAGGAATGCGTTATTACATACAATGAAGTTTGCCGCCCATTTAAGTTCCTCTTTTGTTCTTGCTATGAATATCCCCATAGGTACTGTACGGCCTGCAGAATCTTTTGTTTTTCTACCTTCAATAACCGGATTGCCCTCGCCGTCAATAGCGTTTGTTACTTTACCCGATATTGGATCGAGAGAAAGTTTCCGCTCTTTGAGATATTTTTCAAAATCGTCTTTTCGTGACGAAGCTAAATATATTTCAATATGACCGTCGGTAAAGCCCATAACTCTTATATAAGATAAGATACCCTGCTGTGAACGATCTTTAAATGCCATGCGCCAATTTTGCCCGGCGTATTCCTGGTCTGCTTTTTCTCTTTCATTTAATGGCGACCAGTGACGACTACAAGTAAATTCACTAGATTTCCCTGGATACTCCCCAACTGGAATGGGCTCTTCTGCTACCGGTGCCGAAGCTGGAACAACAGGTGCTCCACCAGCTTTTAGGTATTCTGCCTTACAGGCTAGTTTTGTGTAATGGGAAACCAGCTTATTTCTTTGTTCAATCACCTTATTTAAGTCCGTACTCTTCATATAGTTGATTACATGATTTGCACATTCCTGACAGCTACCTGAAAGCACAGCGCTTGCACTGGTTTTTTTACCAAAACGGGTTTCGGCGTTCTTTAAGCTGTCTACGTGTCCACAAGGCACCAATACCTGCGGGGCTTCTACTTGATATAATTCGAGTTTTTTGGTATCCAGAGCAGCTGCTTTATTTCCCCGTTTTGCTTGCTCTACAGCAGCAGCCAGCTTTTTAATATCCTTAACAATGCTATCACCTTCGACGATCAACCGGTTTAACTCGGGGCTTTCTCTATTATCGACGATGGGAACTCGGCATGTTGGACAAGGAGGTGCGTTACTACGTGAGCTTAGAAGAAGGCCATTGACATTCTCTAAGCCGAACATATGTCCGCAAGGTACCATTAGTCTTGGGTTTTCTACGCGATCACAAGCCACAACATCATCAAGAGAGTCGACCCAATGAGATTCTGCAGTTGTGGCATCGGTGCTTTCGTTGTTCGCCCATGCCTGCGGGTCTGAAATAAGGTTGACTGCATTTACCGGGGGAGTCTGGTTTGGTGAAGCAGCCCCGTTCGGTTGGTTTGTATTGCCCCTTTGAGGGTTAGGTTGCTTAAGCGCGCGGCTCATGATGAGTTTTTCGAAAACCGAAGCGATCTGACCGATGAGAGGAATGGCCTCGATGGCAGCTATGGCAAGATGAACGATCCGCCGTCCATTCGAAATGCCGGATGCAAAAGCTTTTTTGCCATGCTCCCGGCAATTTCCCCAGAGCAGGGCATTTTTCCATGTATACAGTTGAGGTTCGAGAGCATAAGAACTGTAACCCCTTAACATGAGACCTCCTAAAAAAATAAACTTGTTAATCTATTAAGTTACTAATAAAAAATATTATAAAACAAGCAGATTAAAAAGTCAATAGAGAATTATATCTGAAAAAATAACTAGAAATAAATTTATACTTTATATAAAATGCGCTTAAGGAGAAATTCGTATATGCCATTATGTACATCATGTGAAAAAAAGCAACAGGCCATAAAGCTCATTTTTGACCAGTGTAAAACGCAAGATGAGAGGTATGAGCAGATCATTGAACTTGGGCGTAAGGCTGTAGCCTTTCCTGCACAGGATAAAATCCCTGAAAACATTCTGGAAGGGTGTCAAAGCACGATGTACCTGACGGCCAGGCTGGAAAATGGTTGTGTGTTTTTTTCTGCTGCATCAGATGCTTTAATTTCTGCAGGACTTGCTGCTCTTTTAGTCAATGTATATAGTGGAGAGACTCCGGAAACAATTTTAAAATGTCCTCCTACCTTTATAGAGGAGTTGGGTATAACCGCGAGTTTGACGCCCAGCCGCGCAAACGGCCTTCACAGCATTCATTTACGGATGAAGCAGGAGGCGTTACGGTTGTATATGCATCAGGAATCTTTGCCTGGCGATACCAGTACGGAGTGCTGATTTAGGGTCTTTTTTCTCCTTTACAAACTCCTTTACAAAAAAATCTAATTTTTCTTCTTGACATTTATTGGAAAAATGTTAATCTGTTATACATTCGTTCGAAGTCCTTTTTCTACATAATTTATAGATGTTGCGGCATGACAAAAGAAGATACAATAAAAGTGGAAGGTAAAGTTGAAGAGCTCCTTCCCAATATGACATTCAGAGTAAAACTCCAAAATGGTCTGGTCGTTATGGCACATCTTTGTGGAAAGATGCGCATGAAAAATATTAGAGTGCTTTTAGGTGATAATGTAACGGTGGAAATGTCACCATATGATTTAACCAAAGCCCGGATTACCTTTCGTCAAAGATAAAAAATTCACAAAAGGTATTGCATTATTTTACACGACCTTATACACTGGGGAGCTATACATAAATAACTTAAGTGTTTAGGCAAATTCATTTGCGACTGTCGGATAGACAGCGACAGAATACTGAAAAGGCCTATTCGAAGTTATATACACAAACAACTGCAAGAGTTGGGAATTTTGCAAGGCGCCGCCTCGAATTTGAACCAGGCGGAGCTGGTGCTGAAGCAGCTCAACTTGAACAAGTTGAGCGATGCAGGCAGGTTTCAAATTCGTCGGCTGGCAACGACGCAAAAAACCAACTTTTGAAGTTGTTTGTGTATAATCTCTCTATTAGAAAGAAGATTGCCCAGATAGCTCAGTGGTAGAGCATTTGCATGGTAAGCAAAAGGTCGTAGGTTCAATTCCTATTCTGGGCAAAAAGATAAACGGGTAGTGCACGAGTGCAACTACCTGACAAACCAAAAAAACAACTGGATTCAGGAGTCGAAGAGATGGCAAAAGAAACATTTCAAAGAACAAAACCACATGTCAACATCGGGACAATCGGCCACGTTGACCATGGCAAAACAACACTTACAGCGGCAATCACCATGGTGCTTGCAAAGGAGGGCGGTGCAAAATATCGCGATTACGCTTCCATCGACAATACACCCGAAGAAAAAGCCCGTGGAATTACGATCAACGCAACTCACGTAGAATATGAAACGGCAAAGCGTCACTATGCGCACGTAGACTGCCCAGGTCACGCCGACTATGTTAAAAATATGATTACCGGTGCAGCGCAAATGGATGGGGCTATCCTCGTTGTTGCCGCAACAGACGGTGCGATGCCGCAAACGCGTGAGCACATTCTCCTGGCTCGTCAGATGCAGGTGCCAGCTATTGTCGTCTTCCTGAACAAAGTAGATATGCTAGGGGACAGCGATCAGGAATTGCTCGACCTCGTCGAAATGGAAATGCATGAACTTCTCGAGTCCAAAGGCTATAAAAATGTACCGATCATCCGTGGTTCTGCATTAAAAGCTTTGGAAGGTGATCCAAAATATGTGGAAAGCATTAAAGAACTGATGAAGGCAGTTGATGAAAAAATTCCAACTCCTGAACGGGAAGTTGACAAACCTTTCTTAATGCCGATTGAAGACGTTTTTTCAATCTCCGGCCGTGGAACAGTCGCAACTGGCCGCGTTGAGCGCGGTATTGTTAAAATGGCCGATAAGTTGCAAATTGTGGGGCTTAAAGAGACTCGCGATACAGTGGCTACCGGTCTTGAAATGTTTAACAAAACTCTTGATGAAGCAAGAGCCGGTGAAAACGTTGGTATTTTGCTTCGCGGGTTAGAAAAGAATGACCTCGAAAGAGGAATGGTTTTGGCTGCGCCAAACACATGCAAAGCCCATACAGAATTTAAAGGCCCCATCTACGTCTTAACGAAAGAAGAGGGGGGACGCCACAAGCCATTTTTCACAGGATACCGTCCGCAGCTCTATTTCAGAACAACAGACGTGACCGGGACAGTTGAACTTCCAGCAGGAACAGAGATGGTAATGCCAGGTGACAACGTGGAAATTACTGTAAAACTGATTCAACCAGTTGCTATGGAAAAAGGGATGCGTTTTGCAATTCGCGAAGGTGGCCGCACAATCGGTGCCGGTACAGTTTCCGAAATTATAAAGTAAGTTGAAGGTAGCATACCTTGAGTTGCTTATTTTGTGACTCAAGGTATTGTTTTCTTATGGGTGTGTAGCTCAGCTGGTAGAGCAGCGGTCTCCAAAGCCGTCGGTCGGGGGTTCGATCCCCTCCGCACTCGATAGCACTAAGAACCTTAGGTACACTAAGAACCTTAAGGTTTGAACAGGTTCACTTAAGGATTATGCATGTTAACTTTTTGCTGAAGGGCTCAAATTATGGTGATGGAAGTAGGAACAATGGAATCAAAAACAAATCATCAAATTGCAAAACCTGCCGTTATCCAGGCAAAGGATAAAACAGCCAAGGCTTGGCAGCTGGTCGATTTTTTTGCTGCAGTTAAAACTGAATTTAAGAAAATTGTTTGGACTAATCCGAATGAATTACGCTCTTATACAAAAATTGTTGTGGCGATGACAGTGATTTTTGGGTTGGGCATTTACATGATGGATGTTGTGATCCAAATTGTATTAAGTTCTTTGAATAACCTTTTGCAGTTGTTGGGAATTTAAGAATTGATAAATCATACCGGGTGGTTATATGCATAAATGGTACGTAGTACAGGTCTTTTCCGGACAAGAAAGGAAAGTGAAAAAAGCTTTAGAAGATAAGAGTTCGAGACAAGGAAGCGTTGACTTTATTGAGCAAGTGTTAGTGCCAAGTGAAAATGTTTCTGAAGTGAAAAATGGCAAACAGAAGATCGTCGAAAAAAGGATGTGGCCCGGCTATATTCTTATTAAAATGGCCCTGTCAGATGATTCCTGGCACTATGTTAAAAACATCCCCAATGTGATTGAGTTTTTAGGGGGAGAAAAACCGACAACACTTTCAGATCATGAAGTCGAGAGTATATTACGCGATTTAGAAAGTAAGAAAGAAACTGTCATTCAGAAGCATAAGATCAACGTAGGCGACAAGGTTAAAATTATTGAAGGGGTTTTTGTCAATTTTATTGGCACTGTTACGGATGTGTTTCATGATAAGGGGCGCCTTAGTGTTTTAGTGACAATTTTTGGACGAGAAACAAGAGTGGACGATCTGGAGTTTACACAAGTAGAGGAAATTCCCGAAGGCTCTGAGGGAATGTAGAGAATTAAATAGTAGAGGAACTTATGTCTAAAAAAATTGTTAAAATAATTAAGTTGCAAATACCAGCTGGTAAAGCAAATCCGGCCCCTCCAATTGGGCCGGCTTTAGGAGCAGCCGGAGTCAACATTATGGCCTTTTGTAAAGAATTTAATGCAAAAACGCAGGGCAATACAGGTGATATATTGCCTGTTGTCATTACTGTGTATGCAGATAAATCGTTTACATTTTATTGCAAAAAGCCGCCGGTCTCGCGCATGTTATTAAAAATATTAAACCTTGCAAAAGGTTCTGCTGTGCCTAACCGCGATAAAGTTGGCAAATTGACAAAAGACCAGGCAAGAAAAATTGCAGAAGAAAAAATCCAGGATATGAACGCTGCGGATCTTGATGCAGCGGTCCGAATCGTGGTTGGAACAGCTCGTTCAATGGGAATTGATCTGGTTCATTAGGGTAAGAACCTGTTCAAAATCTATGATCTGGATGCTTTGTTTTAAGCCTGCTAAAAGGCTAAGCCCTAAGTTTTAGCGCATTTGTAGCGGAATTGAACACACAAGTCATCCGGTCAGAAATATGAACAGGCTCTAAGATAAACAATAAGAAGGTAATATGGGTCGGCCAAGTAAAAGAACTCGGGAGATAGCAAAATCTCTGGATGTCGCAAAAACATACAGATGTAATGAAGCTATCGATATCCTTCAGAAATGTAAAGGGGTGAAATTTGATCAGTCCCTCGACGTTTCCCTGAAGATTGGTGTTGACCCTCGTAGATCTGATCAGCATATTCGTGGAACTGTGTCATTACCGAATGGCACTGGTAAAACGATTAAAATTCTTGTCTTTGCAAGAGGAGATAAGGCAAAAGAGGCCTTAGATGCTGGTGCTGACTATGCGGGTTGTGACGAACTTTTTGAAAAAGTTAATGCAGGGTGGACAGATTTCGATGCTGTTATCGCTACACCTGATATGATGCGCGAAGTTGGTAAATTGGGTAAGGTACTGGGCCCTCGCGGTCTGATGCCAACACCTAAGACGGGTACAGTGACGACAGACGTCGCAAAAGCAGTGGCTGAATTGAAAGGCGGTAAAATAGAATTTAAGCTCGACCGTCACGGAATACTGAATGTTGCTGTTGGCAAGTTGTCTTTCACATTGGATAAACTTAACGAAAATGTGATGGCATTCCTCCATGCAGTGCAACGCGCTAAGCCGGCTACTGCTAAAGGACAATACCTAAAGTCAATGTATCTTTCATCGACAATGGGCCCCGGTCTGAAAATTGATGCACGCGATTTAGATATTGCTTAAGGAGGAATACTTATGAAACGTGAAAAACAGCTACTTTTAGATGAGCTGACAGATCAAATAGCGAACTATAAATCTTTCGTGGTGATGAGTTATTCAAAGCTCAGCGCCAATAAAGCCAACGAGTTCCGCAAAAGTGTATCTAAAATCGGCGGCACAGTGGAAGTCATGCGTAAACGTCTTTTGGTTAAGGCAGCTGCCGCTGCGGGATTAGACTTGAAATTTACACTCCCGGGACATATCGGTGTCGTGTACGCAGCTCAAGATCCACTTGAAATGACCAAAATGGTATTAAAATTTAGCCAGGATAATGATGAGGCTATCGATTTAATAGCGGGGCGTTTTGATGGTATCCTTTACAACGGCGATGACGTAGAAAAATTATCCAAACTCCCATCTAAACCTGAGATGCGAGCTCAGTTTCTGGCTACATTGGAAGCTCCGATGTCGCAAACATTAGCTGTAATGGATGCATTATTAACGAGTGTTATGCATTGCTTAGAGAATAAATCTAAACAATCTGAGTAAATAATTATTTAAGTAAATCAAAGAGGTATTACCGTGAGTCACAAAAAAGAAGAATTAGTAAAAGCACTTAGCGAGTTAAGCGTTTTAGAAATGGCTGAATTAAAGACTGCATTGGAAGAAAAGTGGGGCGTCAAGGCTGCCGCTGCTTCTGTTGCTGTAGCAGCGGCTCCTGCCGCAGCAGCCGCACCTGCCACTGAGTCGACAGATTTCCAAATTACCTTGTCTGATGCACCTGCAGATAAGAAAATTGGGATCATTAAAGTTGTCCGTGAATTGACAGGTCTTGGATTAAAAGAGGCTAAAGAACTTGTCGACGGAGCTCCAAAAGTAGTGAAAGAGACAGCACCAAAAGCTGAAGCTGAAGATACTAAGAAAAAATTAGAAGCTGCTGGAGCTAAAGTCACATTAAAAGGACTGTAGTTCTTTTTTGGGATTTGTTTGCAAAAGTGATGATTCTGGAGTCTGATTGCATAAAATGTTCATACAATTGTGCAATTAGACCCCAGATGATTTTTTTTTAATGCAGGCAAAATTTGGCTGGAGTTAAGCAAAACTAAAGTACATTAAAGTTATATGAGTCATTCGACTAACAACAGCTCGCAAGCCTTTTCCCAAGTAATCAAATTATACCGAACGTGATTCAAAAATTGGTTTTTGAATCACGTTCGGTATAATTAGTCTTTATTTCGTATTGTAATCCATGGGAGAGTTGTCTCTCATGTCAAATTTTAGCTCTTAAGTTTCACCAGGGAGTTGTTCATAATGTTGAAAAGATCGCCACACCGTGTGAGTTTTGTTGAGAAAAGTGAGATTATCGATTTGCCTAATCTCATTGAGATTCAGGTTAAATCCTATCTCCAATTTCTTCAAGCAAATAAATTTCCGCAAGAGCGTGGAAATTTTGGATTGCAAGAGGTGTTTAATGAAATTTTTCCGATCAAGTCTTATGATGAAAAAACAATTTTGGAATTCATTTCCTATAGTTTAGGTGTTCCCAAGTTTACTCCAGAAGAATGTGTTCGCCGGGGCATTACCTATAATGTCATCCTGAAGGTGAGATTCCGTCTTACCGATGAAACGGGAATTAAAGAAGAAGAAGTGTACATGGGGACTATCCCTGTGATGACCGATAAAGGGACCTTTATCATCAATGGAGCTGAGCGCGTCATCGTTTCACAATTACACAGATCTCCCGGTATTTCTTTTGAGCAGGAGCGCCATTCGCGCGGCAATCTAATTTATTCATTTCGCATTATTCCCTATCGCGGCAGTTGGTTGGAAGGTGCCTTTGATATCGGCGACCTGATCCATATTTATATCGACAGAAAGAAACGCCGCCGTAAAATTTTAGCTACAACATTTATCAGGGCGCTTGGGTTTTCGACAAATGCAGACATCATCGATGAGTTCTTTCACACGCATAAAGTAAAAATTAAATCCGGTAAGGACATCGATAAGTTTGTGGGTAAAATTTTAGCGCAGGATGTGATCGATGCCCATAATTCTTTAAGTTTTGGAAAGGCCGGTGAAAAGTTAACAACAGCCATGTTAAAACGGATGGTAGATGCCGGCTTAGATTCTATTCACATTGCAGATGATGCAGATGAAAATCATCCGATCATTAAAATGCTTGCTAAAGATACGACAGATTCCTATGAGTCGGCATTGAAGGATTTTTATCGTAAAATTCGTCCTGGGGAACCTGCCACTTTATCTAACGCACGTTCGGCAATGATGCGTTTATTTTTCGACCCCAAACGGTATAACCTGGGGAGGGTGGGACGCTACAAATTAAATTCAAAATTAGGGTTACCTATAAACGATCAGGTATTGGAAACAGTCACATTAATTAAAGAAGATGTGATCAATGCCTTGAAGTACCTGATCAGATTAAAGCAAGGAGCAGAAGACGTCTCCATCGATGATATCGATCATTTAGGAAATCGACGTGTCCGTTCTGTTGGCGAGCTGATTCAAAACCAATGCCGTGTTGGTTTGGCCCGGATGGAGAAAATTATTCGCGAAAGAATGAATCTCTTTGACTTTACCTCAGATACATTGACCCCAGGAAAAATTGTCTCAGCAAAAGGTTTTGCAGGTGTACTTAAAGATTTCTTTGGTCGTTCTCAATTATCTCAATTTATGGACCAGACTAACCCGATCGCTGAGCTTACACATAAACGGAGGCTGTCATCATTGGGTCCTGGAGGTCTTAACCGGGATCGGGCAGGCTTTGAGGTGCGCGACGTGCATTCCAGTCATTATGGACGCATTTGTCCAATTGAGACTCCGGAAGGACCGAACATCGGTTTGATCACTTCGTTGTCTTCTTTTGCAAAGATCAACGAGTTTGGTTTTATTGAAACCCCTTATCGAATCGTACGCGACCATGTAGTGACCGAAGAAATTCAGTATATGACGGCAGACCAGGAAGAGAAATGTGTGATCGCACAGGCTTCTGCGAAGCTCGATGAATATAGCATGTTCAAGGATCCGATTTGCTGGGCGAGGTATAAGGGAGAGCCCTTTGAGGTCGATTCAAATAAAATCACCCATATGGATGTCTCTCCAAAACAGCTCGTTTCGATAGTGACCGGATTAATTCCGTTCCTCGAACATGACGATGCTAACCGGGCATTAATGGGTTCTAACATGCAACGGCAGGGAGTGCCGCTTTTAAAGCCGGAAGCGCCTTTAGTCGGTACCGGATTAGAAGGTCGCGCGGCAAGGGACTCAGGTTCAGTGGTGATCGCAACTGAAGATGGCAAAGTGACTTATGTCGACGGCTTTAAAATCGAAATTGTGCCTAAGGGCAATCAGTTGGAAAAGAAGACCTATCATCTGAAAAAGTTTTTGCGATCGAATGCCGGGACATGCATTAATCAAACGCCTCTTTGCGAGATAGGGGACGAAGTCCATGCTGGGGATGTCATTGCTGATGGACCTGCTATCGACAAAGGAGAAATTGCCCTTGGTAAAAACGTACTAGTTTCGTTTATGCCATGGTTTGGCTATAACTTCGAAGATGCGATTATCATTTCTGAAAAATTGGTCAAGGAGGATGCATTCACCTCTATTGTGATCGAGGAATTTGAACAGACAACCCGCGATACAAAGATTGGAAAGGAAGAGATCACGCGGGATATCCCTGGGCTTCCCGATGAGATGCTGATCAACCTCGGCGACGATGGAATCATCCGTATAGGAGCTGAAGTCAAGCCGGGAGATATCTTAGTTGGTAAGATCACTCCAAAATCAGAAACGGAATTGGCTCCAGAAGAGCGTCTGTTACGAGCCATTTTCGGCGAAAAAGCTGCCGATGTCAAAGACGCCTCTTTAGTTGTTCCTCCAGGAACAGAAGGGGTCGTGATGGACGTCAAGATCTTCAGCCGTCGCGATCGCCTGTCGAAAACGGAAGAAGAACTCGTCGAAGAAGCGTCAAAAATTAAAGATATTCAACAAGAATTTAAATTAAAGCAAATTGAACTTAGGACGAACCGGCACGAACGTACGGGAGCTTTGCTTCTCAATGAAATAGCCCCGGCGATGATCGTTCATCGAAAAACGGGTGAAGTATTGGTTCATGAAGGAGAAATGATCACGCAAGATGTCTTGCTGAATCTCGAAAAAGAGGCAATTGAAAATCTGCTCATGCCTCGCAACAGTCTTTATGATACGTTGCATCAGATGCTGCATGACTTTCAAATTGAAATGCAGACTTTAGAAACGCAGCATAAAACCGAAATGGAGTTTATGCGTAAAGGGGATGTCGATCTCGATCCGGGAATTATCCGTCAGGTTAAGGTCTACGTCGCGTCGAAGCGCAAATTGCAGGTGGGAGACAAAATGGCGGGACGCCATGGTAACAAGGGCGTTGTCTCAAAAATTGTGCCGGAAGCTGACATGCCTTATATGGACGATGGACAGACAATTGAGGTGATCTTAAATCCTCTTGGTGTTCCTTCCCGTATGAATATGGGGCAGCTTTTCGAAACACACCTGGGATTTGCCGCCAAGCGTGCCGGCATTTATGTGCAAAGCCCTGTTTTTGAAGGTTTTCCTGAGGAAATAATTTGGAAAATGATGAAAGAGCAAGGTTTGTCCGGGGATGGCAAGTTTTATCTTTATGATGGATGCACGGGAGAGCGCTTTGATAATCCGCTGGTTGTCGGCTATATCTATCTCCTGAAATTGAGCCACCTGGTGGCGGATAAGATCCATGCGAGAGCGATCGGACCATACTCATTGGTCACTCAGCAGCCTTTGGGTGGTAAAGCGCAGATGGGTGGTCAGCGTTTCGGAGAGATGGAGGTATGGGCCGCTGAAGCCTATGGTGCGGCACACGTTCTTCAGGAATTATTAACGGTAAAATCTGATGATGTGACAGGGCGCACAGACATATACGCTTCAATTGTTAGAGGAGATAACTTCCTGAAATCAGGTACACCTGCATCATTCAATGTTTTGGTAAAAGAGATGCAAGGCTTATGTTTGGATTTGAGAACTGAAATCTTAGAAAGAGAAACCAATTCAGTTCCATCAGATTCTGTTGGCAAACTCGATCTCTCAATAAATAATTAAATAGGGGACAGGCATGGCAAAAAATACTCAAGCGAACATACAGCATAATGCGCAGTTTGATAAGTTGTCGATCAAAATTGCTTCGGACAATACGATCCGTTATGACTGGTCTGAAGGAGAGGTTAAAAAGCCGGAAACAATCAATTACCGGACATTCAAACCGGAAAAAGGCGGGCTGTTCTGTGAGAAAATTTTTGGTCCGACAAGGGATTGGGAATGTGCTTGCGGCAAGTATAAGAAAATTAAGCATAAGGGGATTGTATGCGATCGCTGCGGCGTTGAGGTCACTTTATCCAAAGTCAGACGCGAGCGGATGGCCCACATCGATCTGGCTGTACCTGTTGTGCATATCTGGTTCTACAAAACCATGCCTTCGCGCATCGGTAATGTCCTTGGAATGACTTCAGCCGACTTAGAACGCGTGATCTACTATGAAGAATATGTCGTGATCGATCCGGGACAAACTGATTTGGAAAAAAAACAGCTCTTAAATGATGCGGAATATCGCGAAGCAGAAGAAAAATATGGTCGCGATGCTTTCGTTGTCAAGATGGGCGGCGAGGCGATTCGCGATTTGCTTAGCAGTGAAGATTTAGCCTCATTATTGATCGATCTGAAAGAAAAACTCCGTAAGTCCAAATCGTTGCAGGCGCGTATTAAATTATCCAAGCGGCTAAAGATTGTCGAGAGTTTTCTCTCTTCTACAAACAAGCCCGAATGGATGGTTCTCTCTTGCGTTCCGGTGATTCCACCTGATTTGCGCCCGCTTGTCCCTCTCGATGGCGGCCGTTTTGCCACTTCCGATCTCAATGATCTATATCGACGTGTGATCAATCGAAACAATCGTCTCAAAGCCATTTTAAAACTCAAGACCCCTGAGGTGATTGTCCGCAACGAAAAGAGGATGCTTCAGGAAGCGGTAGATGCCCTGTTTGACAATGGACGCCATGGTCATCCGGTCATGGGGGCCGGCAATAGACCTTTGAAATCTTTATCGGAGATGTTAAAGGGTAAGCAGGGGCGTTTTCGTCAAAACTTACTTGGTAAGCGAGTCGATTATTCCGGCAGGTCAGTCATCATCGTCGGTCCTGAATTGAAATTCAATCAATGCGGTCTTCCGAAATTAATGGCTCTTGAGCTATTTGAACCCTTTATTGTTAAACGGCTTAAAGACTTAGGTTATGTTTATACGATCCGTTCGGCGAAGAAAATGATCCAACGCCATGCTGTGGAAGTGTGGGATGTCCTCGAAGAAGTGATCAAGGGACATCCTGTCCTGCTCAACCGGGCGCCGACATTGCACCGTTTGGGTATCCAGGCATTTGAGCCGGTGCTGATTGAAGGTAAAGCCATCCGCGTTCATCCTCTTGTCTGCGCAGCCTTTAACGCGGACTTCGACGGCGACCAAATGGCTGTTTATGTTCCATTGTCTATCGAAGCACAATTGGAAGCTAAGCTGCTCATGATGGCCCCAGATAACATCTTCCTTCCCTCTTCGGGCAAACCAGTTGCTGTCCCTTCGCAGGATATGACCCTTGGACTTTACTATCTGATGTGCGATCCGATGTACTTTCCGGAAGATCATGGGCGAAAAACCCGTATATTCCGCGATACATCTGAAGTACTCGAGGCCCTGAACAATAGCGGTAGTTTCAACTGGTATGAGAAAGAGGGCGATGGAAAGGCGGATAAGAAAAAATCCAGTGCCACTGCAAGGGTATATTATAATCGCGGGCTTCGTATTCACGAATTGATCAAGTTGCGTACCCCCCAAGGGAGCATCATTGAAACAACCCCCGGCCGTGTCTTATTTAATACCATTGTTCCGCCGGAACTTGGGTTTCAAAATTACAGCCTGCCCAAAAAGAAAATGGGCGAATTGATCATGCAATGCTATAAAAAGGTTGGATTGGAAGTGACGGTTCGTTTCCTCGATAATCTTAAGACGCTTGGCTTTACAGAGGCGACGAAAGCGTCGTTGTCTATGGGTGTTTGCGATGTGCGCATTCCTGCGATGAAACAAAAGATTCTGACAGATGCTCATGAGCGTGTCGCAATTGTCAGGAAGCAGTATGAAGATGGTGTGATCACGGATGGGGAAAGACATTCTAAGACGATCAGCATATGGACAGAAGTCTCTGATATCTTATCAGAGGAATTATTCTCCCTTATCGGAGAGGTGAATAACAGCAAGAAGAACCCGCTCTATCTCATGATGGATTCCGGCGCGCGTGGAAATAAATCTCAGATCAAGCAGCTGGGAGCGTTAAGGGGACTTATGGCTAAACCTTCCGGTGCCATTATCGAATCTCCCATTACCTCCAATTTCCGCGAAGGATTGACAGTCCTTGAATTTTCTATCTCCTCTCACGGTGCGCGTAAAGGTTTAGCGGACACCGCTCTTAAAACTGCCGACTCCGGGTACCTGACAAGACGACTTGTCGACGTAGCCCAGGATGTGATTATTACAGAAGAAGATTGCGGAACCTTGAACGGTATTGAAGTGTCAGCGATCACTCAGGGCCAAGAAGAGCTTCTCCCTTTAAAAGACCGTATTTTCGGCTGCACAGTATGTGATGATATCTATCTTCCGGGCGACAATACAAAAATCCTTGCGCGTAGCGGAGATACGTTGAATATCCTTCAGGCAGAAGCGATCGATGATTCCGGCATTAAAAATGTGCGAATCAGATCAGTTCTTACCTGTGAAACAAAAAGAGGGGTCTGCGCTAAATGTTACGGCATTAATTTGGCAAACGGGCGCAATGTCAGCATGGGCGAGGCAGTGGGTATCATTGCGGCCCAATCGATTGGAGAGCCTGGAACGCAGTTGACGATGCGTACGTTCCACTTAGGCGGTATTGCCTCTGCAGGACTTGTCCCTGAAATTATTGCCGAAAATGAAGGGCTTCTCATTTATATGGACTTGCGCATTGTGCAAAATGCGGAAGGACAATGGGTAGCTCTGAATAAGAACGGTTATTTGAATATTGTGCGCGATGAGGGTCGTCCGCTTGAAGAGTATAAACAGCTATTAAGCACAAAATCTATTGAACCTCTCCAAAAATTTAAGGTAGAGCTTGGCACAAAGATCTTACTTGCAGACGGCTCAAAAGTAAAACAGGGGATGAAAATTGCCGAATGGGAACAGCACAACGTGCCAATCATCTGCGATCGCCCGGGATATGTCCGTTATGAAGACCTTGTCGAGGGGATTTCTACCGAGCGCGATGTGAACAAACATTCGGGTCAGTCTGAGCTTATCGTAAAGCAGCATCGAGGTGAGTTGCATCCTCAGATTGTCATCTATGCCGATGAAAAGTACGAAGATCTGATCGGTACATACCCGATTCCTGCCGGTGCGATTATTTCCGTTGCCGAGGGACACTATGCAACTGCAGGGACCTTGCTGGCAAGAATTCCCGGCGCTGCCATGAAGACAAAGGATATTACGGGCGGTCTGCCTCGCGTTGCCGAGCTTTGCGAAGCGAGAAAACCAAAAGATTCTGCTGAAATTGCTAAAATCGATGGAATTGTCGATTTCCGCGGTGTGCAAAAAAATAAGCGGATCGTCGTTGTCCACGATGAGATTTCGGGAATGGAAGAGGAACATTTAATTCCCCATACAAAACACCTGATCGTCCAACGCGGCGACCATGTGATCAAGGGACAGCAATTAACGGATGGTGTGGTCAATCCACATGAAATTCTCGATATTTGCGGTGTGCGCGAACTGCAGAAGTACTTAGTAAATCAGGTGCAGGAAGTATATCGTCTTCAAGGGGTCGACATTAACGATAAGCATATCATGATTATCGTCAGACAGATGCTCAAGAAGGTGCGTATCACAGATCCCGGCGATACAAGTTTGTTGTTTGGCGAAGAGATCGATAAAAAAGAATTTGAAACCGAAAACACTAAAATCGTGCATGAAGGGGGTAAGGCGGCACAAGCAACGCCGGTCCTTTTGGGAATCACAAAAGCGTCCCTTAGCACCGATTCCTTTATTTCCGCGGCTTCCTTCCAGGATACGACACGTGTTCTTACAGAAGCTGCCTGTGCAGGTAAGACCGATTATCTGCTAGGATTTAAAGAAAACGTGATCATGGGACATATCATCCCCGGCGGTACAGGTTTCGAGCACCACAAACGCGTCAAGAAATTTGTCGATCGCGAGATCGAAGAGAAGCTTGTCTTCGATTTCGATTAATAGTGATGGAGTCAATGGACAATATGGATGGCATGGACGATATGAGACAATTGCAAAAGTCTTAGATTATTCATGGTTGGCGAAATATTCAACGCAAAGGCGCAAAGACGCAAAGATAATAAACAGCTTTCAAGGATATACATCATAGACATAATCAACGATTATAACGATATAACGATAAAAACGATAAAAGACTATATAAGGAAATTTAAAGCTTGATTTGACCCATTCACTTTTATCGGTAATCCGATAAAAGTGAGACGCTTTAAGCCGCTACTTGAAAGGCGAGCTAAAGAGATTTAAAGCGTTCCGAAATCGCCTTTTAAGTAGCGGCTTAACTTAAGATACGTTAGCTAACAGGAGTTATATCGTTCATATCGTTATATCGTTAGAATCGTTGACTATGCCTGTGAAGCCAATTCTTGAACCTGTTTTTATCTTTGCGTCTTTGCGCCTTTGCGTTGAATTATTATCGGTTGCTCTTAGTCCAAAGACTTTTGCAATTGTCTCATATGGTCCATGTCGCCCATGTGGCTTTGCTATGGGCATAAACGCAAAAAAATAGACTTCTTGCATAATTCATTTCCTGCTGCCCTACCCCAGCAAATATTGTAGAAAAATAAAAAAAGATATAGAGTTGTCCTAATGTAAAGAGGGATTACTTTATGCTAGTCAATTCTGTTTTATCTCCATGCAACCCTTATGTCGATCAATGGTTTGCGTATGCCTCGGATTACCAGGAATTGAAACTTCGGTTGCTTAAAGGGGAGTTCAAAACTCTTCCGGATCAAGATCAGAGATTCCTCCTTGCATTTATCAATAAAAAAGAGTGGGTTTTTCGGGCTTTTACATGCGGTGACATTCTTTTTTTCAAAGCGCTTGTAGAAGCTGGAGCGGATTTGAATGCGTTGGATGCGGATGGAAAATCTATTTTGGCTTTAGTTCAGACTCCCGACATGTTTCTTTGGTTATACGAGAAAGGGGCTGAGTTCCATTCGAGTGAGATCTCTATGCTTCGGTTTTTATTAAAAAAATCTGTAGATGTTTCTGAGGGAAAACAGTCGGACTGGAAGGAAGTGCTTTTGATAGTCGCTGTTGACATTGCAACAGAGGATTTTTATGCCATCGATGGCAATGATATGGATTCGAACCATTGGGAAAATTTCTTCATTCTCATCCAGCAAGATGGTAATGTCCAGGCGGCTCTTAGGGAAGTGATTGCAAGAATCATAGAGGAAAAGACTGATGGGATCCTGCTGATTGCCAGAAATTTCCTGGCAAAACCATCTGGAAAGCTATTCAGGGAGGTTCTGATCAAACTGATCGATGCGAAGTGCATACCAGATTTTGTCGTAGAACAAATTGCGACTGATGTGGAGATTCTATTTTGGAATCTGAGAGAAAGCGAGTGGCTTGGCAACCTTTTTACCAGATGCCCAGCCTTGGCCGGCGATATGGCGGCCTCGTTGCGATCAAATGTCGATCCTCTGGTTTGTGTTTATAGTAAAGTAGTTTTAAAGACAGATACATTGAGCCAAACAGCTAAACTCTTTGTCCATTTGCGTGACTTACCCGATGTAGAGGTTTGGGATCGGACAACAAAAAAGTGTTTGCATGACCATGTGGTGAAACTGCAAATTAAAGAAAAAAATACCATTTGGATGGCGATGGCAACGTGTTATGATGAGGAAAAATTCCATCTCTATGGAATGATGCCTGATGGAGTTTGTTCCTCCAGAGAACTCCTGCAAGTGAAAAAGTTAGGATTCGATCCGAACTTGGCCCATCCTGTTCATCGCCAAACATTACTATTTACTAACGCAGTCCTATACCTTGACGGGGAGGCACTCAGAGATATTGGATTTGATATTCATCATAGTGATATAAATAACAATAATGCATTGGAGTATAATTGCAGGAAATTGACCAGATTTTCTCTGAAAATAATCGACATCCTTGTACTTTCAGAAGCAAAGCTCACCGACCGGTTTCCCAATGTTGAGCAGTGCCGCAGTACTTTTCCGGGCGACAATAATTTGCAGGCGCTCTTGAGTGTTGTTCTCCTTAATCCTGATCAATCGACAATACGACTGATTGCTGAACATATGTCAGATGAGTGCAGGAAAACGTGGCGCAAGGCTTTTTGCAAAGATCCCGTGTTAAAAGATATTTTTAGGGAACCCATTGCAAAGAAAAATAGTCACCCCATCGTTGCTGGCGATGGTAAAAGGAGATATCATCCAGAGAGTGTTCCAAGATCTAAAATAGATCTTCCAGTTAGCAGGAAAGAAAACCCTTTGGTTTTTCTGACTTCATTTTGGGATACAGTTATTCCTAAAAATATTTGCGATATGATCCCTGAATCGCCGCTGGCATCCTTGGTCCTTGGGGCACTGCAAAGGCAGCATCAGGAATTGATTGCACAAAAAAGGAAAGAACCGGTCAATATTGAAAAATTTTTTTCTGCTCTGCAACACGATGACATGGTGCGGATCAATCATTATTTTTTTGCACATCCTGAGTTTATGTGTATGCTGGTCCAAGATTATATGCATGCAAAAGTTATACGCATTCAGCCGGGAGGCGGGTCAATAACAAATTATGCAGATACGGTTTTTGCCCTGATGACCCAAATGGGAGATCTGTTGCAACTTCCCAGGCGTTCATGTAATGTTCAGCATAAAACATTGCTGAAGGCTTTTAATGCGCAAATTATTCCCGTTGGGATGGAGACATTGAAGATCGCGGATGATGCTAACGTTCGCTTATTGGGACGCACTGTCGTTGTGACTCGCGGAAAAGTTTGCGATGCGTTCAAATTTTTAAAACCTGGGGAAAAATATGACTACTTTGCTCAGGAACATAGTGTATGCAAGGCGCTGCGTATGTTGGCAGCAGATTTCAAAAGTCAGATCATCGAGCCAATCGGTGTATACGCAGTCAGGCAGTTGCCTTTGGCATTTCACCCTTATCAGAACAAGCTGGGGGGACTGAACAACAAATTTGTCTTCCACTATAAGACTCTCCCGGCCACATACGAATATTTACAGGATGTCCCTGCTGAAAAATATAGGGAAGCAAGGAGTACAACATTGCACGATGCAGCCACACTTATCCGGTTGGGGATTTATCCCGATTTGGCTGCCATGTTCCATAACCATCGCCAATCGCGCCGGTATGTACTATTAGTCGATGTAATGGCACGTCTAATACACACGGAATCTGCGGTGGTGTTCAATCCAGCCGGAGGCGGCGGTCGTTTGGAAATGCCTTTTGTCAAAACAAAATATCCAAATGCCCGGCTGACAGGGATAACCGATTGGAGGGATGCGCTGTTATATTATGACGAGGACGATACAGTCACAGATCGCATACAGGATATGCATGGGTTGGAAAAGAAGGAAAAAGGGACGATTAAATATTTTTATCAAATGAATGCTCTGTCAAGTGTATTATTGATTGACATGCTTATCCTGGCCGAACGGCACATGAATGAGGGAAGCCTCCAGTGGCAAAATCAGGCATTGATCGAGCAATTCGGAAGAGAGCTTGCGGAAGGATTTGCCTGTTTATTTGCCTCTTATGCAAAGCAAGACTATACCCAGTCATTGCGGTTCGCATTTGCGTGCGGTATTGACTGGACAAGGGCAGCAAGGCAGATCGCTTTTTGGTTGGACACCGGACACGAGGGATATCCGGCTTACGTCGCGCGGGGAGAGGTTCCCCCCGGATTGTATGAGGATCATATCCAAGTCAAAGTGAATATGACGGGAGCAGAGAATTTCGATGGCCGTAATGGATTTAGCACAAATGGAAGCCAGGATATCGGCGTATATAACGGTCCATTGGCTCTCGATCAATTCGAGAAGGCGGCGCACCTTTTGTTCAATGCCGTAGCGCTTGCAGAACCGCTAGGACATCATCCTCGAGGATCTCAGCGGTTTCGCTATCGCGAAACATAATGGCTGTATCCACTCTTTACCTATTCCTTAAATGAATACAAGTTATTGGGGTTATTGTCGTAGAAAGTAATTTGCTTGTCGATCCATGCACCCGGCTCCTTAAATCTGTTAAAGAGTTGATCCATAGTCATGGTATTCATCTTGGTCGTGGTATAATCATTGATTTCGTCAACAGTTCCATCAGGATTTCGTACATAAACCCACCAATGTATACCCCCTCCAATGCGTAGAGCACGCCAATTAGGGCTTTGTAAAGCTTCCCAAAACTGTTGTCGGTTATGATCTTGTTCTGCAGCTGAAGAACCCTTATAGAATGGCAGCTTGTGTGCTATCGCATTTTCTGTTGGTCTCAGGCCGTATTCTAATTCGATCATTCTGCAAAGGGCTTTTGCATCTTCTTCGTTCAATTCGCCCTCTGCCTCGCCCCTTAGAATAGCCAGGACTTGGCTGCTTCTTTCCAAATCATTTTGCTTTTTTAATGCGGAGGTAAAGTCTTCCCTTGAGGATTGAAGAGCCTTAAGTTCAGCTTTCAAAGCAGACATTTTCTCTGTATCCCTGGAATGGCTATATTTTGCGTTCTCAAGCTCATGCTTTTTGGCGACTAATTGTTGTTGTACTGTTGCTTCCCTTTTAAGTTTATCCACAAGCGGCTTGTCCGATTTTCCGGGTGTAACAGCTTCAATTTCCAGTTTATTAATTTTGATTCCAAGCTGATTACCCTCTTCTTCGGATAGCCCCTCAGGTTTTTTTTGCTTTGCCTTTAGTGTTTTGAGCTCTTTCTTAATCTTTTGTTTTTCACTCGCCTCCTCTTGTTGTGATTTTCTTAATTGAGCTATCTCTTTTGATAATCGATTATCTTCTTCAGTCAGTCTAGTTATTTGAGTGGAAATGGTAGTTTTTATTGTTTCGAATTGTAATTTTTCTTGCTCTTTGGTTTTTTCTATATCAGATTCTATAGTTCTTATTTGAGGTGTAAGCTCATCAATTTTCTTTTGTACGATAGCTTTAAAATCCACGGGATCTTTCGCATGAAGATCATTAAATAATGGTTGATTTTCTTTATGTATCACGACAGAGATAGTTAGCCCGGTATGTGCAGCAACTACGGCAAGAGAGTTAAATGGGCAATTTGCTGCAGATGGATTAGGAAAACCGCGCCTATTTAGATAAAAAGCAACCTCCGAACCTTGAACAAATACTTTAAGTTGTTTTTGTCGGGCTGGGTCGACAGGTTTATAGCGAATCTCTTCAGCCTTTACAGGAGCTGCTTTTGGTAGGACAAAAGGTTGAGGTGCAGCAGGAACTGCTGTTGGCTGAGGAGGGGGTGCTGTTGGAGCTGGAACTTCAAGCTTTGGTTGGGGTTGAGGAGGTGTGACCTTTGGTTGAACAGGAGATTGAGGGGCGGGGGGAACCTCAGCTGGTTTTGTGAGAACAGGTTCTTGTTTAGTAAGGGCAATGGGGTTTGGTTGGGCAGGAGGGGCTTCATTCTGTTTTGCAGGAGCCGGCTCTTGTTTGGGGGGTGTGGTCAATTTAGGAGGAGGCGGTAGTACGGGCTTTAGTGCGGGATCGGGTTGTAGAGGAGTAGGGCCGGCAGCAGGAGGAGTCTTTGGTTGAGTGAGAACCTCCGGCTTTGCTTCATCTTTGACTAATCCACCTTGTGCGGATGTAGATTTTACCTTGGAAGCAGGATCCTCTTCTTCCTTATTGGTTTTGTCCTGTGCATTTATGGGGTTCGTATTTGTCTGATCTTCCTTTGTTTGTTTAAGGTCTTTAGGGTTAAATATTTGTGCATAAATAATCGAAATAGAAGCATCAGTTAACTTTGCACAAGTAATGTACACAATCCGCTTTCCTGCTTTGACAGATCTATAATCACTAAGAATTTCTTCGTTACGGCCGAGAGTAAAAAACCGGGCCAGAGCATAACCGCATAATAAAGCAACCCGTCTTAGACCAGAAATGTCCTTGCTTGCTTTGATTCCGGATCCTTCTACTGTCTTGTGCCATTGAGTTCCCTTGTACTTATTGAGCTCTTGTTCAAACTGTGGTTGACTTTCTGTTGAAATACGCATAATC
>JABDCW010000006.1 GCA_013287905.1 Chlamydiota bacterium | reverse complement strand
TTTTGATCCTTTAAAATTATGTAAGATCAGCTTAAGGTTTGATGTGATTCCAAGCGGCAAAATTATTTTGGACAGTGCAGCTATTCATAATGATCCGCTAAAGACAAATGGAAATAAGTAATGAAAGAGCTATTGGAGGGGATTGTCAGAGGGGATTTGCTCCATGGGACATTAAGCCATTTATCAGGTGTTGAGGACCCGTCAATCCCTTTTAAAAAAGTGATCAGAAAAATAGTAATCAAGGGAAAGCCTCTCTATCAAGTTACTGAGCATTATCAGCAAAAAGTTCTTCACTGGAATCTCGATCCTTTAGCATGCAGCGCACTTGTAGATGCAAGTCTTCCAAAATGCTACCTCCAAGGCGTTTTTCAAATGACATCTGCATATTTTCATGTCCTTGGCGGTAAAAACAAACAACTGAAGGTGATAAAAAAGGATTTAAGCCAGACGACAACGGAAGACCATTTAAGCTTATCCCATAACAGGAAAAAAAACTATTCCTTGCAGGATGGGGTTGCGATACCCTTTTTAGTGGAACTTGGGCTGATGGAAGCAAACGGGAAGGTGATAGCAAAAAAATATGATAAATTTAAACAGATCAATAAATTTATCGAACTGGTAAGCGATGTTCTGCCTTACTTGCCTAAGGACCGGCCTATTGAGATTGTCGATTTTGGCTGTGGCAAAGCTTCTTTGACATTTGCATTATATCATTATTTGCACCATATCGAAAAAAGAGAAATTTCGATGACAGGCTTCGACCTCAAGGCCGATGTGATCGAGCAATGCCAGGCTGTGGCAGACCGTTTACAATACTCTTCCTTAAAATTTGTGCTTGGCGATATTAATCGCTATATTCCGAAAGAGAAGGTCCATCTTGTGATTTCCCTGCACGCATGCGATACGGCAACCGATGCGGCCTTAGAAAAGGCGGTAAAGTGGAATGCCGATGTGATCTTATGCATTCCATGCTGTCAGCATGAGCTGTATGGTCAGATAAAAAGTGCCGAGCTAAAATCTATTTTAAGACATGGCATATTGAAAGAGCGTTTTGCCGCGATCGCTACCGATGCGGCGAGAGCCGATATTTTAGAAACGCTTGGCTATGATGTCCAAATATCGGAATTTATCGACCTGGAGCACACTCCAAAGAATTTAATGTTGCGCGGGATCAGGCAAAAATCTGCGGAAAGAGAGCAGCATGCAAAAAAGCGGTATTTATCGCTTAAAGAGGCATTGCATATCCATCCTTCGATCGAAAAGCGTTTTCCATTAAGCGAAGATTAATGGAAAGCAAAATATTCAACGCAGAGGCGCAAAGATAAAAACGGGTTTCAAGAATTGATGACATAGCCAAAATCAACGATTATAACGATATAACGATATGAACGATAAAAACTGTATATAAGAAAATTTAAAACTTCAACTATTCACTTTTATCGGCAACCCGATAAAAGTGAGATATTTGGACCGCTACTTGAAAGGCGGGCCCAGGGTTTTAAAAAGCCATAAAATCGCCTTTCAAGTAGCGGTCCATTGAAATACACCTTAGCTAACAGGAGTTTAATCGTTCATATCGTTATATCATTATAATCGTTGACCATGTCTGGGACGTCAGTTCTTGAAGCCTGTTTTATCTCTGAGCCTTTGCGCCTTCGCGCCTTTGCGTTGAATATTTCGCTAGCCCTCAGTAATCTATGACTTGTGCAATTACCTTTTAAGATCTCTTATTTGTCGTTTTTTTTTTGTGCGCATAGTGCTTGAGATCAACACTTGTTTTTTAAATCAATTTTTCCTATAATATCCGGTATTGTGTTGTCATAGTAAAGGATAAAATGTCTACGGAAAAATTTTTAGAAAGCAAAAGTCAGGAATATAAATACGGTTTTGTTACCGATGTGGAGTCTGACCGGATCCCCAAAGGCCTTAATGAAGAGACGATCCGGGCGATATCGGCCAAAAAGAACGAACCGCCATTTATGTTGGAATTTCGCTTAAAGGCTCTGTCGAAATGGAAGGAAATGAGCGAGCCCCATTGGGCGAATGTCGACTATCCTCCCATCGATTATCAGGATATTTGCTACTATTCGGCCCCAATAGCAAAAAAAGAAATTAAGCAACTGTCCGATGTCGACCCGGAAGTATTGCGGACCTTTGAGAAACTGGGCATTCCCGTCGATGAGCAAAAGCGATTGTCTAATGTAGCCGTTGACATGATTTTCGATTCTGTTTCGATCGGGACCACATTTAAAAAAAAGCTGGAAGACGCCGGTGTGGTTCTTTGTTCGATCACTGAAGCGACAATTTTATATCCCGATCTGATCCAAAAATACCTAGGTAGTGTCGTACCCATCGGCGATAATTTCTTTGCTGCATTGAATTCAGCCGTATTTACCGACGGATCTTTTGTTTATATTCCCAAAGGGGTTCGTTGCCCGATGGAAATTTCCACCTATTTTCGGATCAATGACAAGTCTACCGGGCAATTCGAGCGCACCTTGATCATTGCTGAAGAGGGTTCCTTTGTCAGTTATTTAGAGGGGTGTACAGCTCCGGCATTTGACAATAACCAACTCCACGCAGCTGTTGTTGAGCTTATTGCACATGACAATGCGGAAATCAAATATGCAACGGTGCAGAATTGGTATGCAGGCAATCCCGAAACGGGGCTTGGAGGAATTTATAACTTTGTGACCAAACGGGGACGTTGTGCCGGGCATCATTCCAAAATTACCTGGACGCAAGTGGAGGCTGGAGCCGCAATCACCTGGAAATATCCAAGTTGCATTTTGCAAGGAGACTATTCGGTCGGGGAATTTTATTCCGTTGCATTGACCAATGGTCATATGCAGGCTGATACCGGTACAAAAATGATCCATTTAGGGAAAAACACGAAATCAACGATCATTTCAAAAGGAATTGCCGCAGACAAGTCGCACAATAGCTATCGCGGGTTAGTCAAAATGGTCCCCCGGGCAACAGGGGCCAGGAACTACACCCAATGCGATTCTATGCTCGTCGGGGACAACTGTTCGGCGAACACCTTCCCCTACATTGAAGTAGGCAATCCGTTGTCCCAGGTCGAGCATGAAGCATCGACTTCAAAGCTGAATGAAGAGCAGCTGTTTTATTTTATGGCCCGCGGTATTTCTCAGGAAAATGCAGTAAATATGATTGTGAACGGCTTTTGCAAAGAAGTTATTAGGGAGCTGCCGTTGGAATTTGCTAAAGAAGCACAAGCGCTTTTGACGTTGAAACTCGAGCATTCTGTCGGGTGATTTTTTTAGATAGTCCCATGCGCGAGTAAAAGAGCTGTTGCCACATTAGAGATCTCGGGGTCTTGTTCTTTTTTGAGGATGCTTGCCAATTTCAACCCCTCTTCCTTCTTGCCGATCATTAGAAGGGCCTTGCATAGATTCATGAGGGTAGGGTTGTGATTGGCCTCTAATTTCAATGCAGAATCAAAGGTTTTTATCGCTTTACCATATTGATTTGTTTGCAGGTAAAGAGCCCCAAGTGTTTGCCAATGATATGGGGTTTTTGGATCGATAGCGACGAGGGCCTCGAAAAAAACAATGGCAATATCGTATTTTCCTTGCCTGATATAGGCATACCCTGTGTAGGTCAAATCTTCTATTTGCTCTTCTGTCCAATTCAATTTTTTGCACCAATCAATTTTAGTCATCGATCAACCTTGTAAAAACTGTCCAACCCGTCCGATAATGAATCCGAGCCAACGATTGATTTGTTGTATTTGCTGAAAGCAGGCTTTAATTGCTTTTTTCTCTTTTTTTTCTTCCTCAGTAGTGCATTCCATTTCATCTAACTGTTTTTCCTGCTCTTCTTGTTCTTCAAATGACCCAAGACTTGGGACAATTCGGTGAAAAGCAAAAGAAGAACGGCGTAAATAGCGAAATTTTGTCGGAGGCAGGAAGAATGCCCAAGGGGTATGCAATGGCAGAATGCCGAGGAGTATATCTAATTCCGTCAGCTTAGGAAAATTATCGACCATTTGCGTCTGCGGCGGAATCGTGACATCGAGGTCCAGCCGGTATTGCTGATTGATCTGCTCGATCATGCGCGTTCTGATGGCATACATGTTATAAACGCTCAAATCTAACTTATCAATGGTAGTCATAAGCAACTCGTTATAAAAATTGTTTTGTTCCCTCTATCTTCCTTTTAGTATATGAAATTATTCATTTATACTGCAAATATAGGCAAAGACGAATTCATCCATCTGCATTTTCAAACATCTTGTCTAATTCATCTGAGCTTATAATTCGACTTTTTCCTTCTTTTGACTGCTGTATTGACTCTTTAAGTCTCTTTTTAAACTCATCTTTTTTAAAATTTTGAATCCCTTTAAGGATCATTGCGTGAACGAAATCCTTTATTGTTAATCTACACTGAGCACAAGCTGTTTTTAGCATTGTGTGTTCATCTTCCGGAATGTCAAAACTTAATCTAACCATATTTTGTTTCATAATCCCTCCTTTCATGCAACTTTATGAGCAGTTGCCCTTTCACCATACATTTAATATATCATACAACATATTTACATGCAAACATATAAGCATGTTTATCAGCAATATCCTCAAATAAAATTTTTGATTAAATTTTTTAGGATAAGCTAGCTTTTTGTTATAAATATTTATTGTTCAGTGACTTTAAACTATTTAACGCAGAGGCGCAAAGTGCGCAAAGTGAACTGAATTTTTTGTCTTGACAATGGGGTCCACCTTACCACCTTAATGGCTTCTCCGCTTCTTTGCGACTTTGCGCCTCTGCGTTAAATATTTGTATTATTACTTTCTTTAATGGAAACGAGATTAGCCCGCTCAAGGTAAAAACAGTCCTGCCAAGTCTTCCGCTGTTAATATGGCCATGATCTTTTTCCCGGAAGGGCAAAAATTTGGATGTTGACAGGCAAATAATTGATCAGTCAACCCTTGGGCTTCTGATTGAGATAGTCGATGATGGCTGCTCATAGCAATTTTACTTGCTTCTAAAGCTAATTGTTTTGCGCGCTTTTCGTTAAAAATTTGTTCTTCCGAACTTCCCTCTTCCAGTGCCTGATGTACAACATCCATGACAAAGCTTTTGATATTTGTTTTTTCAAAGATTTGTGCCACAGCGTCGATGAGAAAATAACCTGGTTTGCATTCCTGAATGTCGATCCCGAGTTTATGGAACAGGGGAAGAATATTGCGAAGCGCGTTCGCATCGAAAGGAGTCAGCTCGAGATGATGGGGGGTAAGAAGAGACTGTAAAGCTAAAGATTGTTTATTGTCTTGCTGCATTAATTTTTCGTATAAAATGCGTGCATGGGCGCCTCTTTGGTCAATGAGAATAAGCTTGTCTGGTCCTGGGGTTTCTAAAATGAGGTATCCGGGTATGGTGGCAATTAACTGCGGCGCAGAATCATGCTTTGCAAGGAAATGCGGCTCATTAACACATGAACCGGAAAATGTTTGATCAAAGTTATTTCTGATCGAAAGGTTCATTTGTGTGCGATCCCGCCATGTTTTCGCTGAACTGCTCTCTGAAGTGCTCCCTGAACTGCTCTCTGAACTGTTCCAGGGCAGGGGGCTTAAGTCACGGGCAGCAATGTCGGAGACATAAATCGACCGCTCTTCATTTTTATCTTCTGATACGTCATCTACCATCCATGGTTCGACAGCTGCAGACTTTTGTGTGAAAGAGGAAAAAGAGGGGGTTTCCCTTTGAAAAGGGTGGCGTTGCAAGGTTTTTGAAACGGTTGACATCACCTGTTCGCGGACCAAAAAATCCTGGCGTAAGCGCACTTCCTTTTTTTGCGGATGGACATTGACATCCAGCATGTTAGGGGGAATTGTCAAATGGAGAACAAAGACAGGATGGCGGCCGCTCGCAATATTCATGGCATACGCTTCCTTGACTGCATAGGCAATGGTAAGACAGCTTACTGGGCGGTTATTGATAAAAAGATACTGGCCTGAGCGATTATGTCTTGTATAACTTGGCTTGCCGATTACCCCCTCCATTTTAAAATGACATCCTGAGTTGATCTCTTCGGAAACAGGATATGTGTGATTGAGGTAATCCTCGCCGATCATATCATGGACTCGCGCCCGCAATTGTTCCTGAAATGAGGGAGCTTGCGAAGGGTAGGTGGTCAATGAGGCTTTGCCGTCATTGATCAGGCGGAAGGCAACGTTTGGATATCCAAGAGCGATAATGGAAACGGTTTTAAGAATTTCATTGGCATCAAAGTTAGGGGATTTGAGGAATTTTTTCCTGACGGGCAGGTTAAAGAATAATGATTTTACCTCCATGACAGTGCCGGCTGAGCAGGCAGCGGGGGAACAGCTTACTAATTTTCCGCCATCGACGATAACCAAAGTGCCAAGATCTGTTTCTTCTGCTGAACGGGTCAATATTGAAAACTTAGAAATAGAGGCAATCGACGGAATGGCTTCTCCGCGAAATCCCATTGTTTCGATTTGGTAGATCTCTTCGACGTTGCGGATTTTGGACGTGGCATGGCGTTCAAGACATAAAAGAGCATCATCGGGACCCATGCCCGATCCGTTATCGCTAACCCGGATGAGCTGTCTGCCCCCTCCCTTGATTTCGATGCAAATCTCTGTAGAGCCGGCATCAAGGGAATTTTCGACAAGTTCTTTGACTACGGAGGCTGGATTTTCAATCACTTCGCCGGCGGCGATTTTATTGATGGCGTTATCGCTGAGGATGCGGATTTTTGATGTCATAAGAAGTGATCATACCCAAATGGAAAAGAAAAATCAATCTTGATCTTAATCTTGATCTTGATCTTAATCGTGCTTTAACTTGAATCGAGATGTGTGAAGATTAAGATTAAGATCAAGATCATGATTAAGATTAGGCACGAATGGAGACAAGCTGCCCCCTTCCTCAAAAAAGAGTCTTGCATCTTATTCCTGCGATCTCATATAATGGCGCTTATTGTTCATACGAATAATAAATTTTACGTGAATAGAGAAATTTACGTAAAAATCTGATGAAACCACCTTTAAGGAGAATGGCACATATGCCGACAATCAATCAACTTGTTCGACGCCCGCGCCGACCTAAGACACAGCGAGTTAAATCACCCGCCTTGCAAAAGTGCCCGCAACGACGTGGAGTTTGCTTACAAGTAAAAACTAAAACACCTAAAAAACCTAACTCTGCTTTGCGTAAAGTAGCCTGGGTTCGTTTATCAACCGGTCAGGAAGTGATCGCCTATATCGGCGGCGAGGGACACAACCTTCAGGAGCACAGCATCGTGCTTGTCAGGGGGGGGCGTGTAAAGGACTTGCCGGGGGTACGTTATCACATCGTTCGTGGAACGTTGGATTGTGCGGCTGTAAAAGACCGCAAGCAAGGAAGATCGAAGTACGGGGCAAAAAGGCCCAAGAAGTAACTCTAGGATATTCCAGTGAGTATCCTAGTTCGCGATTTGCGTTTTTAAGTAAAAAAATGCGCGAATCACGCACGGGTTTTTTATTAAAAACCAGGTGAAAAAAGATTTTTCCTTTTTTCTAAACAATATGAGATGTCTTTAGCCCCTTAAATTGGCGGCTTTAAGTACAGTCTAATGATAATTATGAGGAAAATATGTCAAGACGACGCCGTGCCGTAAAACGAGAGATCGATCCCGATCCCGTTTACAAGAGCACATTACTAGCAAAGTTTATTAATAAAGTCATGGAATGCGGGAAAAAGTCGATTGCACGCCGCATTATTTACAATGCTCTGGAGAAATTTGCTCAAAAAGTTAAATCTGATAATCCGTTAGAGGCTTTTGAACAAGCGTTAGAAAATGCAAAACCCGCTTTGGAAGTTAAATCGAGGCGTATTGGCGGAGCTACCTATCAGGTGCCTATTGAAATTCCGCAAAATCGCCGCATTTCGATGGCTATGCGTTGGATTATTGCTTTCTCCCGTGCAAAAACCGGAAGATCCATGGAAGATGGCCTAGCGATTGAATTGGTCGATTGTTTTAACAATCAAGGTTCAACAATCAAGAAAAAAGATGACACTCACCGCATGGCTGAAGCAAACAAAGCTTTTGCCCATTACAAATGGTAGCAGGAGGTTAGTTTATGGCAAGACCAAAAGAACAGCGTGCTATTAAAGATGTGCGTAATATCGGGATTATGGCGCACATCGATGCCGGTAAAACGACAACGACAGAGCGGATCTTATACTATACAGGGCGCGTTCACCGGATGGGCGAAGTTCATGAAGGGGCAGCGACCATGGACTGGATGGCGCAGGAGCAAGAGCGTGGAATCACGATCACCTCTGCTGCTACAACTGTGTTTTGGAAACAATGCAAAATCAACATTATCGATACGCCCGGACACGTCGATTTTACGATCGAAGTGGAACGTTCTTTGCGAGTTCTCGATGGATCTGTTGCCGTATTCTGTTCTGTGTCCGGAGTAGAACCTCAGTCAGAAACAGTGTGGAGACAAGCAGATAAATACGGCGTCCCGCGCATTTGTTTTGTGAATAAAATGGACCGTACAGGGGCCGATTTCTTCGATGCAATCAAGACAATGCGCGAGAAATTGCATGCGAATGCCATTCCTGTTCATTGTCCAATTGGAGCAGAATCGGAATTCAAGGGGATGGTCGATCTTGTGTCGATGCGCGCTTTGTACTTTCACGATGAAACTCTCGGCGCCGATTGGGAGGAATGCGATATTCCGGCTGATCTGCTCGAACAATGTAAAAAAATGCGTGGAGAGCTTTTAGAAGAATTAGCCACAGTTGACGAGACAAATGAAGAGTTTATGATGAAGGTGTTAGAAGCTCCCGATTCATTAACGATTGATGAGATCAATCAGGCTATCCGTAAAGGGGTGTGCGCTAATAAGTTCAATCCGGTGCTTTGCGGATCGGCCTTCAAAAATAAAGGTGTTCAGCAATTATTAGATGCCGTCACCAATTGGATGCCATCGCCGCTGGATCGTGGAAATGGAAAAATCAAAGCTCACGATGTGTCAAGCGATGAAGAGATCATTTTGGATGTCGATGATGATGCTCCATTTGCCGCTTTAGCCTTTAAAATCATGACCGACCCTTATGTCGGCCGTTTGACATTTGTCAGGATCTATAGTGGTACGTTAACTAAGGGAATGACCCTAGTCAATAGCACTAAGGACACTAAAGAAAGGATCTCCCGGCTTTTAGAGATGCATGCAAACAAAAGGGAAGAAAGAGAGGCATTTTATGCCGGAGATATTGCCGCATGCATTGGCTTAAAAAAGGCCAGCACCGGAGATACCCTTTGCAGTCCAGATAAATTACTGTTATTGGAGAAGATGGAGTTTCCAGAGCCGGTGATTTCGATGGCTATCGAGCCTAAATCCAAAGGCGATCGGGAAAAGCTCTCTCTTGCTTTAAGCGCCCTTTCAGAGGAAGATCCGACATTTCGCGTGTTCACTAATGAAGAAACCGGGCAAACGATCATTGCAGGAATGGGTGAACTGCACCTGGAAATCTTGCACGATCGTATGAAAAGAGAATTTTCTGTCGAAGCAAACGTCGGTAAGCCTCAGGTTTCCTATAAAGAAACGATCACTGAGCCAAGCAAGAGCCAGATGAAATATGTTAAGCAGTCTGGCGGACGCGGTCAATATGCTCATGTGGAAATTGAAATTAGGCCAAATGAGAAGGCGAAAGGAATTGAGATCAATAACAAGATTGTCGGCGGTGTGATTCCAAAAGAATATATCCCTGCTGTCATCAAAGGGATTGAAGAGGGAATTACTACCGGTGTTCTCGCCGGCTATAGCCTTGTCGATGTTATTGTTGATATCGTGTATGGATCATACCATGATGTCGACTCTAGCGAGATGGCGTTTAAAATCTGCGGTTCAATGGCCATAAAAGATGCTGCGCGTAAAGCTAAGGCGATCATTTTAGAGCCGATCATGAAAGTCGATGTGATCTCTCCCGAATCGTCAATGGGGGATGTGATCGGCGACTTGAATCGTAGGCGAGGTCAGATCAATGGACAGGACAATCACAAAGGGGTTGTTGAAATTCATGCAACAGTGCCGATGAGCGAGATGTTTGGTTACTCGACATTACTCCGTTCGTTATCCAGCGGACGTGGAACCTATGTTATGGAGCCAAGCCATTTTGAGCGCGTGCCTACAAAAATTCAAGAAGAAATCATTAAGAAATAAGGTTTACAGGTCAGTTATGGCAAAACAAGAAAAACAACCCAAGCACCAGCCTGAAAAATCAACCAAGCAGGTGCGTCAGAAAATCCGCATTCGTTTAAAAGGTTATGATCAGCGTGTGCTCGATCGTTCTACGGCAGATATCGTCGAGACGGCCAAACGTACAGGCGCCGGCATTGCAGGACCCATTCCCATGCCGACACGCCGGGAAATTTATACCGTTTTGCGCTCGCCCAACATCGACAGAAAATCGCGCGAGCAGTTTGAGATTCGTACACACAAGCGCCTCATCGATATTTTAAATCCCACCGGTAAAACAATTGATGCCCTCAAGGCATTGTCATTGCCAGCCGGTGTCGACATTAAAATCAAGGCTGCTTAAGGTAACAAGGCCTCAGGTCTTGAAACCAGGCCCGGAACGGGCCTGGTTACTTTTTATACCGAAGGTGGTTCAAAAACCAATTTTTGAATCACTTTCGGTATAAACTTGCAATCAAGTCGTATTCATTATATGACTGTTTTTACTCGTATTTGAAACATTTGAGATGAAGATATGATTGAAAATGATAATGAAAATTTACTGTCAGACCCAAGACCGGTGACCATCATCGGTAATTGGAAAATGAATAAAACGATTATGGAGGCCAAGACCTTTGTTGCGGGTCTTGCTGTCGCTACGACCCATTGTTCTTCAAAAATTGGGTTGGCTGTGCCTTATACGATGATTGAGCAGGCAGCAGAGGTTGCAAGAGGAACTTCAGTCGTTATTGGCGCACAGAATGTCTCAAGCGAAGAGGAAGGAGCCTTTACAGGAGAAATTTCCTGCAATCAACTTAAAGATGCAGGGGCCTCTTTTGTCATCATCGGGCATTCTGAAAGGCGTGGGTACTATCATGAAGATTATTCCGTAATCAACCGTAAAGTTTACCTAAGCATAAATTCCGGTTTAAAAGTAATCATGTCCATCGGAGAGATGTCAGAACAGCATCAGAAGGGCAAAGTAAATGAAGTCCTGAAAGATCAGTTAAAACGTGGTCTGGAGGGAATTGATGCATTTGGCAAGGATCAGCTGATGATTGCCTATGAGCCCTTGTGGGCAATTGGGACAAATCTTGCGGCAACTCCCGAGGTAGTGCAGTCTGTTCATCATTTTTGCAGGCAAACTCTTGCAAAATTAAAGGGCGAAAATTTTGCTGAGCGAGTGCAGATTCTTTATGGGGGCTCAGTCAAACCCGATAATGCTGCAGAATTGTTAAATCTGCCAGATGTCGATGGTCTTTTGGTTGGAGGCGCATCATTATCATTAGATTCATTTACAAAAATCATTCAATGTCAACAAACCTATAAATCTCACGTGGAAATAAAATAAGGCACTTATGGGAACATTTCTTTACTTTTTAGCAATAGCGTTTTTTTTACTTCTTTGCCTCGTCTTATGCTTTGTCATTTTGATACAGGAAAGTAAAAGCTCGGGCCTCGGGGCTTCTTTTGGTGGAGCCGCAAGCGACTCTGTCTTTGGAACATCGACTGCCGATGTGTTGAAAAAGATCACAGCGTGGCTTTCAATAGCGTTCTTTGCATCATGTATTATTTTGTCATTATGGACATCTGCAATGGGAAGATCGTATCAACCCGAAGCTTCAGATTTTCCGGTTGAGACCATCGAAAATTAAGCGACAATTTGCGATCGTGACATCGAGGGATAAACGCAGAGACGCGGGGACGCAAAGGCACAGAGAGAATTCAAAATTAACCCCTGTTTTCCTCTGCGTCCCCGCGCCTCTCGTGCCTCCGCGTTGAATTACTTATTAGACTTATGGATAATAGGATGGATTACTTCCCGCAAACGCAACAATTGCGTAATGTGATTTACTTTACATCACCCTGGTTAGTTCTGAACAAGCAATCTTTTCTATTAACTCGTTGGGATATTGAGCTTTTAATCTCTCAGAAGCCTCAAGGGAAGTGCACCATTCGAAATTGATATGTTCTATGCTCAAGATGGGGGAGAAAAGCGCCGAAAGATGTATAATAAAAACAGAAAAAATCAATCCAAAATCGCTGTCTTTAGCAGATATACGTATATTTGTAAGTATCGTCATAAAAGGATGAACATCCAAAGAATGATGTAAACCAGTTTCTTCCCTGACTTCACGCAAAAGAGTGTCCATCTGGGATTCTCCCTTTTGCAGTCGACCACCGGGGAGATCCCAATACATTCCTTTAACCGGATGGTTTCTTTGCAGCAAAAGCACCCTTCCTTCTGTATTTACAATTAATGCCTTCACACCTAAGTGAAAACAATCTATCTGAGACTGATTCATAAGATTTTCGTCAAACAAACAGAGTTAATTATGATGTTATTCTAGCTTCCAGCCGCTTTGTAGAAGCAATGAAATTATCCAGGATCTGGATCATTTTTTTGTTGATTGCCGTGAAATCATTATGTAAAAGTTCTTTCCGGGATTGAACGAATTTTCCGGGCGCTAAATCATTTGAACAATGCTCGATCATTGCTTCGATATTTTTCTTCGTGGGTTCCGGATGACACTGAAAGCCATAGATCAAGTGAGAATAGCGTATGATTTGTCGAGGGCAGCCTTTACTCTTCGCTAAAATCCTGGCTTCAGCTGTTAATCCAGGCATGTCATTATGCCAATGCACAACCAGAAATTCCTTAGGGAAGTTTTTAAGAAGAGGATCTTTACAGCCTTCTTCAGTGAGTTCTATTGGAAATACACCTACTTCTTTATTGGGACTTCGTTCTGTACGGGCTCCCAAAGCCTCTCCAATGAGCTGAGCCCCTAAACAAAATCCCAAGATGGGTATATGGGCTTTAATGGTTTTTTTAATAGTTAAGATTTCCTCTTCAAGGTAAGGCGATTCACTCATGCTTAAAGGACTTTGCGGGCCTCCCATTAGTATGAGAAGGTCATACTCACTTGGATTTGGGAGTTTTTCCCCTGCAAACGGACGACAAAAACTCTCTGTATATTTATTTTTCTTTGCCCACTCTTCGATAATACCTGGAAGTTCAAAGTCTGCATGAATAATGTATTGAATTCTCATTTAAGTTCTCCTTATTTTTAAACGTAAATACACAGCACTATGTTACTAAATGCTCCGAAAAATAGCGCGTATACGGCTCGCATCAAATGTTATACTCTGATGCCTTGCAACTGCAGAAACTCGATAAGCTTATTCATCGGAATAGCAGTGAAAAAATTACAGTTACCCTCAACTTTTTCAGAAAAACGGACAACACCATCAGTATCATGCCCTCCGGCAAACTTCAAAACAGGATTTTTCTGGATATAATCTGCAATTTCATGATCGGACAGTTGTCTCATATGAATTTTACATGTCGCTACGGAAGATAGCATTTTTTTTGTAATTGTACTATACACAGCAACGCCGGTGACAAAATCATAATGAGCCCCTGAAAGCGAACGTAACATTTTATGAGCTTCCTGCAAATCGTTAGGTTTTTCTAAAATTCTTTCTTGAAACACTAAAAAAGCATCAGAAGCAATAATTATACCGGGATGTCTTTCTCCAATCGCATGCGCTTTAGCTTCAGATAATCGTTGTGCCATTTTCAAGGGATCTGGATCTCTAATTGCCTTCTCGTCAATATCGGAAGGAATTGTTTCATAAGTTAATCCTAACAAGTCAAGTGCCCGCTTTCTGATTAGTGACTGTGAAGCTAAAATGATCTTCATGTGCCCTCAATTTTATGTGTTAAGACCGTTCATGATACGCTGTTTTAATTCATCGTGAGAACCGATCATCTCTTGCATTGGCTGATCATCGTGTAGTTGTCTTTCTTTATAATATTCCATTGCTTCTTTGATGTGTCCGATACCCTTAATTTCATATGTTGGAGTTGATTTCACTTTATGGATCCACTCTGCTCCCTCTTCCAAGGTTGCTACAACTCTATCACTTAGAGACTGAACGAAGGGGTGAATAAATCCCTCCACAGGAACTCCTAAAATCGTTGTCTTATCTTTATTGTAATGAGAGTTTTTCGGCGCCCATGTGACAACAGGGATGCTGTGGAGCTTAGCCCACATCATCTCTGCACCAACACCTAACCCTCGACGTTCACGTGCGTCGACAAAGACAACATCGCTGCAAAATACCTGTGTCATATCCCGACCAAACACAGAATGTTGATCCGACAAATCGTCTGTCCGAAAAGCTGGATTCAAAAAAGACACTAAATATCCTTGCAAGGAGCTTCTTAAAAGGAGCATGTTGTCTTCAGTCCAAAATGACTCATCTGTTTTTTCATGATCTTTTTTAATACTGCCAGCAAGATAGATTGCTATTTTTTTCATCTCATTTTCCTTTTATCTATGGTTTCCCCAACCAAACTCAGAATAACACTGTCCCTTACGCAAACATTCAATTGCATGACGAATAAAATCAGCTGTTTTTTCTGGCAGAGCATTCAACGAATGAAACTCTAACTCGTCACATTTATGCGGCTCCATATTTGCAATTACACCTGCATATGATTCTGCCTTGAAAAATACGTCTATCTGTTCAAAAGAAAGATTGTCAGGCATAGGGTGAAGGCGATGCATCACGTGGCATACTTGTAATTGTGCCGGCCGTAATGTGATATTGGCTTCTTCATTTGCTTCGCGAATTATTGAATTTGTTAAAGGCTCTAAACCATCATGACCACCCATCGGGACAACATACATACCATCATCAATGCCAGTACGATATCTGCGAAGCAGAAGAATGCGATCGTCTTGGATAAGAAACAAAAATACGCCAACTTTGAGTTTAAAGCGTTGGCTTTCCTTTTGTGCAAAAACAGAAAGAAACTGCAAACTTGTCATTATGCCTCCGCTTTTTTATCTCTTAAAAATATTCGATTGCACAAAAGAAGGGAAATTAATATTTCTTAAGTATCACATAAGCTCTACTTATTAAAAAGCTCACAGAATTTTAGGGCATTTGGATTGTGCAATGTATTTTTCTTAAAAATGGCATAGATTGCGTAGGGAGTAGATGGTAATTCTGACAGAACAATTTTTAGCCTGGATTTTCTATTTCTTGCAACATAGTCCGGAAATAAACCCACACCCAAACCAGCTTCAGTGAGATTGGCAATGACTTCCCAACTTGAAATTTCCATCTTGATAGGAAGCTCTTGTTTGTATTTTTCCTGATAACATTGTTTGAGAAAATTAGATTCTTTTCTCTCGTCAGAATCCAAGAGAAAGCCAAGGGACGAAATGTCCTTACACTGTTTAGCAGTGTACAGACGAAAATGACCTTGATCAATCTTCTGACAATCAAAAAGAGAAAGATCATCATTATCGATCAGAATGCCAAAGTCGATTATTCCCTTTTTCAGCCACTCTTTGATATCGTGATAATGCCCCAATCGAAAATTGATTTTTAACGCAGGTAGTGACTTACTCGCCTGCTTTAAGTAGTCAGGTAAGAGTCCAACGGCAAAGCTGTGTGTACAGGCAAAAGTAATGCTGTCGCCTTCTTGTTCTGTGATGTAGTTTTCTATTCTTTGGAGTTGTTGAAATAATTCACGCGCTTCCGCAAAAAGCTGCATCCCTTTTTCTGTGATTTTACACCGCCCAGGTTGATGAGAAAACAGCTGACATTGCAACGTTTCTTCCAATTTTCCAATGGCCTGACTAATCGCAGATTGACTAACGTGATTATGCTTTGCAGATTCTCCAAAACTCCCTGTTTTGACGACATCAAAAAAGTATTTGAGGTTCACAAGATTGTACTGCAATTTGGTCATTAGTCCGCCTTATATTCTATGTTAATATCATTAATTTTACTTATTTAAAAATCAAGCATAAAATGACAGATCAATAAACAAGAGGAGGAAAACATGAACACAATAACATCCATTCCGTGCGTTGATATGAAGGGATTTGTTGCAGGTTCCTGGGAAGATAAAGTCAAGATAGCCGGTCAGTTTGGGAAGTCTTTACAAGGGATTGGATTTGTCGCTGTCACTAATATTGGTATTCGTGCAGAAACTGTGAACAAAGCCTACACTTTGGCCAAAGAGTACTTTAGCTTACCCTTAAAAGAAAAACTTAAGCAGAAAAGTCCGGATGGATTTCGAGGGTATGTGCCATTTGGACAAGAACATGCAAAAGACTCTGTTCATAGAGATTTAAAGGAGTTTTATCATACTACTGGGCCAACACAACCAGTTGAGTTGTGTCCTCACCTAGTGGGATTTAATGAACCAATACTTGCGCTTTATCAAGAGCTCACAAACTGTTTATCTTCCTGTTTAGAAGCAACGACAATCTATTTAGGATGCGACCCTGCTGAAATCCATTTATTACGTCAGTCTATTGAAGATGCTGGAGGCTTAATGAGACTTTTACATTATCCTCCAATAGAACCAACAGCTGATCCCAATGCCATGAGATCCGGAGCTCATGAAGACATTGGTGTAATGACTGTCATCCCACGTGCTACTGAAACTGGACTACAGGTAAAGACACGGGAAGGACAATGGATTGATGTAGAAGTTCCCCCAGATGCAGCAATTATCAATGCAGGAGATACTCTACAATACATCACTGCAGGACGTATTCCCAGCACAACACATCGAGTCATCAATAATCCGAGCGATCGACATCGTTATTCCATCCCATTTTTTGGCAATTTTCCTCCGGATTTTCCTTTAAAAGTCATAAGAACATGTCAAGGAAGCGGAATATCTCCCGTTATCACATATGGCGAATTTATGAGTGGACGTTATAAAAAAATCGGCATTAGAAAGGAGTCTTGAGATGAGTTCTTCAGTAAACCGGATTTTCTCATTTTTACACAAAGCAGAAAAATTAAAGTGCGAATTAAGGCACTGTTGGCTTTCTTCTGGCAGGCAAGAAAGTGTGGCAGAACATGTGTGGCGTACTTCCTTGATGGCATTACTTATCTTTCCCCATCTAAATGAAAAAATAGACCTCTTTAAGTCCCTTAAAATGGTGATTATTCACGATCTTGTTGAGATTGAAACTGGTGATACTCCTGTATTTTTGCAAGAAGGTTACGACACCCTTCAAAATGAATTACAAGCCATCGATAAAATTAGAGACCTCATAGGCGGTCCAGCAGGAGAAGAAATTCATGCTTTATGGTACGAATTTAATGAAAGAAAATCAGCTGAATCATGTTTTGTATATGCCCTGGATAAGTTGGAAGCGAATTTGCAACATAATGAATCTGACGAGTGTACATGGACACAGGAGGATAGAGATCAAGTATTTAAGATTGAAAATGCTTGCGCTCACGATACTTTTCTCCGTGAAATCAATGAACAGATCAAAAAAGATGCGAAATCGCGTGTACATCCCAGAATTCTAGGTAAATAGATAGTTTTACAAGAAGGCCTCCGTTCAGAAATGCAGCAATGACATACCCTCCCGAATTGCGAAAAAGGATAACGTTCGTTGCATTTGCGCCTGGCGCCTTTACTGATGAAGAATATTGCAAGACAGCTTATTATTATACAAGCACACATGACTTTGTTTCCTATCTTGACTGGAATGGAATGAAAAGAAATGAACGAAATTTCCATGTTCTGGAGAGACATAAAGATGCCTCATGGTTTGACCATAGCTTCAGTAGCCCGTCGTTTACTGATACAAGAATTAGACATATAAAGGATTTTTTAAAAAATTAAAGGATATATGAACAAATTTTTTCTAATCTCAATTATGTTTGCGAGTTGCTCATTTTTTGGTTTCTCTTTTTTTAATTTTTTAGGATTCGATCATAATGAATTGCCATCAAAAAATGTCATAATTGATAAAGCATGCGGCCATGCATTAAAAGAATTACAAAAAAAATACTCTATTAAAATGATAGGATCTGGTGGAAGTGAAGAGAATAAGAAGGAAACGATGATAGCGGCTAGTTATTCCCTTAACGAAGTTTTAAGTAAAGAACAATGTCGCAAGCTAATTTTGGATTGTGCTGATGAGTTGCTTAAACAGATCAATCAACGCGAAGATCTTAAAGTGTATCTATGTGAGGTGCCTTTTTCTTATAAAAGTATTGAAATTCGTATTTTTTTAAGGAATCCAGATCGTTCTGATATTCAACCTCCAAACATTTGTATAGTTTCTTTGATTGATGGTGTAATTGCCTATAAAGTAGAAGATATGAATGCTATCGGTCATCTAAGAAGGATTGAAGAGCTCTATGAAGACGCCTTAAAAATTGTACAAACACAAAACATTGAAGCAACCCCTAAAAATGATCAGAAAGGTATTTAAATAAACCCCCAAGTTTATGCAAGAGCTGTATCCTGACGTTGCCTCGCAACTTAAAGCCGTGAATGCGGCTTAAGCATGTAGCCCCAAGCGTAAGCTTGGAGTACGAATGCAAAAGGAACAGCCGCGGATGCGGCGACAGAAAACACACATATCGCGTTAAACCAACAAAAGACCAAAACAGTTTACAACAAAGGTGACCTATGAATAAATTTTTTCTTGTTTCCATGATCTGTGCGAGCTGTATTTTCTATGATTTTTTAGGTGCGGATTGTAATAAATTGCCCAAGGATTCAAATGAGAAACTTGCCGACAATCATATTCAGGGAGTATTTCATGAAATACAAACTGAGCTGCGAAAAAAATATCCTTTATCGATCATGTATCAACGTGGAGAAGAAAATGAAAAAAAATTAAAGATCATCTCTGTGGGATTTGTTGCAGATACCTCCTTGTTTTTAAATCAGGATAAAAGCAGAGAACTGATCGTTTACTGTACAGAGGTTATGCTTAAAATTCTTTATCAAGACAAGGGTTTTCAGTCATATTTTAAAAATATGCCTTTTACTTACAAAAATCTTGCAATAATCATTTTTTTGATCGATCCTTGCTGCCAGGATGTTAAATACGAAAAGCCAATCATTTATCTAACTGGAATGGAAAATGGATTGATTACTTATGCAGAAAAGGATCTCTCTAAGCCTTTCAAATCTCATCCAAAAGTTACGCAGAAAGAATTTCTAAAAAATTTTAATATTTTAGAAGAATCTTATGAAGAGGCTTTAAAAATTGTGCAGGCACAGAGCATTGAAACAACCCCTAAAAATAATCAGGAAGGTATTTAATAAGCCCTCAAGCTTATGCTAATGGCTTATCCTTACGTAGCTTCGCAATTTAAGGCCGCGAATGCGGCTTTAGCATGTAGCCCCAAGCGTAAGCTTGGGGTGCAAATACCCAAAAGAGACAGCCGCGGATGCGGCGACAGAAACTTGCGCATAACGTTATTTTACAATAAAGTACATTCTTAAAAAGTTATGGCAAAGAAGGTAGCCAGGTCGTCCCGACCTGGTTGTTCAAGGCCGAGGACGGCCTTGCTACCTTATGTCATAACTTTTTGAGGACTGACTCTCCAGGCTCGAACCTTTAGGTTACATTCTTGCGTAACTTCGCAAACCAGGGCCGCGAATGGGGCTTTAAGCATCTAGCCCCAAGCTTAAAGCTTGGGGCCCGGCTAACACATTCCCCGCAGCTTAATTGCTTTTATTTTTAAAGGCTTCTAATTGCTTTTTCTTCATTAATATCTCTTCTTCTGTGAGGGGAAATAGTCCCTTTTTATAATGTATCGATAAATAATGAAATGGGGTCATAAGAGCCCTGGCTACATTGGTGACTAATATATTGTTAACGGTTGATTGATAAGTAAAGTTAATTTCCCCGGTAGATTTTTCCAGAATTTGAATTTTAGGTTTTTTACTAAACTTGGTTGCAATTAGTTTTTCCTCAAGTTGAAAAAGCTTATCGGTTGTTGATAATTTATTGTGCGGACCTAATGGCATAGTCATGATATCTATACATTCGGTAATATATGCTTCGTTGTGGTCCGGCGGAATAAGGGTAAAAGAAGTAACATTATTTTCAAGCACCAAATTATTAATAACTTTCCAGTCACTAAAATCGGGTCCAGAATCTATGAGATCACTGAACCTGACGATCAAGGATAGATCTTTTGGTTGAACAGTAAGGTCCTTTGGTGAAATAAACGAAACAGATTCAGATAGCAGTTGAATCCATTTACTCCTAAGGTCTGAATTAATTACTTCATTTAGATGGGTAAACCCAATGCGATGAACAAAATTATTGCGGTAAAAAATACGTACAATTTCATGTTGTGGAGGGATCTTTCCATGTTGAGAATGTAATATCCATTCGTAAATAGCTTCTCCTTGTTTTTTTTCAATAACATTCCATGTTACTTTGCTGCCCGGATATTTGTCGATGGTGGTTTTTTTGAGTAAACTGAGGATTTCATCGATGGGATTTTTCCTAGAAAACTTTTTTGATACTTCGAAGTACTGGAAAGCGATAAGGTCTTCCCAATTTTCCTTAACTTGCTTTGAGGGAATATATTCAACAATACCCTGCATAGTTGCTGCATGTCTCGCGATAGGTTTCCAGTTTTCAGATTCATTATCGGGAAGCTTCAATAACAATGTTTCCTTAGGTAAGTAAAAATCTTCGACCGAAGCATTTAAAGACGCACAATTTGCCAAAGTGATTACAGCCAGGAAAAAAATTAGATTTGTAATTTTCATTTTTTAAAATTCATTTGAAAGGTTTAGAATCTACGATGAAAAGCATTCTGCATAGAGTATGCTCCAATACGTAAGTAGAAACTGTTCAAATTATTCTTAATTAGATGGTTTTGAACAGCTCCTTAAAGCATATTATAGAAGAGATAAATAATTTTGAACTGTAATCTTCATCAGGTAACATTTTTTGTGACGGGAAAAGGCTCTGATATATGAAAAAAAATTTGAAGAATCCCGAAGATAAAAAACCACGCGAAATCACAAGAGTGGGTGTTTATGGTGTTGTCATGGAAGAGGGAAAGATGTTGCTGATCCGTCAAAATAAAGGTCCCTACAAGGGCATGCTCGATTTTCCCGGTGGAGGCATTGAATTTGGAGAATCTCCAGAGCTGGCATTGCGTCGCGAATTTGTCGAAGAAGTCGCTATGGAATTTGATTCTATGCAATTGATAGATAACCTCACTACAACAATCAATGTCCCTTCTTTGGCGTCCATTCAGGCTTACACACTTTTTCAGGTTGGAATGATTTACCAGGTAAATGGCTGCCAATATACTGAAAGCCAGGTAAAGCAAGAGTTTGAGCCTATATGGATTGATCCCAAGGGCATTTCGGAAGACCAGTGTTCCAATTTGCTCTGGAAATATTTGCAAACACAGTTTCTTAAGTAAGTATTGGGGTCCAATTAATCTTCTTCACGATACCCAGGCTCGGCAATAAGCTTTTCAACTAAAAGATGGATAGTTGTCGACGGATTGCAATCTGCTGGGGATAGGTCTGATTTCAATAGCTTTGCAGCGCGCTTTAGAGCAACTGACCGAAAAATTTTAATTTCCTTATATAGATCAAGGGGCTTTTCATATTTTTCATTTCTATGTCTTGACAGTATTTTATAAAGCTGGTCCCGATGCGTAGCTGCCCATAAATCTTGGTAATGCAACAAAAACCACAATTCAAAAGCATCATTGGAATACGCAACATGAATATTATTGATTTTTGCAAGTTCTAAAGCCCTGATAAAATGGGCTTTATCTAACTTGTTGCGAGGGTTGGCATCACGATCCAGGACAACCCATGTCTCATCTATTTCTTCATCAAATTCATTAGCTTGTATTTTTGTATGCCTTTCCTCAATCGTTTTTTTGACCAGATTAACTTTATGGTCTGATTTGTCTAATGCTACAACAACAGGCCCGGTAGAACTTCTATAGTGTCCAAAATAAATTGCTTCGGTATTGCCTTCTGTGCAAATCAAGTAGCGTTTCCGGAAGGGGACAACGTGCTTTTTTCGTTTTCTTTCCTCTCGAAGATGCCAAGGCTCAATTTTTTGTTTTCGTTTAGGCATCTCAGATTTATCCCATTAAGACCAAATGACAGGAACTGCACCGAAGCGCCCTTGACGATAGTTCTTTTCAAATTCGCATTCACTTCTCATATTGTATTCTAAAAGAGAACGCAGAACAGTTTCTTCTTGCGCATTTTTATCTGTGAACCAAATCTGATCCTGTCTTAAACCCACCTGATTTGAAAGCAAATAGGTTTCGTGACTACAGAAAATTAATTGTGCCCCTTTGGGATTGATCTCCTGATTGTGAAATAGAGCAATGATTTCTCTGCTCATGAAAGGATGAATGCTGGATCCAAGTTCATCAAGAACAAAAATTCCACCTGTATCAAAAATCTGTACCATTAATGTCATAAGAACAAACAAGCGCCGCGTTCCAAATGATTCTTGATTATTGAAATCAAATTCGACATGACGATTTTTCTCTAAAGACCCGTACATTTTATGAAGAGTGATAGCTCGAAATAGATCGCTTGACTGATTAAAAAAAGACTTTAACTCATGAGGAATCACTTTTAAATGAGCATCAGTGAACGGTTCCCGAATAACTTTAAGATCTTGAATGCTTAAATCTAATTTCTTTAATAATTGTAAAACCTTAAAGGCCAGTTCAGGATTTTCATGATATTGTTGCAGAGCATATCCCATCGGGTCTACAGAGCCGCCATCAAATATCATAAAATTAGGACGATCGACGAGTTTTATGACTTGTGAAGAAATGGGATCAGCAAATTGAGCAAAAACTGTTAAAGCTAATGCTGTAGGCCTTACATTGTTAATCAAATGACCAACACTATTCTTAACGCTATCATCTACTTCAGGAAATTCTTGACCCTTTCTAAGAAAAATCATACGGCGTCGACGATTTTTCTTAACTTTTGTAGTTGCTTCCAACCATTCGCTCACAACTTTTTCTGAGTTGATTTCAAATCCATATCTATATTCAGCTCTATTTTCCGGATCCCCAAGAACAATTTGAAAAAATGAAGGCTCATTACAACTTTCAACATTTAAGAGAAAGGGTTGAAGAAAAGGAAATTTGGTTGTGGGCTGATTAAGATAGTCGGAATTAAGCATTGCCCATTGCATATAAGCGAGAGCCTTAATAAGATTACTTTTGCCACTTGCATTATGTCCAAAAATTCCAATTGCGGGGAGGAGGTTTATCTTGAATTCAGTTGAGATAAGACCTTTTTTACCCGTTTTGAGGGATTCTGCTTCAAGTGAAAGAGTGGCCAGATCTTTGAAGGATCGAAAATTTTTTGTAGAAAATTCAATAATCATGACTAAATCTTGCCTAAATAACAGATATTTTTCAATAAAATACGAAAATTTCTCCTAAATCATCAAAATATCATATCTTTAGCCTGCATTTTTATTGGATTTTTTGTAAATATATTTTATTTTATGATGTATTCCGGTATAGCACAACGCCATTAAGAAGAAGGTCTTATTGTACGCATCTGAATTTCTGAACTTGATTTCTCCCTCGCTTTATTTGCCCGATAAATTTTTCCTTCATGAATCCGCCCTGTATTTGTAGTTGTGGGGCTGCTTTTTTGTTTATTTCAATAAGATGCACATCTGGATTACTGCCGTTTTCATGAGGAGCACCATAAAAAACTTGCGAAATTCCAGATTTAATAATTGCCGTTGAGCACATTGCACAAGATTCAGCGTTAGCGTAGAGAATGCAACCACAAAGTTTTTTCTTTCCAAGTATTTTACAGGCTAATTGGATTGCTTCTATTTCCGCATGAGCAATTGCGAGCTGTTTTGTATTTGCCTGGTTATGAGCGGCAGCTAAGATGTTATTTTCGGAATTGGTAATAATAGCAGCAAATGGAGGATTGCCTTCTTGAATGGCGATTTCCACTTGTTCATAAACCAGGTTCATGATGTTTTCTTGTTCTGTGGATAAGGAGAAACTTGACTCAGTTGTATCGGATGAGAGAAAAAGATCATTGACAACTTCCATGCAAAGGTCGGGAATTTTCCGATCAGGATCTAAACAATCCTTGATCGTAAGAACTGCATTGCGAATTTCAAGGGGCAGTTCTTCTGAAGGTGCGTTTTCTCCAGGCCAAGAGTTATCGCGAGTTTTTTTATCGGGCCAACGGGAATAAGCCACCCATAGCCCATCTGATGTTCTGTGTAAGCAAGAACCGATAGCGCCACGATGATCAATAAAATATTGAGCAACTTTATTCCATGCTTCCTGATATTCATTTTCTCGGCCTGATTTGAGATATCCTTGATAAATGACTGCGTACATTTTTTGAGATGATTCCTTTTCAGAATGTTGATTTAAATGAATTTCTGCTTTCAATGCAAATAGGGGTTTTTATACCGAAGGTGGTTCAAAAGTTGGGATTTTGACAAGGAGGCTGCTCAAAATTTTTCGTCTGGAGCTAAGTGACCATTGCTTATGGCAAGGCACGAGTGAAGACAAAAATTTTGATGCAAAGCCGACGCCGTCAAAAACCAATTTTTGAATCACGTTCGGTATAATTCTTCGTACATTCTAACAGAATAACGGCATCATTATCACCGGCTTTTACTCCAGAGTGGGGTTCTGCCTGCCATTTGTCAATCACTGTTAAGCCATGTTCCTTTAGTAATTGTTCAATTTCCGCGAGTGCAAAGTGCCTTACATGATAAACTTCTACCTCTGTTTGAGAAATCGCATTCTGTTCCCATAATTCATAACGGAAAAGTCCTGTTTCAACGCAAGTGTTGGCGTCAAAGATAGAAAGAACATTGAGGACAATTTTTGAACCATCTGGTCTATCGACCCATCGCCCTCTCCAAGCACCTTGTGGTTCTCGGATTGTTTTTACAGTCTCAATTTCAAAAATGAATTTTCCTCCGGGATTTAAGGCCCCAGCGATTGAAGTTAGTGCTTGAGAAACTTGGTTAGAAGTAATCAGGTGGCCAAAGGAACCGCTTGGAATGAAAATCAAATCATAAACTGTTTGAAAAGGAAAGGTTTCAAAGGTAGCTTCAAATAGGTTAGGAGTCAATTCCCGTTCGTTGCATTTTTTTCGACAAGCATTGAGCATGTGAGGTGAGGAATCGAAACCTGTAACCGCATATCCCTTTTCAAGAAGTGGAATAAGAAATCTTCCTGTTCCACACATTGGTTCGAGTATCGGGCCTTTAGTTTGTTCAGCGAATTTTAAATAGCACTTTAGTGCATCCTCTGGCGCATGAGGTTTGTCCAGGTCGTAAAATTCGGTGCAGAGAGCTTTGTATGAACCAGATTCTTTATTCATGAGATCCACTTATGTCTTTGTATATATTGGAGAGCTGTTTTAAAATTTTTTTGATCAATTAATTGAAGCCCTGATTGCAGCATTGTCAAGCCAAAGAGCCAAAGCGGTCCATTCATCTCATTCTTTCCAAAATCAGTTATAGAAGGCAATTTCCAGGACTGTAAAGCTTCTTCATAGGACATAGGCCGTGTTTCATCTAAAGATGTACTGAGTAATGCTGCTGCGATAACAAACAAGCGAATTGGTTGTGTAATAATAAATCGGTTCCATTCAAATTCGGTAGGAGATCTTTCAAAGTAATGTGTGAGAAAGGTCAATATTTGTGATTCATTTAAACATTGAAAAGTTGTGAAAGTGGCTAGATCAAAATAGGGATCGCACATTCCCCCATTTACCCAATCCACAAGAAAAAATTTTTGATCTGTCAGCATGATATTGAGAGGGTGTAAATCGAGATGGGCAGGAACTTGCGGGATAGGGCTTAATTGAAGCGTAGCTTCCATTTCTTCCATTAACATTTCTACTTCAGTAAATCGCAAAGGGTAGGTTATTTTTTCTTTTTTTCCTTTTACCATAAAATTTTGAAAACGTTGAAAGGGAGAACAGGCGACTGGAAATTTCTCTTTGGATTGATGAAGTTTTTGAAGGAATTTTGCAAATCGGGTAAGGTTATCGCCATTTTCAAAGTCGTTTTGCTGAACAGTTCTCCCTGGAATGAAGTCCATGATCATTCCTTCCATTTGAGAATCGACAAAATAGATTTGTGGTCCGATACCGATTTTACCAGCTTGCTTTGCCAAAATGATTTGATGCATGCGCGTAAGGTTGCTTGCCAGTTGAGGTAAAAGTCTGAGTACATAAGAATTTTGACCCATATCAAAACGGTAAAGTGCCGCTTTGCTGCCTCCTCCCCTCAAGGGGGTATAAATTAGATTGTCCGGATCAATATTGGAAGGTGAATCAACACTTGTTACAAAGGACTGCATGACCCTGGAAATTCGTTCATCCTGAAGAACTGAAGACGATGAAGTCATAAATTAGCTCTAATAATTCTTTTGAATATATGCAAATACTATACAGGTTTTAACCCAAATAATCAAACCCTATGGGAAATTTTAGAGTTGGAGTTACATCGTAAGAATAGATTTCTTGAGTGTCTTTTTGTGTCGTTGTTTTTGACGCTTTGAGTAAGTATTAAAAACCACTGGGTGCTTTTCCTTTGGATGTCTTTAACTTATTCGCCGAAGAAAAGAGCCATAAAGCCAGCTCTTTGACAACCCAGTGATTCATAAAGCCTTTGTGCTGGTTTATTTTCATCTTCGCCTGTAAATATAATGAGTTTGCTAAGAGCATGTTTATTTTTGCAATCGAAAATAAGTTGTCTCATCAACGCTTTAGCAAGGCCCTTCATTCTCCATTTTTGCTCAGTATAAACACCCCCAACTGTAGCGATAGAGCTTGTTTTGGCGTTTAGCTCTGCTATTGAAATAAGTCGAGATTCTATGAATAGACCCCAAATCATCGCTTTATTGCATTTCCCAAGAAATTGCTCATGCATTTCATCTTCAGAAATATCTTTAGGAAGCTTTTGTTCTATTAAATAATCTAATCGGAGAACTTTCCATTGTTGAAAATCTTTAGCTTCTAAATATCTGGCCTCTTTAGTAGCAGAATTTCGCCAGCTATCTAGGGAAAGGGTGTAATTAATTTCTTTCGAATAAAATGTTTCTTTTTTGATGATTCCACAGTCTTTAAGGTATTGCCAAAAATCTTTAGCAAATGTCCAATCTCCAATAATACCTCGTATCTTATTTGACTCCTCTTTACAACTTGCAACGATAAATTCAAAAGCGGGGTGAATAACCTCTGATTGGACAAGTAAGTTCCCTCTTCGAGTCAAACAAAATACACAGACAATTTTATTTTCATCGCGTAATAGTTTGAAATTACCTGAATTCACATGAGGACCTAGATCAGGACCATGTTCATTGAAATTTCCGAGCAGAAATACAGAAGTATTCTCATGTTTAGAAAGAAAAGAGAGAGCTTCTTCTTGATTTGAGTCTGTAAATTTTTCAAGCTGAAGTTTCATGTAAAAACCTTGTACATTACCTGTCATATACCTGGCATGAGAGATAAAAATAAGGACTTAAGAAAAGCGGTCAAGCCTCTGTAAGTCCTTGAGGAAAAAAATCTGGGTGAGAGGATTCGAACCTCCGACCCCTTGCACCCCATGCAAGTTTTTTCATGTTTTTTATCATATCATTCTGTCTCATTCAATGCTATCAGAATCGCATTCATGATGTTATTTCAGATTGATTTATATCATCCTTCTGTCTTATTTTATAACTTTAAATATTGGCACTTTATCAAGTGGGTCTCATCTGCCATATATGCGCCACATTAAATATGAGAAAATGACCTGAATTTTACAGGAGAATAAACAATGAATAAAGATTTGGTTAAGAACATTCATCATCAAACTTTCGAATCCCTTCGACAAGAAGAGGAAGGTTGTGAATTTTGGAGTGCGCGCAAATTAGCAAAAGTATTGGAATATAATGACTACCGTAATTTTCTTAACGTCATAGAGAAAGCTAAAGAGGCTTGCAAAAATAGTGGACGCAATATTGTCGATCATTTCGTTGATGTCACCGATATGATCGACATTGGGAAGGGAGGGCAACGACAAGCTGCTGACGTAAGATTGTCTCGTTATGCCTGCTATCTGGTCGTACAAAACGGTGATTCAGCGAAGCCTGTTATTGCCAACGGTCAAACTTATTTTGCAATTCAAACTCGACGACAGGAATTGGCTGATAATCAAGCTTTTCAACAGTTAAAGGAAGAGGAAAAACGTCTATTTCTCCGAAATGAACTTTGTGAGCACAATAAACTTCTCGTTGAAACTGCCCAACAAGCAGGAGTAGAGACACCTCTTGATTTTGCTGTGTTTCAAAATCATGGATATAAAGGGCTTTATGGAGGTCTAGATGCAAAAGGCATCCATCAACATAAAGGATTAAAAAAAAATCAAAAAATTCTAGATCATATGGGCAGTACGGAATTAGCCGCCAATCTCTTTAGAGCTACACAAGCTGAAGAAAAGCTTCGCAGAGATAATATCCAAGGCAAAAGTAGCGCCAATCAAACTCACTTTGATGTTGGTGCAAAAGTCCGCCAAACCATCAAAGAGTTAGGTGGCACTATGCCCGAAGATTTGCCCGTTGCCGAAAAGGGAGCTGGTAAACTTGAAAAAGAAATCAATCAAAAATCTATAGAAAACGTAGGCGCGAATTAATACAACAAAAAATGGAAATTTATATGAAAAAAATCATATGGTGTTTGGTTGTTATGTGGGCCTTATCGGGATTAGAGGGGGGAGTGTGTGATATGAGCGGTCTTTTATTTACAACCATTCCTTATGGCGGTCAGGAGTATGCAGCAGTGGTTGCATTGCGCAAAGAAATTCTTCAAAAGCCGGATGAGTTTATTAGTCAGAAGGAAGAAGTGGACTATATCCATATAGCCGGTTATTTGCATGAAGAGCTATGTGCGTCTGCCTTGCTCGTGCCGGAAATTGAAAGTGTGAAAATGCAAAGAGTGGTTGTGAGCGCGGCCATGCAGCGTCAAGGTATTGGATCTGCTCTTTTACGATATTGTGAACAGTATGCAAGGGAGCATTGTTTTAAGGTCATTTATTGCTATTCCAGACTGGAGACGATTGGATTTTATGAAATAAATGGCTATAAAATTTCAGGAAACATTACTTATAAGAACAATATTCCCCATCAGAAAATGACGAAAGAGGTTCAGTAATTCATTATATAAATAAAAGGCTAAGCAAGGCGCTGAGGCCAAATCCCATAATGATCAGTCCCGCAATGCGGTTGACCCATTTCATGACCCCGTTGCTGACTTTTTGACGAAATAAAGTCACTCCTTCGCTTAAGATCAGCCACCAGAGCGCTGAACCTAGAAAAACACCTAACACCAGTCTGGAGGACTGAAATGTGCTTCCTTCGGGGTTGGAAAGCCCAAGGCCGGCAAAAACGGCCACAAAGGAAAGGATTGTCATGGGATTCGTGATTGTGAGAAAAAAAGTGGAAATAAAGTCATTGATCAGGGATGTGTGAGATACAGTTTTTGATTGGGTGTTTGGTTTGGCAATGCAGGTCTTCCATCCTAAGTAAAGCAAAAAAATCCCGCCGGTCAGGCGAAGCCAAAATTGTTCTTCCAACAGGAAATTTGAGATAAATGTGAGCCCAAATGCGGCAATGATGGCATAGATGGTGTCAGCACAGGCGGCGCCAAGACCTGAAAAAAAGCCTGAAAACCTGCCAAATTCCAAGGATTTTCGGATACATAGGACTCCTATCGGGCCGACAGGGGCCGCAATGGAAAATCCTAAAATCAATCCCTTAATAAAGAAGTCCAACTCCATATACGTCTATTATGAAATTTGGTTCAATAAGTGCTGCATATCGAGATAGGCCCAATACTCAACAATTTTGTCATCCTGGATTCGATATATGGTCACGCCGCTATAGGAAACTGATTTTCCGGACGGTTTCTTTCCTTTAAATTCTCCCAGGTGGGTTCCTTTGGCAGTCCATTGAATTGCCACAAGATCATTTTCTGAAATGACCAGTACATTTTTCACCGCAAGATCGGGAAAGCCTGTCAACCAGGATTGGGCGACTTTTTTCAGTGCTACAGTACCTCGGAAATCGCCAAGGCGGCTATGGATGAAAACATCGGGATGGACCAACCGGTCGATAAAACCAATATCTTTCGTATTCCAAACCCCATTTGTATATTCCTCGGCAATTCTTGTGGCGGAAGTTTTTACGGCCATTTATCCCTCGCTTTGTTTTTGGTTTAAAAAATGTGGTCAGATGGAGATTTTTATATAACTATTGCTGTATTGATGTCAAATTTATGAGGTTTTTGGAGTCTGCGTGATTGGGTAAGACAACTCGGATGGGGACACCATGCTTGTTGCAAGCTAAGGGATGTTCATGCAGATGCCAGGGCGAGAACGCCCTGGTTACCATTATGTCTTGCGCTTGCGGTCGACTTCGTTGAGGATTTTCTTGCGCATGCGGATATTGCCGGGAGTCACTTCGATGAGCTCATCGTCCTGGATATAGTCAATTGCCTGTTCCAGAGTAAACCTCCGGGCGGGAGTGAGGATGATGTTTTCGTCGCTGCCAGAAGCCCGCACGTTTGTGAGCTGCTTTCCTTTGATCACATTCACTGTCAGGTCGTTGTCCCGCGCATTTTCCCCTACAATCATCCCTTCATAGACTTCATCGCCGGGAGAGGTGAACAAGACGCCCCGTTCTTGCAAATTAAAACAGGCGTACCCATTTGTTTTGCCGGCGCACATCGAGATCATGACCCCTTTGCTTCTGCCCATGATAGGTCCTTTCCATGGGGCGAAGTGCTCGAAGATAGAGGTTAAAATTCCAAGCCCCCGTGTCACGGTGAGGAAGTCATTGCGATAGCCCATCAGCCCGCGTGTCGGGATCAGAAAATCCATTGAGGTGATCCCATGCTCATTCGTGTCTAAATGCTGCATTTCCCCGCGTCTGCCCGACAGCTCCTGGATGACAGAGCCTACAAACTCTTCGGGCACTTCGATATGCACACGCTCGATCGGTTCGCATTTAACGCCGTCGATCTCTTTTATAATCACCTTTGGCTTGGAAACGCTAAACTCATAATCTTCCCTGCGCATGGTTTCAATTAATACGGAAAGGTGGAGCTCTCCTCTTCCCGCCACAGTGATCTTGTCCTGGGCATCGGAATCATCGTCGATTTTCAATGAGATATTGGCCCGTTTTTCTCTTTCAAGACGCGCCCGGATTTTGTTCATCGTGACATGTTTACCGCTGCGGCCGACGAAGGGGCTGTTATTGACTGTGATATCGACGGAAACAGTGGGCTCATCGAGTTTAATTGGAGGCAGACGGACAATTTTTTTAGGATCGCATAGGGTGTCGCCGATCATGACTTCGGGAATGCCCGATAAACAGACGATATCGCCAACCCCGGCTTCATCCATTTCTATTTTTTGCAGCCCGAGATAGCCCTCAATTTTTGTGATCACGGCTCGATTTTCATTTCCATGAGCATCGCAATGGATGACAGGCTGACCTTTTTTCACGGTCCCTTCGAGAATTCTTCCGCATGCCTGCCTTCCCAGATAATCGTCGTAGGAAACAGTAGCGGCCTGCATTAAAAAGGGGGCATCGAGTTCTCCGCTTGGCGCATCGACAGCTTCGACGATCAGTTCGAGCAAGGGGCGCATGTTGACGCGCGGCGCATCGAGAGTTTGGATCGCATAGCCGGCCAAACCAGCTGCATAGCAGTAGCGAAAATCGAGTTGGGCATCAGTGGCTCCAAGTTCGGTAAACAGATCAAATGTTGCATTGAGAACTTCGTCGGGCGTAGCATTTGGCCTGTCGATTTTATTGAGGATAACAATGGGTCGGATACCCATTTTCAACGCCTTTGAAAGGACGAAGCGCGTTTGCGGCATCGGACCTTCCTGGGCATCGACCAGCAGAAGAACACAGTTGACCATCCCTAAGATCCGTTCTACTTCACCTGAGAAGTCGGCATGTCCGGGGGTATCGATCAGGTTGATTTTGATATCCTCAAAATAGATAGATGTATGTTTTGCATAAATGGTGATCCCTCGCTCTTTTTCCTGATCGTTGGAATCCATCATTCTCTCTGCAACGATCTCGTTGTCGCGAAAAATATTGGATTGCTTAAGCAAGCTGTCCAGGAGGGTTGTCTTTCCATGGTCAATGTGTGCAATAATGGCTACGTTGCGAATTTTTTTTGGAGAATACATGTCAAATCAACTTTTATACCGAACGTGATTCAAAAATTGGTTTTTGACGGCGTCGGCTTTGCATCAAAATTTTTGTCTTCACTCGTGCCTTGGCCATAGGCAATGGTCACTCGTTCCAGACGAAAAATTTTGAGCAGCCTCCTTGCCAAAATCCCAATTTTTGAACCACCTTCGGTATATTTATGGGTTAAATAGCGTTATTATAGAGATAATCATAATAAAATACAATCACAATCTGCCAATGATTTTTCTTGAATTAATAATTTTTAGGGGATAAACTATGGGATTGATCCCCATTCGACATATAAGAGGACAGGAATTTTTGTGGACAATGTAAAATTTGAGCCGGAGCTCTTTACAGTTACCGGGAATCTCATGGATTCCAAAACAAGCCAGCTGGACGATGTATTAAATGAAAAGCTGGAACGGGCCTTCCATTCCCAGACATCGCTGATCCGCTATCACGATGTGGCAAAGATTGCAAGCGAATATGATCCCATCGACTTAGCCTATACAGTGGCCCGTTTACCTCCCGGCGCCCGCGTTGTCGTCTATGATAATCTTCCCGATATCCACGCAAAAATTGTATTTATGATCAATACGGGAAGCAATACAAGAAGTGCGATTTTTCGGCAAATCGATGATCAGGAAATTAAGCAATTGATAGAAAATATGCCGCCGGATGAAGCCGTTTGGATTCTCGACGACATGTCGGACAGACGGCTTAAACGGGTTTTTGAGATTCTGGACAGCAAGAAAGCCAATCGTATCCGGGAGCTGCAAAAGCATGACCGGCATAGCGCGGGAAGGTTGATGACCGATGAGTTCTTTGCTTTTCCCATGGATACGACCATTGGCGAAGTCGCGGCGCATATTCGGGATAATCCAGGCGTTGAATTGACCAGATGCATTTTTGTCATCAATGAAGATATGGCGCTTATCGGATGCGTCTCCGGAAGAAGCATCATGGTAAATTCCCATGATCTGCCATTGAGACAGGTGATGGGTCCCGTCCTGCATAAGGTGACTGCCGAAAATTCCCGGGATGAAGTTGTCGATCTTGTCGAGCGCTATAAAATTCCTGCCCTCCCTGTTGTCGACGAGGGTAACAAACTGGTTGGCGCCATTACCTACGAAGGAGTTGTCGAGGCGATGGAAGATATCGCCGACGAGACGATCGCCAGCATGGCAGGTACTTCCGAGGATGTGGGGGAAGAAGCTCCAACCTGGCAACGTTTTATCAAACGGGCCCCCTGGCTCATTGTGACCCTTTGCGCCGGGCTGACGACAGCAACTGCAATGATCTACTTTAGCGACAGTTCATGGTTTTTCTTCGTTCCGGTCTTTGTGCCCCTGATTGCGGGAATGTCGGGAAATGTAGGGATCCAGTGCAGTACGATCCTGGTCCGCGGGATGTCAACAGGAAGTTTGTCTGCCGGTTCAAAAAGAAACGCCGTTGCAAACGAACTTGGTATAGGGCTCTTAATTGGCTTGACTTTTGGACTTTTTTGCGGGTGCATGGTCTATCTTTTAAATATTTTTGAAATCCACCGTTCAGGCGGGGATCCGATCGCTATCGGGACGACAGTCAGTGTGGGATTGCTCGGCGCCTGTTTGATGGCGACGCTGCTTGGGACATTTTCCCCATTTTTCTTTGCCAGGTTCCGCATCGATCCCGCAGTAGCTTCAGGGCCCATCGTCACTGCCTTCAACGATGTCTTGTCGACACTGATGTTTTTTTTAATCGCCCGTCTGATTTACCCGCTATTTTAGGATATATATGGAACGAATGACAGTTCGGGAATTTTTTACATTATGCTTTGTCAACATTCGTTTCAGCTTTTATCATCTAAAAGAATTGATAAAAACGGTGATTCATTACTATGGGAATTGGCAGTTTGTTAAAACGGATATCTCGCTCATTTTAATGTATCTGTTCCATAACCCCTTTTCCATCAGCAAACGCTTTTTGATGAGCAGGGGGGAGAAGGAGATTTATGCCTACGGGGAAACCCCTCTTACTTCCATGGAAATCATCGCCAAAGAGGCAAAGATTGGACCTAACGACCATGTATTTGAGCTTGGGTTTGGCCGGGGAAGAACCTGCTTTTGGCTGAACTCTTTTTGTGGGTGCAAAGTCACAGGAATCGAATACATCCCTGAATTTGTCGAACGGGCTAACCGCATTAAAAATAAATTGCACCTTAAGGGAATCGAATTTTTGTGCGAAGATATGCTGGATGCCGATTATACAGAGGCCACCGTTTGCTATCTCTTTGGGACATGCCTAGATGATCAGGCAATCGAAAGGCTTGTGGATAAATTTTCCCGGTTACCTTCTGGCACAAAGATTATTACCGTGAGTTATCCGTTGACAGATTATACTGACAGGTCTGTTTTTGAGGTAATGAAGCGCTTCACCGTCCCTTTTGCCTGGGGGGATACCGATGTTTTCCTGCATCTCGTAAAGAAATAATGCGATGTGCGAATTTCTCTAAAAAAATTAAACACAAAGGCACAAAGACACGAAGAGGTGAAAGGACTGAATCCTTCTTCGCGCCTTTGAGTCTTCGTGCCTTTGTGTTTAATTTGAATTTATAAGACGCGGGAGACGGGGCTCGAACCCGCAACTTCCGCCGTGACAGGGCGGTGCTCTAACCAATTGAACTACTCCCGCATGGAGTATCATGATGATCTAATGGGCGCAACAGGACTCGAACCTATGACCGCCTGTGTGTAAGACAGGAGCTCTACCAACTGAGCTATACGCCCTAAATCTAATGAAGCATCATTCTATAAAAAATCACGATTGATCGCAAGAAAAATTCGCAAAACCGGACATTTTCATTTGTTTCTCGATGCAGTTTTATTCTGTTTCACTCTAAAAATCAATGAGTTAACATGTTTTAAGCATTCTTCTTGTCTTTCGGTTTTTGTATATGCTAATTAATTTTTTATAAATAATATAAATTAATTTAGTAATTTTATTTTTTTTATATTATTATAGTAATATATAGTATGTGTTTATTTATTGTTTTAACTAAATAAATATAGTTTATTTCGGGAGGTGTCTATGTCATTGGATCCAACAATCAAAGCACAAGTCGCTCGCGATATTAATCGACTGGAACACGATTTTAAGCAGTATCAGTCCCAAGGGAGTTTAGGAGGAAGAGCGGTCACGACTAAGGATTTTAAAGAACAGCTTGCCGGTACAATGAATAAGTTATCGCTTCTTATGGGAAAATCAAATGTAGCCCATGGAGCCATGGGCCCAGATGAAATAGGACGATTACTTGAAGGACTGGAAAAATTAGATCCAGAAGATCTTAAATCGCTGCACGACCTTGCCAGCAGATGTAAAATTTTACAGGAAAAATTAGATGCTATGGAAAATCCTAATCCCAAGCAATTTTTCTTAAGCCGGGCAATTAACAAATTTATCGGGAGGATACTCGATTTTAAACAATGGGTATTCAAGTCATCTTCTTCTTCAAAAGAGGAGTCACTACTATCGGAGATGACCCATAAAGCAGAGTCGGAGATGATATTTGATCTTCAACTAGATACAGTAGAGAACAAATTGAACGAAAGAGGCGAACTTCCCGGAAAAGAAGCACCATCCCCGTTAATGCAAATGAGGCAAGCAGAAATGGCGCGAGAAGCAGAACTCAGTGAAAATGAAAGACAAGGGAGATTAGAGAGCATGCAGATTGCAATGAAAGCGTGCCGTAATCAATTTAATCAAGCTGTCATTGATCCAAAATTGAAAGAAGAAAAACTGGAGCAGTTCAATCACAACATGGCAGAATGTAGAGAGTGTGTAGAATATTATTTCGACTTAAAGAATAATCAACCTCATTATGCTGTTTCAAATGAGGTTCACAATGCCCTTAAAGAACTTCAAAAAGATTTGCAAGGGATGAAACACGATGTAGCTGCATCGCAATCAAAAACATCACTAAGTCATGATGTACACACAACTAATTTTATGATTGATTATCTGTTGAGATGATCACCGTAAGAAAAAGCGAAACTATACCAAACGTGATTCAAAAATTGGTTTTTGACGGCGTTGGCTTTGCATCAAAATTTTTATCTTCACTCGTGCCTTGCCATAGGCAATGGTCACTCGTTCCAGACGAAAAATTTTGAGCAGCCTCCTTGCCAAAATCCCAATTTTTGAAACACATTCGGTATAAAAACTTTATTGGTTAGGTACTAGCCATGCTCCGGTTCTTATTCTATAAATAAATGAGTAGATTTGTGCCTATATTCCTCCGACCGCACCGTATCCCCAATGCAATGATAAAACAAAGCTAACTGTCTATACAGCTGCCGTTTTTCCCATAAAAAGGCTTTGACGCCCCAAACTCCTTCATCAGTTATCTTCCCTTCCAGAAAATACCCAAGCAAAGACCAGCTCTTAGGATAGGGGACTTCAAAAATTCCGGAAAAATGGAGATAAGCGATCTCTTTGCCTTCGATAATATAAAGATGGCAGCCGTAAAGAAAGTGAAGAAGGGTTCCTTCGCGATGTAAGACTTCTGGAGGATAGCGGTTAAAAAGCTTGCCCGCCTCGTTGACTTTATCCTGAAGGAGGTAATTCCAAATCTGATATCCATCGTGCAGAATTTGTGCCTGCGGCGATAGCTTCTCTTTGTGGATCCCATGATACAAACGCTCGACTATTGGATATTTTTCGAGATCTAAAGCGGTCTGCATAATAAAGAGGAGCGCACGCTCCATGTGGAAAGAGGGATGGTCCAAAACGCCTGCCGCTTGTATACATTGCACAGCTGCTTCTTCCATCGATTGTCCAACACTATGCGCAATGATCTTAAACCATTTTTTTTGCTCGTTAAAGTCGTCCATTTTACGTTTAGTAAATTGATCTACGACATCTTTTAAGCGATCGGTTGCCATCTGATAGCTTCCCAATTCAAATAGACTGAACAGTGCATTTCCAATTGTCGGGGCGGACAAAATTTCCATTTTCAAAAGTTCCCCGATGATCTCATGCAAAGTGAAGGGGCGGGCAAGCCAAAAGCTCAATTTTGTGCCCAACATGTAGCGGCTTAAGGGAAAGGGAGGATCGGGGATAGACTCTAATTCCATGAAAGGTAAGGGCTCCCATTGCTTTTCTAAACTGTTGATCAGTTTTTTCGTATGTGTGGCAACGGTAGGGGTCGGCAGGTAGATCAGGGAAAGCAAAATAAAATGAAAGGTAGCCCTGCGGTCTTGTCTTGCGCTTTCGTACATCCTGTAGATCATATGCTCATGGACGACAGGTAAAAGAGGGTGTCTATGATATTTTCTGTAAGTTAGCTCAAAGCATTTCACCTCTTCTTCGACATCTCCCATTCTTTGATAGACAAGGGCTTTACCTAAGTATTCCAGGGGAGCTCCCGGAGTTTGGGACAATTTATGGAATTCTTCCTGGGCAAGATCAAAACAATGATTTTTTTTATCCGGATCTACTTCCTGACCCGCTTCCTCCAGGATCGTGATCCCTGCACGAAACATCGCTTCGCGCCCCTCGGCCCTCCCGGGAAAGGAATATCCTATCCGGCGGTATTCATTTAAAGCAATCGTATACTCTTTATGGGCAAGAAAGGCATCGGGCACTGCCAGGCAGTTTACCATGATGTTTTGACTGCAAATAAAGACATTAAAGCTTTTTAATGAGAAATCGTCATCGCGCATGATCAGGCCAACGTGGGTTCCGGCAAGGGGCAGATGGCTGATGTAGGAGAATTGAAGCACATGATTAAAATAAAGGTGGATCTTATTTTCAAATTTTTCAATGCGTATATCTATCCATTCTAAAGGTTGCAGATAGACATCGGGGGCGGACATGACTTCGACTGTGGAACGGAGCAATTTTGTCGACCGGTAACGCTCAGTGCCAAGCCATAGGCAATAGCCGTCATTTAAATGAAGACGTTCGCCCGCTTCCGGAATACTCATCAAAAAGCCGATCCCATTGCTCCCTTCTCCGATTTTGATTTTTGCTTCTAGCTTGATCGTGTCCTGAAAGGATGCTTTAGAGATCATAAGACTGACCCAGTCAGAAACTTCTGTTTCGGGAGAGATGGCAGTGTGTTCTGCTATGAGGACGTTTTCCTGAAATTCCCAATCCTGTTTATTTTGGATACTGAGTTCCGTGATTTGAAACCATTCTGAACGCCCTTCAATATAATTTTCCACATCGTGGATCAGTTGATCGACGGAAAAGTATCTTTGTTCCGGCATTACAGCTAAACATTTCATCACAATGCGGGACAGCGATTTTGGCACATCCCGATAAGGGGCTGCATCGATTGGGTCGATCAACACCTCTTTGTGGATGTTTTGCCGATATAGCTTTAAAGATTCTCTGCGGAATGGTTGTTTCAGTGTGAGCAGCTGGTACAGGATAACGCCAAGCGAATAGATATCGGTCTGAAAAGTGGCAGGTTTTCCGAGCGCTCTTTCCGGCGCCATATAGGTGAGTGTTCCGACAATTTTTCCGACATGGGTGAGATGGTGCAGCGGATTTGGTTCAGGATCCGTTTCCACCGTTGCATCCGCTGCTGTCTCTTCTTTATCCTTGAGCAATTTGGCAAGTCCCCAATCGAGGATCACAATCTGGCCATACTTGCCGACGATGATATTTTCCGGTTTTAAATCGCGATGGAGGATTTTTTTTGAATGTGCATAGGCAACAGCCTGGCAAATGCTTAAAAAAATGCGAATAAAGGAAGGGATCGATTCGGTGATGTGTGCGGTTTTGTTCCCATATTTTTCCTGTTTTCGCGCTTTTTGCAGCATCTGTTTGAGAGTTTCCCCCTCGATGTAAGGCATGGTGTAGTAGGTGATTTCCGGTGAGATATGAATAGAATAAATGGATATGATTGCCGGGTGGGTCAATTGACTTGTGATGCGCGCTTCTTTTAGAAAGCGGTTATGCAGTTGATGGTGTTTTGTCAAATCGGTTCTGATTTGTTTTAACGCGATGCGGCGGCCAAAGCTCGTGTCATATACGAGAAAAACCTCTCCCATGCCCCCTTTACCGATACTTTTTAGCACCTGATAGGGGCCGATCATGAACTGGACCTGATCGGAGCCGGGGATGTGTTCCGGCAGAAATGAGACATAGGGAGCATGTGTGGAATGGCTGCTGTCATGCTGAGGATCATGGGAGGTTGTCAGGGTATCAGTAGCATTAAGATCCGCTTTGCAAAATGGGCAGTACCTGGGGGCTTGACTTTTTGTGCTTTCGGTAAAAGATATTTCAATGTGGCAGGCAGGGCAAATCATTGCTCTCTTTTGTGATTAGGTAGGGAGTGTGTTAATATTTTTTTCAATCGGGGTTTTAAGAGTTAGATTTAGGGGGCTCATCAGCAAAATAGTATTCGCGGAAAATAATATAGGTGCCTCCAATGATAAACAGGACCGGCATCAGGACATCCCAGCTGAATTTAAAAATGGAAATTAAAAATAAAGCTGCACAGATCGCCGATGAGATGATCAAATCATAGTTTCGTCCGGTCAGGTATTGCCGTACAGCTAAAAATGCCCACAGGGCGACTATGATCCCCGGCCACCAGGCATTCGTATAAAAAAGGATCCCAAGTCCAATGAGGAATACGCCATTAGAAAGCGCATCGGCTTTTTTCTTTGATAAAATAGGCTGAGCCATCGTCTCTCCTTGCGTGGTGTTTTTTTATTTTACACTAATCAGGAGGTTAAAATTTGTCAAGGGGGGAGGGGCAGGTGACCAGAAATTAAAACGATTTTTTGAATTTCTCTCAATCAAGAAGACTCTAAGCAAATCTTGATCTTAATCTCGTTCTTGATCATGATCTTAATCAGACACTAGAGAGGGAAGGGATTAAAAATTCTTTGCGTCATTGCTTCTTTATAAATTTAACAGGATTTGCAGGATCGCTTTGAGCGGCAGGATGGAAAAGAGATCTATGCATATCCTGCCGCTAAAAGCGATCCTGCAATTCCTGTTAAATTTATCGTTATATCATTTTTATCGTTGAGGCGTGAACTCCTCGTTATTAATTTGCACCATGTCAACATAAAATTAAAAATATAATTGAATGAAAAGCCAAGAAAATCTAGAGTGGGGAAAACAATTTAAATGAGGAGTTTATATGAGAATTTTAGGAATAATCGCCGCGATCCTGTTAGTGATAGGCGGTCTTAACTGGGGTTTGGTAGGTCTTTTTGATTTTAATATTGTTCAATATCTTTTCAGTTCTGCAGCTGTTGTAAAAGGGATATATATTGCTATTGGGCTAAGCGCTATTTACTACCTTTGCCAATGTAAACAGTGCTGCCGAAAATAATATACATATCGTGAATAAAGAATAGCCCGTGAGAGTGCCCACTTGTCCATGTGAGACAATTGCAGAATTGACAAGAAAATAATTTAACAAGGTCGTCTCCGGCAAGCAAGATTAAGATCATGATCAAGATCGAGATTAGGAATGTTCTTCATCTCGATCTTGATCATGATCTTAATCTTGCTTGCCGAAAAGTGTTTGAACTGGACTTTTGCAATTGTCTCATGCCGTCCATGGTTGCTTGTCCATGTCGTCCATTGTCCATAAAACAAGTAGGGGACGCTCACGGCACGCTCACGCGCACATGGGTCATTCTAAATGGGGATTGATCAATTTTTGGTACTGTTCGTTGAGTAGTTTAAGCTCTGCATCTATTTTCTGGTGGAGCTGTAGAAACTGTTCCTTCATTTGTGTTTGCATTTTGTGATCATGCCAAATGCTCTCTTTTGGATTGAAAGGGTCTTCCTCTTTAACATTAATTTCCTGTTCGATCCGTTGGAGTTCCGCCATGGCTTCATTGATGGCCCGTATTTGTTGTTCCACAGATTCCTTGTCGACTGTTAACTCCTGAGAAATGTTCGATAACCGGTCGCAGAGCATTTGAAGGTTATTGGTAAAGACATTTATCCCTTTGTCCATTTTTTCAAAATAGTTGCTTTGGGTCTCATGGCTAATGGGGATGGGCTTGCCGCTAAAATCCCATTCCTGGCAGGAGATCTCTTCTGAAGAACTATTATAAACGACTTGTTTGGCTAAACAGCCGTTATCATACCATTGGCAGGCAGTTTGAACGGGCAGGTCATTTTGAAAATGGGCATGTAAAAACAGCTTTCCGTTTGGGTGCCAATATTTTTCCTCTCCAAAGCGCTTGCCTTGAATGAAATGGAGTTGCCTCTTCAGGCGGCCCGTTGGATAGAATAGGAGAACATCGCCATCTAATAAACCGTTTCGGTGGGGAAGAACAGATTTAACCTGTAAGCCCGGATAATAATAGACTTGCATTCCTTCCATTTTTCCCTCTTTATATCGCTGCAAGCTTTTTAAAGAACCGTCCGCATAGTAAGTGAACATTTTACCCTGCCGTTTCCCTTCTATGTACCAGGAGGTGGCAAGCGGTATTCCACCCTCATGATAAAATGTCGAAGGGCCATGCAAAACGCCATTGCGGTAGAGCTGTTCATATTTCACTGTGCCGTCCGGGTAATATTCACGCTCCAGCTCGCCATAAGCGTCAGGAAAAAACTCATCCGCGTAATCGATGTCCAGTTCCCTGTCAACAATGACCAGTTGGTTGTCTTTATAGCTGTAAATGTCGCAAGGGTTTATTTCGGGCGGGGAATAATGTGTTCTTTGTTCCTGTGACATATCTTCAGGAAGTTTTTCTGAATTGAGGGCCTTCTTTTGTTCCTGAATAAGGTATCTGATAAACGCAGCGTGCTGGACAGAAGCTTCATTTAATGCGATAGTTTTTTTAATATCGAGTTCGAGGCGCTGTTTGGCAATTTCTTCTGTTTTAAGTCCTAAGGTTTTGCGTCGAAAGCGCAGCTCTTCGAGGGTATTTAGTTTGGGCCACATTTCATCGAGTGTGCGGAGAATGGCTTCGTATCCTGGCTCTTTTCTTATTTTCGCTTGTAGTTCGGATATATTTTTTTCAACATCTGCTCCCTTTTCGCCCTTTTCCTTGTTTTTTTTATGCTCTTGCGTTGGTAAATCGCCCATCTGGCAGGAAACCATACAGTGGATAATTTCTAAATAGATTTCAGAACATTTTAGTAAACTGTCAATTAAGGAAGCGAGCAGTTCCTTTGCTCTTGAGCCCGGGAATATCCCATTTTGAATTTCTCCATGGATGCGGGTTTCGAGATCATATTGTTTTTGCAGATAGGATTTGCTCACATGGCTTAAGGTCATATTGGGGATGGCATTAAACCCAATTCCCCCTTCCGTTGCATTGATCAATGCCGCCCCCGGATATTTTTTGGGGAAGTCTGAGTACCAGCTTGATTCCGATACCCATTTAATGAGGGTATTGACCGGTTTGCCAAAAATGTCGAGTTTGGGAATCGTGCTTTCAGAGGAATCTTTCGTTCGAAAATCTTTTTTACGGCTATGGATCGGATGGCTGGCGATTCCTGACGCATAGGAGGCATTTTGTGTGTAGGCCAGATCAATACCCACACAGATAATGGGGTTGCATCCCATAAAATAAGCGAGCAATGTGCTAAAATTTAAGACATTGAACCCCTCCTCGATCTCCTCCTTATAGATATCGCTTTCTTCCTCTGAAAATAGCATGGGAGACTTTACATTCGACGGGTCATTGTGCAAGCCCAATGATTGCTCCAGCCACTTACCTAAATGATATCCATACGTTCCGGAAATATAGAGTTTATCCCCATGGATCGCTTCTACAGCTTCGGAGAGCATTCGGGGCCGGAAGAAAAAAGGGGTTTCATAAGCATGGTTCATGATCAGGCGTGTGAATTGCGCCGGATTTGGATCAATGCCTACCCCAAAGTGAGGCATAATATTTTTACCATTAAGAGCATTAAGAGCTGTTCCGCCCGCAAAAATTAACGCGCGGTCGGTCAATGTTCCAAGCAATTCAATATTTTTGTCCAATGAGGGACCGGCTCCGCAAATGATGGCGGGGATCCCCTTAAATTTACCAAAGAGATGATTGCCGAAAGTCATGTTTTCGAACGAGAGGTAATTTTTATAAAAATTTTTAAAAACGGTGTTGACAAACTGGCTATACTCGCTTGTCGCCGCCTGATTCATGAAAAAGTAAAATTCCATCAGTTTGTACAGCTCGTTTATACGGGGAGTCGGGACATTTGATAAAGAAGAGAGTTTCCAGGAGTGAGGGGAACAGATGGTTGAAATAGCAAGAAGGCTTTGAAAATCGGCCAGGTTGTTTCCCAAAAAAAAGATTTCCACCTGGAAATCTTTTAAAAGCATGCTTGCACGTTTTGATTCGAAAAAACGCCTAAGTACCTCCGGGTCATCTTCCAAAAAAACTAATTCGCGCGAATGATGTTGATGCAGCCAATTTTTCGCAGCATCATAGCAATAGCCAAGGCCGATTTTGTAGACAAAGAGCGTTTGCGTTTCCGTTAATGAGAGGTTGTCAAACCATCCTTCCGCCTCTTGCTTAGGGTCTTGCCTGGAGTGGAGGTAAATGACCTTATTGTCCATGGCTACTTTGAGGTTTTCATCTCCAGACGCAGCCTTGCAGAAGGTGACATGTTGACAAAGAGTGTTTGCAATGATGGGAAGTTGTTGGGGGTGCAATTCCCCCCAGGCCTTAAGGTTGTCTTCGAAATGAGAACTGGTTTCGTTCATACATCATGATTTGAATTTTTTGAATTTGCGGAGCCGTGTTTTTTCCGTTTTTCTGTCTCTTTGTGTATTTTGGATTTTTTCATATTCCGTTTTGTGACTGCTGGGTTCCTCGGTCGCTGGTTCAACGGGTATATTCAGATTGGCCATCGCGGTCAAAATATTTTGACGAAGACGGTTTCCACGCTCAATCAATGCCCGTTTCTCCGCCGGGAGATCACGGGAGCTTCCCTGGATAATATTTGAAATCTCCTCTTTTGAAATTTGTGAGGATAGAATGTATGTGTTTGCCGTTTGTTCAAATTCTTTGGACCATTTTGCCAATTCTTCCACTTTGATCAATATGAGTGGAAGGATTTGGGTTTTTTCCGGGACATCCTTGATTTTTGGATTGTTCAATATGGCAAGTAAAGTCTCCAATTCATCGAATAACGCATTCATAGCAGCATCTGTAGATGTCTGTTTATCCGATTTATCCTCCTGGTTCATATAACCCTCCTAATGAACATAGATGTTTAAAATCAGGTAAATGATCGATAAAAGTATATTCGTCTTTCATCAGGTCATATGTGCCGAAACGAATTTCTTGTAAATTAACGATCGCTATAAAGGGGGCCCGGACAAATCTATTGTAACTGGCTACCTGATTGACCACACGCTTCGTCAGCTTAATGGCCTTGCACTCTACAATGAGCAGAGGGAAGAGCCGGTCTTCCTTGTTGGCAAAACAAATAATATCTGCCCTTCTGTCGGGGATCTTGCACAGGTCGATTGCGTGCAAATGAGGCAGCTGCTTCAGTGATTTTTCGACAGCGATCAGGATTTGCGGAAAATGACAGTCCCCGACCATATGCTGAATAAAAAACTGTCTTACATGTTCTTCTGGTAAAGCAGCCACCCAAGTTCGGCGGATAGGACAATAAAGTTGTTTATTCTCTTGCATGTTTTTATTCGGGGTCTATTTTATTTCCGGTTCGATGACTCCAAAATTGCCGTCATTGCGTCGATACATAATGCGTAAGTGGTGTTTTTCTTCATCGCGGTAGACGAGAAAATGATCCTGAGATAAATTCATTTTCATCAAAGCTTCGCCATCGGTCAGTGTTTTAAGGGGAAGCAGTTCTTTGGAGACAATGCTATGCGGAGTATAACTATCCGACAAACGCCCGATGTCGTCCGACTCGATCGCCTCGTTGAAATCGATAACTTCCTCGTCCGGAATCGCGCGCAACACATTGACTGTCATATCTACAGCCGAAGTGCCTTTGGCGTGATGTCTATGAAGTTTATCCTTATAGCGCAAGAGTTGCGCTTCGAGTTTATGCATGGCTTTATCGATGGAGGCATACATATTTTCATCTATCCCTTGAGCTTTAATTTTCGTGTGGTTGGATTTTAATACAATATCGGTCCGAAAATCAAGTTTTTGATGGTCCATTGTGACGACTGCATTAAGGATCCGGTCCCCAAATCGTTCCAGTTTAAAAAGTTTATTGGTTGCGTAGTCTCTTAGTGCATCTGTGACAGTCAAATTATGTCCGACGACATGAATTTGAAATTCTTCATCTATAAATTCCATTGCTTTCTGTTTACGGTTCATAATAGCTCCATCTGTTAAGAATTAGTGAGATCCCTCTCCCTTAATTGTATAATGGAAAGGTTAATTTTGAAAAGGGGAATGTATACTTGGGTTCCTGCCCGTGCCCGTGCTCTTTTTATTTTATGGACAATGGACGGCATGGACGACATGGACGGCATGGACAAATATGGACAGAAATGGACAGGGCAGCGCCACCGCTAAAGGATCAAATTGTCCATATTTGTCCATATTTGTCCATGTCGTCCATGTGGTCCATGTCGTCCATTGTTCATAAAACAAACAGTTTTTATTTACAAAATAATATTATATCTTTATAATAAGCTTAAGTTATAGTTAATTAAATAGATAAAAATTAAAAATAAAAAATTAAGGTTTGTATGTCATCACCTGTTTCTAACCCCACTCAGAATCCCGTTCAATTGCCTCAAGTACCGCATCAAAATCCGCAACCAAAAAATGTGTATAAAGTTGGGGAATCTAGAGTTGCATTTGAAGAAATGGGGATACAAGATAACCTTATACGGATGAAAGTCACATTTACATGCGACAAACACGTAAAGGTGATGTATGCCTACGCGTCACATCAAGCCGCAGCTAAAGGAAATGAAGAACAGGAAATGATCATCAGGCGCACCTTGGAAATTTATCAGGTAGCTATTGAAAAGGGACTGATGGACAATATAGCAAAGGATGGGTTTACTGCTTTTGCTTCGAACACCTATGTTCATTCCGGAAAAGCAATTTCCGGAAAGACGATTAGTACGGGTAAGCGATGTAAGGCTACCCCTCCCGGTGAGTGTACTTGGGATTGGGCCGACAACACGCGCTTTAGCCACCAAATTGCAGCAGAATTGAAGTTAAACCGGGTATTGACGGCGGCTTCCAAGGCATTACCTCAGAATGCCCCCCAGGGGGATGAAAAGGCCAATAAATTAAATGAATTGGTTCGGGAATTACAGTATGAAAAAAAGGTAAGCAAGAGGATTCATAAAAAAATTTCGGGTCCGTTAGACGAAAATTCGTTAAATCAATTGATGACGCTTGCTTCAACTGATCAGACCAAAGCATTGATAAAGGGTAAGGCGTCGCACAAAAACATTGTAGCATTTGATGAAACGTACGAAGCGATTTTAAATGAAGGACAAGCAGAAAAGCAAAAAAAAATGCTTAAAGAGTTAGAGTCGCATCTCAATGCAATTGACGATGTCTTAGAAATAAAGAAAGCCCGCCAAAAAAAGTTTGATGAATTAAAGGGCATTATTTGATGAATTAAAGGGAATTACAAGTTAGATATTTATGGAAAATGAAAAACCAAAATATCGGATGGGAGGAATCCCCCCTGAAAAAGCATCCAGGATTATGCGGTTTTTCGATCGCGTTCATCAATTTTTCACAAATAAGCCACAAGTAGACCTTAAACTGGAAGGACGTATCATAGAGCTGCGCCATGCAACGGACAAAGTTCTCCTGAAATTTCAGAAATTAAAGAAGAAAAACGGAGAAAATCTTCACGATCAGTTAATTGGATTGCTCAATGAGGTGATTGACCCGATGATCAAGGAAATTACCCGTTTACGAGAGTCATTAATGCAGAAAGAATCTCCCGAGGTTCAGGTTAAAAATGTCCACCGCTGCACGGCTTTATTAGAGAGAGCCAAGGTGTGGATTGAGTTAAGTATCGAAACACCGCAACACCCTTCCAACTATTATTCCAAAATCAGTACTGCATTGGTCAATTATCATATTATGGAAATGCAAAGCTGTATTGACCGGGATATCCGGTTGATCTGGAATTACTTAGACAATGCATTATTCGATCTTCCTAAATCTCCCGAGGAAAAAGTTCAAATGAAAGAGATTTTAAGCTCTGAAATAGTCAAGGCAATTGCAAAGCTCGAAGATTTGAAGATCGTTTCGAAAGAACTGACCGTGGAAGAATTGGCAGCATGGCGTATAAAAATCAACTATATGCGTTCTAAGTACTTTGCAAATATTTTACACATGATCGACGAGCGAATACGTTCCTCCAGTTAAAAAAAACAGGAAAAATAAATGAGGAAAAAAGTCCGTTTTAGGATAAGTAAAGAAACATTGATTGCAAATCATATCTATACACTTTCATAATAAAGTTAACAGGATTTGCAGGATCGCCTTTAGCGGCAGGATATGCATAGATATGCATAAATGTCTTTTCTATCCTGCCGCTAAAGGCGATCCTGCAAATCCTGTTAAATTTATTTTGTATTTAGAATTCCTGTAAAAAAGATTGACAAAATTAAACCGCCCCTTAAGAATGAAAAATTCATATTAAGGGGTATCTGAATGAACAATCAAATAAGATGTATTACGTTGTCATTATTCGCTATGTTTGGAATGAATGTTCAGGCATGGGGTGAATGTGAATGTCCTCTGGACGGTCCACAGGTCGTTGTTTATGAAGACAATGGGGAGGCCAGACCTCGTTTTGACGATGGCGATAACTGTAACGATTGCGAGGATTGCGACGACTGCTGCGACTTTTTGGATGATTGCTGGGACCTCGAATGGAAACATGAATGCAGGTATTGGATCGGTGGTGGTCAGTTTACCGAGAATGAGCACGATGTAGCGGAGCAGCTATTGTCTCATAACTGGCCGACAGAAGAGGAAAAAGCTTTTTTGTATCGGGTTTTTGAATCTGACCCTTGCGATGCCAAGTATTTGTTCAATGCCTTAAGCGGATCACAATATTCTCAGATCATGATTACGACCGAATTTGCAACAAGCCGTTTTTTGAGGCGGCTTTATGACCCTCTGCGGCCGATATTAGCCTATTACCCTTCCAGAGTGGAAGAATATCCTTGCGGGTCTTTCTCATCTACACCTACTTACTGGGTAGCGGTGAATGGAGGAAAGCAGTTCGTTTCAACTGACCACAGGTCTTTTGGTTTTAAAGCCTCCAATTTTGAAGCCATTGCCGGCGCTCAACTGCAACTTAATCCTACACTGTTTCTTGGGGCAGCAGCCTTTTATGAAAATACGCACACAAAGTTCAAATTGGGAGGCAATGGAAATGGACATACGGTCCTTGGGGGGATATACTTTGCCTCGAGCCACCGGAACTATTACGTATTTGGTGATTTAGTGGCCGGAGGGACGAATACCAGTGTCAAACGTTCCTTTAAATTATGCCATGACAGGTTCTCTAAAAGAGGCGATCCCAGTTCTTGTCAGGCAGCCCTGTATCTGGAAGGGGGGGTCAATTTTAACTATCACTCCTATTTTCTCTTCCAGCCGTTTTTAGGAATGGAATTCGGTTATTATCATTTCAACCGTTTTCACGAAAAGGGAAACGAATTCACGCAGTTATCTGTTAAAGCCAGGGCGTATGGAAATGTAGGCAGCCGCTTAGGTGTCCATTTTTCTACATTGCCGAACCCTTGGGGATTTTACGGATTTTACCTTGGCCTGGACTTGGTCTGGGTTTGTCTATGGGATAATACGCAACATTTCCGCCATGCCCGTTTTAAAGGATGCGGAGACAATTTTAAAATCCATGCCTCAGATGTTTCTAATAATGCTTTTGAGATAGCTTTAAACGTAACGCAACAAGTTGGCGAATTTCTTTCGTTTTACGTCACAGCTAATGCGCAAGGCAATCAAACTTCTGAAAGCTACGACGTTTTAGGCGGCATTCGTTTGGAATGGTAAGCCAATATATCATTAAAGGATCGACTTTAAAAGGGGTAGCTCTCGTTCCCCCTTCAAAGTCCCAGACGCTGCGCGGGATTCTTCTTGGAGCGCTCGCGACCGGACAAACTCTCATCCATAATTACCTTAAATGCAACGATTCGACGGCAATGATCGGAGCCTGCCGCAATTTTGGCGCCAGTATTGAGGTATTTCCCGATTACCTGCAAATAGAAGGGGTAAAAGGAAAGATTAGTGCGACAGAAGATGTGATCAATGCCGGAAATTCCGGTATTGTTTTACGGTTTTGTTCGGCAGTAGGGGCCTTAAGTTCCCGTCCGGTTGTCATCACCGGCGATTGGTCTATTCGACATCAGCGGCCAATGCAGCATTTGCTCGACGGGCTTGTCCAACTTGGGGTTAAGGCTGTTTCCATGAGAGGGGATGGCTATGCTCCTGTGATCATTCAAGGGCCAATCTGTCCTGGTAGTGCAACGATATCGGGAGAAGATTCCCAGCCTGTGTCTGCCATGCTCATTGCCTCTGCATTTGCTTCGGGGCCTGTGGAAATCTGTGTGAACAATCCGGGAGAAAAACCTTGGGTGGGGGTGACTCTCGACTGGTTTCATCGGCTTGGCATCCCTTATGAAAACCATGGGTTTACCTCTTACCGGGTACCCGGTAACGCTAAGATAAGCGGATTTCACTATACTGTTCCCGGAGATTTCAGCTCTGCAGCATTTTTGATGGCAGCAGCCCTCATTACACAGTCGGAACTCACTCTTCATCAGATCGATATGAAAGATGCGCAAGGAGACAAGAAGCTGATCGATGTTTTTCGGCAGATGGGCGCAAGCTTAAAAATCGATGAAAAGAGCCGGACATTATCTGTAGGAAAGGGAACTCTTTCCGGGGTAGAGATCGATGTCAATGACTTTATCGACGGGATCACCATTTTAGCTGTCGTGGCTTGTTTTGCAAAAGGAAAAACCCGTATTTACAATGGTGCCGTTGCCAGGAAAAAAGAATGCAACAGAATAGCAGCAATTGTCACTGAATTAAAAAAATTAAGTGCTGACATCACAGAAACGGATGACGGCCTCGTTGTGAGACAATCCTCGCTTGTTGGCAGTCTCGTCCATTCGCATGATGACCATCGGATGGCGATGTCCCTTGCGGTGGCTGGTCTTGGCGCATCGGGGGAAACAATTGTATCGTCCACCGAGTGCGTAGCCAAAACGTTTCCGGGCTTTCTGTACGATTTTCAACAATTGGGAGCAGATATTAAGGATCATCATGGCAAGTAATTCCTTTGGGCATATTTTTAAGATCACCACATGGGGAGAATCTCATGGGAAAGCAATCGGCGTCGTCATCGACGGCTGTCCGGCCGGATTAGAGATCGACGAAGCAGAAATTCAACGCGAGCTTGAAAGGCGAGCACCTGGAAAAGCACATGTTTCCCCCAGGAAGGAAGCAGACCAGGCGCAAATTCTTTCCGGGGTTTTCGAAGGAAAGACCACAGGGGCCCCCATTTCCATCTTAATTCCCAATCAGGATACAGACTCAAGTAAATATGAACCGGTCAAGCATTTGCTAAAGCCCGGCCATGCGAATTACACCTATTTAAAGAAATATGGCATTTTTGATCATCGGGGAGGGGGGAGGTCATCCGGGAGGGAAACAGCAGCACGGGTTGCAGGGGGAGCTATAGCTAAAAAATTTTTGGCAAGTAAGGGGATGAAGATCATTGCCTTTATGAAACAAATGGGGTCAATTACTGCTTCTATTGACCCTGCAGATGAAGAAAAGCTTCGTAAAGACACTCTGGCAAGTGCCATTTTTTGTCCCGATCCTTTGGCCGAATCTGCCATGATTGCTTTTCTCGAAAAACTAAAGACTGAAGGGAATTCTACGGGAGGCATCGTTGAGTTCATTGCTTATGATGTCCCTGTCGGCCTTGGCGATCCCGTGTATGAAAAGCTGGAGGCCAGGCTAGCCTTTGCAATGATGGGCTTGCCTGCGACAAAAGGTTTTGAAATCGGTTCGGGGTTTGAGTCAGTCGCAATGACTGGAGACGCTCATAATGATATTTATACAAAAGATGGGGAAAAAGTCCGGACAAAGACCAATTTTTCGGGAGGAATTCTTGGCGGCATTTCCAATGGGATGCCCATCATAGGACGAGTTGCCTTTAAGCCCGCATCGAGTATAAAGAAATCGCAGGAGACATTGAATTTATCGGGTGAAGAGGCAGAATTTACACTTCCCGAAGGGTCAAGGCACGACCCCTGTGTGGCCATTCGGGCTGTTCCAGTTGTAGAGACCATGGTGGCATTGGTGCTTGCCGATGCTTTCCTCATGAACAGCCACGCGATGATGGGGTCAGCCTATTACCCATAACTCATAAAATACTTGTTTACAAAGAGATGTCAATGGATAAACGCAGAGACACAAAGACGCAGAGGCGCAGAGAAAATTTAAATACTAGATTACACAGTTCCAATCAATAGAAAGAACAAAACGTTTCTGTGGGCCGCAACTTGAAAGGCGGTTTTAGGATGCTTTAAATGCAATTGACCCGCCTTTCAAGTAGCGGCTTAAAGCGTCTCACTTTTATCGGCTTGCCGATAAAAGTGAATGAATCAAATCAAGCTTTTTAGATTCCTTGTATACAGTTTTTCTCTGTGTCTTCGCGCCTCAGCGCCTCTGCGTTGAATTGCTTATTGGATGAAACCAGCTTGTATTGCTTAACTTATTCAATTTAAGCTGGTTGAAGCAATAATTCTCCTTGGTTTAATGCATTTCAGTATAATTTCATTTTTTAATAAATTAATTAAATTTCACATCAATTAAATTTATTTTTTTGTATAATAAATATTATATAGATCTTCATGTAATAATTAAGAATTGTTACAAAATTTTTAATTAAAATTATAAGGTGATTTGTATGAGTATAGACAGTCCAATTCAACCCGGCAGTCAGCCATTCCATCCCATTTCACAAGGGGGAGAAATCACGCAAAACTTGCAAAAGGAACACGAAGCTGGTCAGAAACAGGAAGAAACCTTTATCAAAGATCATTCCATCCTCCATCAGCCAATAGCAGACCCACCATTAGATGCCGATGTAGGATTTTTACACCATTTGCTAGGGGATGCTCTTGGCGGACACCAAGAATTACCTAGGGGAAATGCACAAAATACCCCCCTTGGCCATACGATCGATTTTTTACAAAGAGCATTAAAAAAAATGGAAAGCAAGGATCCCTCTTTTGCATTTTTGACAGAACATAAGGAGAAAATAGAAGGCCTTTTAAAGAACTATGAAGAAGCAAAAAAAATTGAGGATAAAATCAGCGAAATTGGATTGGCCGGCCGGTTTGCCACAAAAGAAGAGCGTACACGTTTAGTTAAAGAATACGCTGGGCAATTACAGAAACAATTTAGTGAAAAGCCCGGCTGGTTTCCCGGGGGATGGGCGAGCAGTCCAAAAGACAATCACGAGGTCATGATCCATATCGATACAAAAAAAGGACTCAAAATTGTCAATACAGGCGAGGGTCTGGAAACCTATCACAAATCTACCAGGGATGCCTCCATCGATCCTTTAACCGGACAATTAAAGGAAGAAACTTTAGTTCAGGAATTTGTCGATGTAACAGGATGCAGAAAAGAGCGTATCGAAAGCGTGGAATTTTATCAGGCCCTCCTGGAACTAAAGCTTGCTGCTGCATGGGATCCCACTATCAAGGCCGGTCCGCAGGAATTGTACGAAGGGGTCGTTGGTTATTTGGGCGGGAAAATCAAAGAGGCAGAAAACCCAAATGCAGACTCCGCAGTATATAAAAAAGCACCGCGAGGCCAAACGGACGCTGTTAAGGGGATCACCGCATCGCTCTACTACACACTCATAAAAGATGATGGAAAATCGTCAAAAAGCGGCCTAAATTGCTTTAAACAATTAAAATTCCAATGGCAATATGAAACCCTTGTCGCTGTTGCAAAAAAACTTCTTCTCTCCGATCCTCCTATTCCCTTAAACCACGATGAGCGTTCCCGGCTTCGCGATATGTGTGAAAACTTGGCTAGGTCTGTTGCGAAACTTGAATCAAAACACCTGCTGACAGGTGAACAACTGCAATCATTTCAGGCGACAATTCTCGATATTCAAAGGCGAATGGACCTTCTTGCTATGACGGAAGAGGTGCCTGTGGATATTGAACCCTCAAGCATTTCCACTCAGGCAGATCCGGCAAAATTACGCAAAGGGGATATAACGACAGAACCCCTATTTGGAATAGAGGATCATGAACAATTATTAGAGGACGCTCTCAGCGGCAACTCTAAGCCTGTGCAAGCCGGGATGTCAGGTCAGCGGTCTATCCTGCCTGCTAATCAGCAACAAAGATTCCCAAAGATAGATCCCCATGTAAGCATACTATTTCAAATCAAGGTTCCCGAACAATTATCGGCCGAAAACCTCGTACAAGTTGTGGATGAATTTTCACAAAGGATCAAACCTGTACCAATATACATTGGTGCTTCGAAAGCGTTAGCGCTGAGCTGTCTTTCCGATTTTCTTTTGGCACTTCCGGTGCCTGTGAAGGGCAATGACATTTGGTCTGAAATCCCTCCTGACAAAATCGTCCCTACAATGGAAAAGATTTCGTTGCTTCTTGAAAGGTGCATCAATTGCCGTGAGGGCTCACATCCGACTCCGGAAGAAACAGTCATGCAATACACTCTTTTAACCATTTTAGATAAGTTAGCTAGACAAATCCCTGAAAGCAGGCTGCAAGGATTTAATTTAAACTATTACGAATTGCTTGTTGCCGTGAAGCAAGAAAATTTTGCGTTGCCATCTGTAAAAATGCATGAGCACTGCTTTAGCGTTCTTCGGTACTTCGATCCGGAATTTACGCTGGAAGAGACAACTAAACCCATAAACAGAGAAGATTTTGATTCGCAGTTTCCCACGCTATTTTCATTTAAACAACATGCATCTAATCGCCCCCAATCTCCCGCTTACATTATGTCTGGACTAAGGTTAGCTGAGGACAATATCGAAGAATCGCAAACTTTTCAATTTTTTTCCCGTTTTGTGGATCATGAAAGCTTGCGTTATGTAAACCCCAGGTTAGCAAAACTTGCCAAACTGATGGCAAGCCGCTCTGATAGTGGGCTGCTTCCCGAGCCGGTACATCTACTGCTAAATGCAGCCATCAACATAGTCAAAATTCACACCAAAGACCCCACCCCTTATTCCTTTGCATTTATCTCAAGAGTTACTGAATGGCAAGAATATAGATGCACTGCTAGCCAAGAAATACATATTGACGGAAGAAGGGATGATACATGGTATTTGAATTTTGGTTTATCCCAATCGCGTTTACCCAAACCAGGCCCTGCAAGAGATTTTGACGATAGGCGAACAGTAGAGGAAAGGCAATCCGAACAGAGTTTCCACTATTCCAGAATGGAGCAAAACCGGATTATGCAGCAACCCCCCCCCCCTGAAAGCTTAGGTTTAAGCGCTGATCAATTTAGAGAATTGCGCATGACAGCTACCGATCCTTTCGATGAGCTTAACCGGATCGTTTCTTTTTGTGTGGGTCATCCTCAATTACTTAAAGGGAATTTTGTAAAGAACATGTTTGTTCACAGTCCCTTTAAACTGGGAAGGGTTCTTTCGCAAATAGAGGACAATCCGGCATTTGCAGGCCGGCTTGCCGATTCATTTACAAAGATGCTGACAAACTATAGCGACAATAGAGATTTGGAATCGTACGAGATCGTTGTTAAAGTCGGAAAGCAACTTGCCCAATTTTTTTCCGAAAAAAAAATTGTTGCAGACCCCCCTTTTCCCGATTTTGATGCTCTTATGTGGCAGGATTGGATATTGAAAAAAAGGGATGATAAAGATTCGCAAAGCATTGGGTCGGACCCAAAAGCATTGGAAAATATTAAATTATTATTAACACCCGATAGTATCCGTCCTGCGGAAGAATATACGAACGATCCGAAACTGCTTGCTGCTGTCTCCAAAAATTATTTCGCTGCCGTCATTTTAAGTTCCCTGCAATCAAAATCGGAAGATTCCCTGATGCATACGGTCGAAGCGAAAATTGCAGAGGCAGTAAAGATAAAAATGGATGATAAGGATCCGGCATTCACACCGGCATTCAGAAACGAGCTTTTGAATTTCTTGTTCAATATCTTCGAGCCTGGATTTAAGGGGGGTGACTGGCAAGGCACATTTCCATTATATCATGATGGCAACCGTTCCATCGACTTGCTCAGCGGAGTTGTTACCGGATCGGATGGGAAAACCCCTCAACGAGTTCCTGGAAGTATTGTCCGCCATCCCATTTATTCACAACTGATGAAAGATCCTGTCAAAACATGTGTGATCACGGGGGACAGATTTGGGGATCATACAGTCATCATTAATCAGGGAATGGACTCGGAATTAATGATCATTGAAAGTGGAAGCTTCGCTGATACAAAGACCTATTTTTATCGAAACATCGATGGAGTCAAGTACTTATTTCGGGAAACACCTGACTCTTTAGTCCAGCAATTTCCATTGCTCCTCGGCAAACCAAATATCATGTGCTGGTCGAAAATCGATGATCCGGACACCATATTCGTTCAGGATAAAGGGGCATTTACCCATCAGATCACATTTGACAAGGTGGAGGGAAATAAACGTAAAGTCGCCGACATTATTCGCTTAAAAGATGGAAAAGTATTGGTTCCTCCTCAGGCCGCCCCTCAATTTTATTCTGATTTTGAGCCCGACCCAAATTTCGTTTTATGTTATGCAAATCAGGATAAAACAGAAATAGAAGAACTTCACCTGCCAAGGCTTGGCCTTGAATTTGAAGGGAAGGGCAAGCCGGGAGAAAAAAAATTCTATTTAAAACAGTATCCCGGCTTTTATTTAGTAGAAAATCAATTGATTGATGGTGTGCCCGATGATGTGAAAAACTTACAGATCGTCAATGCTTCTGGCGAAAGAAGGATTTTAATCTCAAGAGGAGCTCAAGTCAACAAGCCAGTTAGCTGGATAGAGTATAAAGTAACAGATGGCAAAATCCATTCCCGTCAGGGAGAGGCTAAGTTTTTTCAAGTCTATTTAAGCGCAAGGGAAGGAAAATTCGAAGAGTGCCGCCTGCTTTTACAAAATTGCTACCGCCTGCAGCGATTGACCGGTCAGGAATTAGATGTGATCAACTTGTTAAAGGGAACACTTGCAATGTCCGCTCATCCGGCAGCCGCTGCTCTTTATCTGAAGCTCATCGTTTTAGTCGAAGAGAACAATTTGAAATATCCACCTGCATTTGGTCAAGAAACCGGTGAAGGAACAAGTTTTTCAGAAATAGGTGCGGCTCTGTTATCTTACCAAAAAAATCAAACAAATATCCCTTTGCATCGTTTAAGTGAGAAAGAGGAAAAATTTCTTCTTACCCTTACAGAGAAAAAAATCCAAAAGCAAATCGAAAAGGAAACTAAAGAATTAGCCTTACTGGAGAGCGCTCGTGCCGGAAAAAAATCGCATAAAGAGGAGATTAAAGCCCAAGAACCGGCAATCAAGGCCAAAAATAAGGCAATCAAAGCCTTAAAATTGCAGCTTGCGGTATTTCAGCACCAATCCAGAACGCGTCTGCAATACCTTGATACAGGGGTGGGAAAACTTGGGCGTTATCGTGTTGCAACATTCAAAGAAGTTGAGGAACCAGGTGTCGTTCTTTTGCGTGAAATGTTCTCTGCCTTGAAACGCTGGCAGCCAAATCCCGTATCTCTTGCAGAACAAACAATCCTCACAAATCGGGGAGGTGTGTTTCAAAAGCGCTATTTCGATTACTATGACGCGCTTCAAAAATGTAGCGATACTGAACGGGCAAGCTTTCTTAAAATCTTGGAATTTCATAAGTTTGTAGGGAAGGATGCCGGTGAATATATCAAAGCGTTACTCAATGTCGCTAAAAACCCGAAAAAATATCCATCTATTGCGGAATTGCAGGCAGCCGCAGAAAAAGATACTAAAGCAGGGGAAGAATACTATAGACTTCAAAATGCAAGAATGGAAGAGATCCGTACCCACTCGCCAAAAAAAACTAAAGTACCTAAATTTAGGGAAGACCAATACACAAAGGCTCTTTTAGGAAAACTTCCAGCTGCAAGCAAGGCAGGGGTTGCTTTATCTATTGCATCAATTTTTATAGGCCAGGCAGTATCTAAAGCCGCTTTTGCGATTAGCCTTGCCCCAATCCCTTCTGCGCGATCTTTATTTTTTAAGAAATTTAAGAAAATAGAACAAACTCCTCCCGGCGTAAACTTAAGTCCGGCAGCCCATACGCTTGTGGAAACAGACAGAGCCTTCGACGACTATTTTAAAACCATTTTAGATAAGTATTTCGACAAAAAGCTTCCTGTGGAAACAGATGTTCCCGCAGCCCTTCCTTCCTTAGATCCAAATCTTGTACCGGATGATCCCCAATATAAACTTCTCAAAATGAAATTGAAAAAAGAAGCCGAGGAATTAGAAGCGTATCGAAAAGCTCAAAAAGCGGAACCCACATATACTTTGAAAGACAATGTCGATTTGGGAGCCGAAGCAAAAGATTTACACAACCAACAAGAGGCATTAAAAACCATATTAAAGACAGAAAAAGCGGCTTTGCTCTGGCAAGTCAACAATATCCAGTTGCCAAGCGCACAGTCTAAGCAAAAAATCGAACAATATGGACTAAAAAAACAGGTGACCTGGCAAGAGCTTCAAAGACTTATGCTATCCGGCAACAAAGAGGCGATCAAAACAAGAACTCAATTACCTGATGAAGCGGTTTTAAAGCTGATGTATGGGATGGCAGACTATCATGTGCAGTTAAGCCGCCTGCATCAGATGATGGAAGTTTCGAGCCGTCTGGAGAGTTGGGCAAAACAAACGGATCAGCAAAAAAAAGATCTCCATCTGCAGCATTTCGTCCAGTCGTTGCAGCTTGTGCGCCATTACGAGCCAACCACAGGTACTATTGACAAACTCTTTTTTGAATGCGCGAGCCAATACATGTACCGCAGCATGCAGATCCAAAAGCTCAAAGAGATCGGGGACAGCGAATGGAAGGAGATTTTAGCTCAAATGCCGACTGGTTTTGGCAAAACAAAGGCGATGATCCCGACATTAAACTTGGAAAAAGCCGAGAAGGGACATGTGGTGAATGTCTGGCCAAGGGGGATCGAAATACCCAATACAGAAGATGTGCAAGAGTCGACAGAGCTTGCGTTCCAAAGACCTGTCGACCGCTTTGCTTTTGACAGAAGCACGCAGTTTTCTGTAGATTCCCTGCAGTTTATCTACGATGAATTAAAAAGGGGAAAGGAACAGGGAATTGCCTTAAATGTCAGGTCAGAGACGCTCCGCGCTTTAGAGCTGCACTGCATTTTATCGTTGCAAATGATCAGCCAAAGACAAGGGCTTTCCGGCGAGGAAAAGCCTCAGGTGGAACTGATGGGAAAAATTTTACGTTTCTTAAGGCAAAACTCATGGGCCTCTATCGATGAGGCGCATCAGGTGTTAAGTCCGATCGATAAGTTGATCTACACTCTTGGCACTCCTTCGGGTCTACCCGAAGATCAGGTGCTCTTTTTCGAATCGCTTTTCGATGAACTCGTCTCCGATGAAGCGGACCTTTTGCATATCAAAGATAACAAGCAAGCCTTAACAACAGATGAACAGTACAAAAAAGTAAAAGAAACTCTTATCAACCGGTATATTGCAAAATACAAAATCGATGATACACCGGAATTTCGCAACTTCATGGATGGCAAAATCGATATGCCTGAAGGAGTTGCCAAGCACAAGAATAAAGTGGAGATTTGCCTGTTGCAGGGGATGCTAAACCAGGTATTAAAAGAAAGCATTAAAGCGCAAGTCGATGAAAAATTCGGGCTGTCAAAATTGCATATCGGAAGATGCGAATATGCGATTCCCTTTGAGACCAGCAATACGCCAAAAGAAAGCGAGCTTTCCCCTTCCGAATTTAAAAATCCTCACGAAACCCTGGTCAAAACATATATGACCTATCTGCATAAAGGACTTTCCGTCCCCCAAGTGAAGAAATTTATTCTTCACTTGCAGGCAGTAGCTGTTAAAGAGGCTTCTCTTGGCGTCTCGACTGCCGACAGCCAAACAAACATCTTCTTCAAACAGTTGCTTCCCCGTAGCAATAAAGTCTTAGGAGAAATGCAGGACAAAGACATAGAAGCTATTGCAGAAAGTTTGCAGCACGATAAAAGGGTGATCCTCTATTACATTCGCGAAATCATCACTCCGCAAATTAAGTTATATTCAAAAACTCTGATCAGCTCTGTCCAAAACTTCCGCAGCCAGTTCCAAAGTTCTTTGTCGCTGACCGCAACACCGCAAGATATCGCTGCTCATGGTCCGAATACTTCGTTCATTCCCATGGTGGGGACATCGGGACAAGTGACCCATCTGTTGCTGATGAAGTCGGGCACACAGGACAAAGTACACATGATTAAGGGGGAAACTCCACTCCAAGCCCTTGGTGAGACGCTGGATATAGCGAAAGGCAGTCCAAAAACGTATGCCATTGGCGACACAGCCGCCGAATTTAAGGGTCTGTCCAATCTCGAGATCGCCAAAAAAACCTGCGAAAAATATCGGGGTCATGCTGAGATTCAGGCCGTTTTATTCTTTGATGAAGAGAGCAGAAACTTCAAGATGATGGATATAGAAACAGGACAGATTCAAGATCCAAAGATGAGCAGCATCCAACCCGAAGAGCGCGTGACCATATACGACCAGGGACGCACTGTCGGCAGCGACATCAAACAGGCTATCGATGCTGTTATTCTATTGACGATGGGAAAAGATACCACGAAAGCTGCAGCCGGGCAAGGAGCCGGCAGAATGCGCCAATGGCATTTAGAGCAAGGTACCGAGTGGGTTGTTCCCGATAGTATTGCCGCACAAATTGCTGCAAAGCAAAAAGCGATGCAGCTAAATCTGCAAGGCGATGCAGCACTTGGAGTAGCCCCGGCAGAAGCAGATGCAGCTGCTCCAACCCGCCCTCCACCTCCTACCCCCATGCAGCTGCTGCTCCATCTGATCGAAAATCAGGCGATTCAGGAAGCGGACCAAAATTTTCAGGCGCAACTGCTGCAGATGGACAATGAGATCCGCAGCGCTATCATCGATAAACTCCTGAACATCTCGCAACGAAGTTGCGAAGATGATGAGTCTCTCGATGCAAGTGAAATGGCAGCTCTTTACCGCTCCTTCGAAACAGAACTGATGACGCAAGACCAGTTAGATCCCACTATTCTTTATGGAAGAGCTACAAGCGATCAGCCGACTATTGATGTCCTGGAAAAACATTATAAAAGATGCCTCGCCAAAGTGGAAAAATTGAAGTTTACCAAAGAAGAGCGCCTTGCCCTTGTCCAAAAACTGGGAACTTATCAGGATAAATGGGAAACGATGGCCTTGCCTCCAACTGTAAGAAGCGGCGGTGCTGCTCTTGGGATGGAATGCGAAGTGCTGCAGGAAGTCGAAGTAGAGGCCCAGGTAGAAATACAGACGCAAGTCCAAATCCAACCTGCAGAACTCATGCGAACAGCTCAAAGGTGGGATAGTGTCGATCTCTTTTCTGCCGGATGGGAAAAACCGATGAAGCTCAATCCGTTTCTGGCAAAAATATCGGGGACTTTCGACAAAATCGTCAGAGGGGTTCCTACAGTGAAAAATCCCTTTTCAAAGGCTCCGCGCTGGGCAATAATCACAGGGGTCGTCCTCGGTTTCCTTGGCGGTCCGGCTTATATATATGGGATTTTTTGGGTACTTAGAAAAATGTATCGGGCCGTTAACAAACGCATTGACGAACACAAGACCTTAAAATTTTCGGCAAAATGCTGTACCTGGAAATTGAGTGAAACTTTAGGCGTTCAATCGAAGCAGATTGGGGTTTCAAAAAGCCTGTTCAGCCCGCAAATTTTGGTCAGTAATAACTTTTATGCGATCAATGTGCCAAAAATCATGGAGGCTCGTCAGGTTCCCTTGGATCCTTCAGAACAAAAGCCGATTTTTGAAGTCTTGGTCATCCAGGATGAGCTGTCCGATGGAACAAAAAAACTCCAGGTGATGGTGATCGATCAAAACGACAGTATCCAATTTCGGGCGAAATTAAAAAAAGACAGAGAGGTGGGAATGGCTGAAGGGAGACAACGCAAAGTTGCCATCTACGATCTCAACAATAAAATTGTCTCGCAAGGGTCCAATGAATTTGCTCAGGAGGAATTAGAAAAGAACCCGGAATTTGTCCATTTATTGGCCGAGGTCAAATTGCTCAATGGCGAGATTAACTATTCGGCGGAAGAACTGGATCATATAGAACTTAAAGCTAAGGAAATGGGCGTTGATGCCTTCCATAAGTTTTTTATGGAGCAAGTTTTGCCTTTGCGTCCGACCCATCGACAACTCTATGCTCAAAGTGAACTTGCGAAGAGATTAGGCGGCGCGCCTAAACGTACGTCATAATTCGGCCCTGGCAATGTGGATTTCTATTACATCCAATTCATTTTCAAAATGCATAAGAGTGCGGTCGTTAATTTCTTCCTGTTTCCACATTTCAAAGATGGCTTTGCGCTGGGCTTCGATGACTTTTCTGCGGGCTAATTCGATACTTTTTATCTCTTGTTCCGATGAATGGGCAATTTCTAAAATGCGGCTGTGAGAATGGAAGTAGTGCCGGAGAAATTCATACTCTTCTTTGTTAATATGATCTGCATTCAGCAAGGCATGCAATTTATGATTAACAGCTGCTTCCAGTTGTTCTCTAACCTTCTTTTCCTCATTTTTTTCAGAAACACTGTGGATTTTTAGCGAGCGAATGAGAAGGGGAAGCGAAAGGCCAGGGACAAGAAGCGTAGCGAGAATGACGAAGAAAGTGATAAAAATCACTTCATTGCGACCTTCAAGAGGCATCCCATCCTGACTTAAAGAATAGGGTAATGAGATGGCAAGTGCTAAGGATACGATCCCGCGCATACCGGACCAGGCAATAATAGCGGCCTCTCGAATCATTTGCGGGGCCAGCCTTGCAGTTTTTTTGGCTTTTAACGCAGTGATATAAGTGATGGCTACTCTTGCATAGACCCAAGCCAAACGTGCAATGACCATGGAAAGGGCAATTAACAGAGCATAACCCACATACAACAGCATCTGCTTTGCCGTCAGCATTTGGGTAATGGCGCCCAATTGCAAACCGATCAAAATAAAAACAAAACAATTTAAGAGAATGATAAATATATCCCATGCGGCAAACCCAAGGACCCGTCTTAGAGAAGAGTGATGTGTATAGAGGATCCGCGAACCGATCAGTCCGTTAACGACCACAGCCAGTACACCGGAAACTTCCAAGTAGGTTGCAATGATGAAAGTGATATAGGGAATGGTAAATGAAAAAACGACCCCTAAAATCGGGGATAAATAATTTTTGGAAAAATACTGCAGTAGAAACCCGAGGGCAAAGCCTACCATAATCCCTCCGATGACTGCCTGCAGAAATTCTTTCCCGCCGTCCATTAATGAAAATGTCCCGGAGAGCAAAGCAGTCAAAGCCAGTTTATAAAGAACGATGGCTGAGGCATCATTGATTAAGCTCTCTCCTTCAAGCAGAGCGACTAGTCGCGGTGAGATGGCAAAACGTTTGAGAATAGTTGTGGCAGCAATGGCGTCCGGCGGAGAAATGATGGCTCCAAAAGCAAAGCAAAGAGCCCAGGAAAATTCCGGGAACATCCATTTAAATAATATTCCTACCAGCAGTGTGGTAAAAACAACCAACCCGAGGGCAAGGGAAAAAATTTCCCGCCAATTTTTCTGAAATTCGCGAAAGTCAATACCAAAAGATGCATAATAAAGAATGGGAGGGAGGAAAAGCAGGAGAATGACATTTGAATCCAAGTTTATGGTCTGTAAAACAGGAATGAAGCCAAGAACAGTACCGCCGAGTACCAGAATGATGGGATAGGGGATTTGGATTTTTTGCGCGATTCCTATCAGGAGGACGGCCGCAAACAACAGGATAAAAATGATCTCCCAGCTTCCCATCATTTCTCTACCATTCTCGAAAGGGGTTTTAACAGACTATTAAAAAAAAATGATTTATTGTCCAGTTTTTAGGCGGGAAGCTCAAGGCGACTAATCATTAAAACGATTTAATGCCAAATACCGTCTATTTAGTTGTACAGGAGTTTTTGCCAAGGAAATAATAGACAACGCACCAGCATGCACATGCTTCATAAAAGGTAAAGAGGGCAAACGCAAAAAGAAGCCAGCTTTCTTGCCAGAAAGCTAAGACTGTTAAAATGATGGCTAAAGTGAATCTGATCAGACGGTCTTTGGTTCCAATATTTTTTTTCATTAACTTTAGCCTTTAAGTTTAACGAAGGGAATTCCCCCCGTTAAACTTATATCAGGAGGTTAAAAAATGTAAGCGACATCCGCTGTTGCGTTTAGTGATGTCCATTTTAAATGATGCAATTTTGCGTCATGTTCGCATTTGGACCGTCTTTTAGTCTCAAAGCGACCATCGTTGCCTTGAAACACTTTGTAGTCGACATTTAAGCAAAAGATCCAGTTTGGGCAAAATTGATAGCTTGTGCTGATCTTAAATTCATTGCCATGCACTTTATTCGCCTTTTGCTCTCCCAGGACATGTCCTGAGAAGTTGAAGTTTTCTTCAATTTTTCCGCGATACCGTACCCAATGATAATTATACAGGAAGCTCACTTGCCAATCGCAAGAGATTTGGTATGCTGCTGCGATCCCAAGGGTTGGGCCTCTCCAGCGTAATTTATAACTATTGTGGACAGAAAATTTATTATCCGGGGAGCGGTGATCGCGATAGTTGTGGTTTTTCAGTTTTTGAAAATGGTAGGAATAACCGACCAATGGGGTAAGGGCATAGCGGTAGCAGCACCAGTTGAATTGATAGCCAACGGCTCCATCCAAGTTATAGACATGTCCGTTTGTTTCGGCTTGTAAACGGTCTGTGCCGCAAAACGTGTTAAACCTGGTGATATGTTGTTTGCCGCCCTCGCCGAACCATCCATAATCGAAATCGAGTTTAGCCAGATAATGCTCGCAGGCAAGAAATTGCGCATTTGTTTCTACAATGCCCATCTCCAGCTTATTCCACTTATCTTTTGTGATCCTTTCGGGATTGGATAGCGAACTTACTTTCCATTCGATGTCATCCTGGCGATAGCCGCCTCCTACATCAAATGTAAGCACTGTATCAAAACCAAAACAATCGGTCGTGCAGTTAGAATAGCAGCAATCTTGTCCGAGAATAAGTTGCGGAAGTAACAGAGAGCAGGCAAAAATTAAAGAGACAATTCGTTTCATGAAGTCCTCCGGTTTAGTTTGAGTTTTGAATTTACATGAGTAATTACATGAGAATAGATAAGCGTTTGCTAATAAAATTGCAATGAAAAATAAATGTATATAACGCGATATGCGGCTTTTGAGTAAAATGTAAGCCCTTTGTGATCGAATAGAAATCTGAAGGAAAAGTTGCCGTACATATTCGCGGGATCTGTAAATTTAGCATAACTTTAACAGGATAAGCAGGATAGACAGGATAGACAGGATGAGGCAAAAGGAATGGCAATATCTAAAATAATAGTCTAACAGGGAATATTATGGTTTTTAAATTTTATCTTCTGTTTTTTTTATCCTGCCTATCTTGCTCATCCTGTTAAATTTGCTTTTATTGAGGTATCTCGTAAATATGTACAGGTTGTCTATCGTACTAATCTTTAACCGGAAAAATTTCAGCCGGTTGCATCGTTATTTCCTATATTTTTTTCTTTTTTTTAGAAAGATGTTGCACAAAAGAACCCGACTTTAGTATAGTTGAGTCATTCTCGCTAAATCGTTTCCGAAATAGCTGGAAAAGCATTGCCAACCGAGCAATGCA
>JABDCW010000005.1 GCA_013287905.1 Chlamydiota bacterium | reverse complement strand
TTCCTGCGACTTCGAGGTCCATCTTCTCCTTTAAAGTATAGGTTGGTTCCGGTTTTTGCATTTTTCGGTATTCTTCCAGCTCGGCCGCTTCCTTTTCGAATTTTGCCTTGAGGAGTTTGTGCTTAGGATCGTCAGAGATAAGGGATGGGTCCAGTGCAGGAAGAGCTGCAGAAGCCTCAGACGGCATAGCCGGCTTCTCATCGAAATATTTATCCAAAATGTCTTTAAAATAGTTGTCGAATGCCTGGTCTGTCGCAATCAGGGATTCACCCTTTGCCCCTTCTCCTTTTTTCAGAGGCGCCAGCACCTCTTTTTTGAACTTTTTGAAGAATAAGGAGCGGACAGAGGGTATGGGAACAAGTTTTACGGCTACTGAGGCTCCGAAAAAAATCATTTTAAAGCGGTAGGAAGCCCTGGATAAAATATTTTCCCCGGCTGTGGAGGGAACGAGCTTGCTTAAAAGGGCTTTTGCATATCTGTCCCTTTTAAATTGAAATGAGTGTATACGCCATCTTAGGCTATCTGCCCGGCTTTCAAATCTCTTTAACCCAAGCCTATCGTTCTCGTCTTTAAGCTTTGCATCTTTTTGCTTAGCTTCATGCAGTGCCTGAATGGAAGGGTAGCTTAAAGGATTTTTTGCGACACCGATCAACGACTGGATATATTGGCCAGGCGGCCCCTTCACATACTTGTAAAATTCGAGATGTTTGCGAAATGTTTCCCGTTCAGATTCAGTACACGATTTGATTGCGGCATAATAATCGAAATATCGGGATTCAAAGACAGATCCCTTTCCAGTAAGGATTGTCTTTTCCGAAAGGTTTACCGGCTGCGGCTGCCACTCTTCCCATTTACCGAATATATCGCGCAAGGTAACAAACTGGAGGGGTCTACTTTGTTGAATATTTGCTACGCGATAGCGTCCAAGCCTTCCGACCCCTTTTTCAAGATATTCAAGGCGTGTTCCAGCCCTATCCCGAAACATCGCAAGCTGCAATTTTGATAATATAAGTGCACCTTTACCTGAAGCGTGCTCGACCTCTTCCACCAAACTCTTTTCGATACGAGTTAAAAGGAACTTCTCTTCTTTCTCGCTTAATCGATGCAAGGGTGCGTTTGTTTGATTTTCCCGATAGGAGAGCAATATTTTTCCAATTGCGTCAGGACTGATCCATTCCCATTCTTTTTGACCGATGGCTGGGGGATATTTTAAATTGTTTTCCAGGACTAAAATGGTGAGTTTTAGCTGCAATGCAGCGGCTGCCGGGTGGCCTGATTTTTTCAGAGCCTCATTCAACCAGTCGATCACTTCTATTTCCCGTTCAGTCAACCGGTTTAAGCGATAGCAATTTTGCAAAAGAAGACGGGCCTCGTCGAATTTCCCTTCCAGTATGTTTAAATAGACTTGAAAAAATTTTGCGTCCCCCTGGCGGGTATGGAGTTTTCCCTCTTTGATTTTATATTCAATCCAGGGAAGAGATTTTCTGGAGTTGAGTTTAGCCTGGATCTCTTGATTCAGGTGAAGGGTTAAAGGTTGAGCTTGCCATTCGGCGCTTATTTTAAGTCTTGGGACCAAAAGACGCCTTTCGCCTGAAAGGTTTGTGATCTGAAGAGTTTTTAAATCCTTTGGCATTCCATCGACGAATTGATTTTCTGCTAAATAAAAGCCAGGGTATTGTTTTAGATAGAATTTTTTTTCCCCCGGTTTCCCCTTCACTTCAAATTCCAGTCCAAGCCTTGGCAGGAGAAGTTCTTCCAGCTCTGTTTTTTCCTTGTTTGCAAAACATAAAACGGACTTGGGGTCCGGTTCAAAATCAGAAAAGAATGGATTGACTGCGCCCGAAGGGACCCATTGTTTCCCATCTTTTAAGCGGATGATGTCGGAGACTTCCTGCGTAGCTCCGTCCCCTGCATCTTCCAGGTTGATCTGGTACGTGAATTGGCCATTCTCGTGAATGTATAGGGTGTTCTCCTCGTTGATTTTTGACCAGCATATTACGTCTGGTTTATCAGCGATCAGCGGGATTGTATAACATAAACTTGCAGGCATTTCCCGGCACAGATACTTGCACCCGTCGATTGTCCGGTAAAAATAGATTTTCCGTGCCCGCAAATCATCCACAACCATCAACTCGGAAGGCAACCCTTGATTAATGATCAATGCCTTGCCATTGGAAAAGCAGGTTTGGACAGGGTCTTTCATAAGTTGTTTGAAAAAAGGATGATTGATAATCCGGCTGGGAACTTTTTGCTGTACGGCACCATTTACTGTATTGACGGTTCCAGTGCTCAGGTTAATAGAACGAGTACCGTCATGATACTCAGGAAATGTTCCTTGCCAGTTTCCCTTAAATCCCGGTTCAAACATCTGGAATAAAAAGTCCAGGACCCCGTTTCTGAATTCGGGATTTTCCTCCAGTTGTTTTTTTACCGGACCTCCAATTTTTAGCTGAATTAAAAAGAAAAGATTATCGGGGGGTTTTGACTGTATCGAGGATAAAATGATGGCTGCAAAATAATTTTTAGCGACAGTGGCCAAAAGTTTGGGGTTATCTGCGTATTGTTCCGGGGAGCGTGTGCTTTCCGGTCTTAATAATTGCACAACACTTTCCAGTTTCTTTGGATCTGACAAACTCTCTTCAGAAATATTCACATCTTTTTTTGGCAAAATCCACTCTTCCCACATGCGCGCATCGAGATCGGGGAAAGGAGGGTCTAAAATAATTTTTTCTTCGACAATAAACTGTTCGATCTGTTTGCCTACCTTTAACACGATGGAGTATGAGTCCGGATCCCTGATGTTATGATAATGAGTTAGCAGGTCTCCAATCGACTTGGCAAGCACTCCCGCTATTGCCTGGCTGTCCTGAAGCTGGGAAGAGATCCGTCCAAGTTTAAAGGGGCTATGCAGCAGCATGTTTTGTACAATGGTTTTTTTAAGGAGGTGCGGGTGTTGCGCACAAAATGAGATGATGCGGTTACATTCATCAAAAGGGTCGGTAGCCGTCATGCGCAGCTCTCTAAAAGCCTCTAAATCCATTTGACGGTCCTGTGTTTCCAAAAAACTACGTGTCGCGGACGTCGCAGGTGGAGGTTGCCGTTGCATAATCGGGTTTTGTTCCAATCTGGCATACTTAGGATGATGTTCGTCGAATTCATCTCTCCTGAGTTCATTCACTACCAGGTCTGGTTTTTTTACATCCGTATAGGTTCCAAAACCTGCATAGGTTCCAAAACCTGCTGAATAATTCAAAAACCATCGTGGAGGATCTGAATTTTTCATATAATGTGTATGACAAGTCATCTCTTCCCAACTAGCCCTGGAATAAGAAGTAGGAGAATTATGCATTTTCACAACGTTGGCCGCTGCATTTTGCAGTAAGTATACCGCTTTTGGAAGCAGACCGCTATAAGCTTGACTTCCCATTAGAGCGGCAATTTTGTCTATCTGGTCAATAGCCTTGGGATGCGACCTGTGTAATTTCTCCACGATTTGCGGTTGCTCTAAAAATTTCGAGAAAAAACGAAAAGTTTGCGATTGGCTGATATCCTCTTTCCTTAAAGACATACTAAATAAGCAATAGTTCTTAGACCCAGGATCTTGATCCTTATGTTCTTTAAAGGAAAACAATGTAGGGAGATGTGAATCAAATTCCCTTCTGTCTATCCCTTTAATGGTATCTTCAATCGTAAATCCGGGTGCGAAGTATTGAAGCAGTTTAAGGCAGTTTTCCTGCATTTTTACCGATGTCAGGGAAAAGCTGTCGCTTTTTACCATCATTAAAAGTTCATAATAATTTAGGTTAAATTCATTCAGTTGTGTGTCGGGAAGATTCCTTGCCAATTTATCCAAAATGGCAAGAAGAGTATATTGCATCACGCTTTCTTCGGGGGTTGGAGAGTTGTTCCTTTGAAGAGTAATGCATACTTTGAGAAGGGTTGAGATATTTTCCATGCAAGGAACGATCTTGTCCTGAGGAATACCCGCCCACATGTCCCGGCCGCTTGCAGGTACTGGAAGCGCTGCAATGACATCAGAGAGGCGGTTTGCGATTAATCTCTTTTCGCTTTCATCCATAGGGTAATAGTTTTGGCCTTGTGCGGCTGCAGAATCACTTGCCCTTGCAAAGTCATCGACAAATTGAATGAGCGTTTCATGGGAAAATTCTGGGGGAATCTCTTTTTGAAATAAATCGCTTATAGTATGGTGCGCTTCGGGAACCACAGGGCCTGCGGGGATACCTGCTGCCGATTGCACTACTGTTTGATCAAAGGGTTTTTCCAGTATCTGTTCGTGTCCTTTCGAAAGGTTTTCCCCTATCACTGTAAGTCTGGTAACTTTTGCAGGATCGAGACCGGGAGAAACACTTGCCGGTTTTTTTTGTGCGGCATCTTCTATTGGAAGAGAGGCATCTATTCGTTTTTGGATGTCGAGGATGGTCGCATGAAAAGATTGCAATTGCTCCTCCGTCAGCAGGTGCTTATGCGAGAGCTTCTTTGCCGACCTTGACAGATTTTCGCATACATCCTGAAGCATATGGCGTTCATGTGAACTCAAAACGGCAGGGGGATCAGCAGGCAGCAATTTCTTTGCGACAGCAACAAGGGTTTCGAATTGCCATTGAAATTTACATTGTTTAAAGCATTCGACCCCGCTTTTTGCCGGCCAGGGGACGTCTCCTATGCCTCCCGACAGAGTATAATAAAGAGAAGCTGTGATTCCCTTGATCGCACATGTTCCGCTTCGTTGCGGCTTTTTATACATCGTAGGCTCTGCGTTTGGATCTTGTTCCTGTCTGATTTTTCCCCCTAAGTAAGAAACAACGCCTTCGTAGAGTTCTTCCGGTCCAACTTCGATACCTGCTGATTCCCAAATTGTACACAAGTTTAATTCAAGGAGCGCCTGATAAAATTCCACGCTTTCGATGCGGTCTTGTCTGCAGCCTGTTACTTCAACCAACTCCTGAAACAAATCCTCTTCCTTTAACTGTCCTGTCAACGGGTCTATTGAGACATCTTTGGTCGATTTGTGATAGGTTTCAATACCGGCTCCCGTATTGACGATCTTCATCCCTTTTTTTGTATCGATATGAAGCATGACAGCATGGCTCCCTGCCTGCCTATCCTGCCAGCCTCCCGGAAACCAGCCTGGTTTTTCTGTGAACTGCTTCTGCAGAACCTTAGCGTAGTCTGCGATCATGCGATTGCGCTCTGATTTGGGGGCGCCTTGACCTGAGGCGGCAATTTTGGATATTTCATCCGCTATTTTTTTTGCTTCCTTATAACCACTTAAAAGAGCAGTAATCTTTTCTTTATACTTCTCGATAAATTTGAAAGAGGGGTCGCCTGCCTCCATTTTCTTTAATGCCCGATCCAAAAAATCGATCGTATGGTCGAGTGTGACGCTTTGTTGATTTCCTTCAAGAGGAGTTTTTCCAATAAAGGCATCGCCAAGCAATTGCATTAAAAATTTAGTATCAGCATCTTTTGGCGGATCGGTAACAGGCTTATATAACGCAGAATGTTCTTTAATGAAGGCCTCCTCCTGTAACCGCTCTGCTTCGTGCTCTGTTTTCAAAGTTTGTGTGATTGCCCCTCCCTGAGAGACAGGAACAACAGGCTGGCCCGGTGTTACATCTGGAATAGTCATAAAAAATTACCCCATTAATTATCTAAATTAAATAATTATTTATTTGATCCTATATAATTAATTATAAATCAGTGGTAATTTTTTATGTTGAAATTTAATTAAAATGATTATTAACAACTGCAAAAGTCGTAGATTACTCTGGTTTATTCAACACAAAGGCGCAAAGTCCCAAAGAAACAAAGAAATTTTGCCCTCAAACCCTTCCCCCCCCCCTTAGTGTCTTGGTATCTTCGTGCCTTTGTGTTGAATTAAAATCTATACTTATGGGAAAAACTATGGACACGAAAGTGCGAAGATAGAAATTTCAAGAATTTAGGTCACGGACAAAGTCAACGATTCTAACGATATAACGATAAAAACGATAGAAACTATATAAAACAAAATTCGATCTAATTACTTATACGGTAAGTCAATAAAATTAAGGTACTTGGGGCTTAATCCTGTTTTTTTTCGTCGCGTCTTCGCTGATACCTTGCATCATCGAGTTGCCGTTGGTATCTGGCCTCGTCGTCTTTTTTCTGGTAATACCTTGCATCATCGAGTTGTCTTTGATACCTTGCATCATCCTCTTTTTTCTGATAATAGCTATTATCATCGAGTTTTTGCTGATATCTGGCATCCTCCTCTTTTTGCTCTATTGTCTGCACGGCATCTTCAGATCCGCTCAGGCAGTTAAATAAGGAAAAAGAGGCGATCGCGAATGTTATATAATGTTTTTTTTGCATAAAAACCTTTGGTTAGAATTTAATCCAGCGTTTAAACGATCAATAGCATAAATATTAAAATAAAATCTATGCTTTATATTTAATAAATAAGGCAATCATACCGCATACAAGTAAACAAGCTCCTAAATAAGTCAAAAAATACTTGCCCGGGTTATAATTGACGGCCAACTGGACCCTTTTGACGGCCGATTCATCAGAAGGGGTCATTGTCGATAAATAAAAGCGATATCCATCCCATGTTTCATATACATGGTTCATACTGATCGATGTTTCGATCGTCTGTCCATCGCGCTCATCGGTGATTAAAAGTTCCCCTTCAAAGCTAAAGGCTTGAGAGGAATTGGGATAATTAATTTGACGCGCCTCTCTTAGTCGAACCCGGTAAGGGATTTTTCTGAATTTTGGCTGAAAACTTAATAAATATTCTCCGTCAAGAATGGGCCATTGCAGTTTTTCTGCCGTAGGATCATAGCGTAACGTGATCTCCTCCGAGCGGTTTGCCTTTCTTGCCTGAACAAGAATACCCGGAAAATTATCTTCTAATTTTTTCTTTGGAATTGCCGTTTGATGAATGGGCACAAGTTTCGTTTCTATGGTGAATGTCGCACTATCCTGGGGCTGCATACTCGATGGGGGGCTGATTGTTTTGAGATGGATATCATATTTTCTTAAAACAGCAGAGAGTAACCTGGCATTGTCTTGAGGTGTTTTTAGGGAATCTCCTTCGGTCTTTGCGAGGTCGCAATGCCGGGAAAGGAGAGGAGAATCCGCCGCCCCAAATATCTGCGCTGTCAAAATAGCTAATGGGGAGATCCCTTCAGCCATCGACTTTTCCACCTGGGGCAGGAGAGGCCAATTTGTCTTTCGCAGAACTTTTATGATGTCTGGTTCTTCTTTCATGAAAGGATCTAAGTAATCGAATAACTGGACTGTCCATTTGGCGCCGTTGTACTCATTTTCCGGCACAGACTTCCAATTGAGATTAGATAGCATTTTTTCTGTCTGTTCCGACAGCTTTACATTGTCCGGATAAAGCCAAGTTCCAGCAGCATCCCATTCGCTTAAAAAAAGAACAGTTGTGTCTGCAAAATCGACATGAGACTGTAAAGACGCTTCATGCAGCATTTCTAATGGAGGCGACAGTTCCACCTGGTCGTCTGCAGCGATTTTAAGCTGTCCCGAAATGATCTGATGATTTTCTTTGGTTTCCTCTTGCGTTTGTTTTATTTGTCTCAAGTCCTTTTTGATCGTATATCCCTGAAAGCCATTATCGTAGGCAATAATCGAATCGAAATGACCATTTTCAAATTTTTGCCTCGTTATGTGACCTTTTATATCAAATCCAATGAAATGGATGTCGCGGTATTCATCCTCAATGACAGCTAATGTCGTTATATTGACGGGAAGCTGATGAATCACCTCATCAATATTTGATTCAAGGGTACGGAGGGCATAGATTGTCCATACATTCGGCGAGCCTGCCTCAAACCGGACATGTCCGCTTGGGATAATTTCGGTTGTTTCTGAAGAGACTTCCGTGACCGGCATCGGTTCGAGGCCTAAAATGGTCAATTGGTCTTTTTTTATCCAGAATTCAAAATGTTCCGTAGTATGGGGGCTTATGTTTTTTACATGCAGCTTTAGGGTCTTTAATTTGAAGTTTTCTCCTTCCTCATCTTCATTAAGAGGGTATTGCACCAGTGACAGGGTGTTTCTCTCTTTAATGGATAAAGCATAGGTGCCATTTTCCAAAATGCGGCTGGAACCCCTTCCTTCGACAAGGGTCATTGTCCCCTGGAGGCCAAAATAATATTTTGCCAAAGCGCCCCCAAAGATCATGAGAAGTCCTAAATGGGTAATTAAAAAGGGGATGTGTTTTATTTGAAAGGGCCAGCGCCGTAAAGCGGCGAATAAGATATTGATAAAAAAACCCCACAACAACAGTCCAAATAGGGGATGGTGGTATGTGAACATCGCAGCGTAGCGGTGAGATCCGGTCAGAGATTCAAGGATCGTTCCGGCAGCGACAAAGAGGCTTGCACTCGCGATGAGGAGCAAAGCACATTTAAGTCCGCCTAAAAAGTGATAGAGTGCGCGCAAAGGTTTCATATAGGATCTGGGATTTCTTCGATCAATTCAAAGGACCTTGCCATGGAGATGATATCCGCTTTGTGTTTCTCCATAGGGCCAATTGGTCCGGCAGCTTTTATCGTGACATCCGCAGTCTCCTGTATGTATGGATTATCATCGTCTTGAAAGGCTTTTAAGGCCTGATAATGTTCAGGGCCAAGCTGCATGGCCCAGGCTAATATCATGGCAGGGGATTGTTTGACCTTTCCTGCGCCAATGAACAAAAGTCCCTGATATCCGCTAAAGGCTTGGGGAAGTATTTGCGATTCGGTGCATTCATTTTCATCAAATTGATGCTGCCACCGGTTGACATGATTGAGGGGTAATGGGCGATGCAAGATATTTTTTGAGGGAAAATTGTGGATGGTGATTCTGATCAGGCCTTCCGGATCATCGATAAAATACTCGCAGATTGCTTTTCTAGTGTCTTCAAGTGGTTCATCGGGAAGCGGGTCGCGTCTGACCCAATTCTTTGGGGCCCGAATTCGATAGAGGGGTGTATGGTTTCGATCGTTGATCTCTGCCATCTCTGTTTTTATTTGGTTTTGTTCGGACGGCTGTCTCTCACATCCCGTTACCACAATAGCAAAACAACAGAGAATGCAGAAGATGCAAAATAGACCGTTTTGCATAGTTTACCCCTTCAAATTGAAGAATGGACAATGGACGGCATGGACGGCGTGGACAAACATGGACGACATGGACAAATTAAGAAGTAAACGGACAAATGTCCATGGTTGTTTGTCCACTTCGTCCATGTCGTCCATTGTCCATAAAACAAAAGAGGCAGCCTCATCGCGCTATTAAGCCCTCTCTTTTTTTTCTAGGGCTTCGATACGGCGCTTTAACTCTTTTATTTCTTCGATGTATGTTTTAATATTGCGTAAATACACACTGTTGCGCTGATACTCGTCTATGGGAAATGCGGGGATACCGGCATATTTACTGCCCGGTTCTACAATCGATTTAGACACACCAGCTCTTCCGGCGATCATCACTTTGTCGGCAATGGAAATATGTCCTGCGACAGCCGCCTGGCCGCCGATTACGACATATTTGCCGGTTTTTGAAGACCCTGCAATCCCTGTCTGTGCGACAATAATGTTATGAGGGCCAATGACGGCCCCGTGGCCAATTTGCACAAGGTTGTCGACTTTGGTTCCGCGACCGATGATGGTTTCTTTATAACGTGCGCGATCGACTGTCGTGTTGGCGCCGATCTCCACATCATCTTCGATGACGACATTGCCCAGCTGTTTGATTTTAATATGGCAGCCGGATGCGTTAGGGGCATATCCAAAACCGCATGATCCAATGACAACCCCGGGTTGCAGAATCACCCGGTTGCCAATGCGGCAACGCTCCCTTATGGTCACTCCCGGTTGAATGCAGCAGTCCTCTCCAATGGTTGATTCAGACCCTATATAACAGCCGGCGCCTATAAATGAGCGATCGCTAATGACGGCATATTTATCGATAACTGAATGCGGGCCGATCGAGACCTCTTTGCCTACAGATGCAGTTGGATGGATGACAGCAGTCGGGTGGACTTTTTCAAAGTCCGAGGCGATTTCATTCGATCCGCTGGCAACGGACCCGAGAAAAGCCTCAACAACGATCTGAAAAGCTTTTGAGGGATTATCGACGACAAGAAAATTGCGCCCTTCATTGCGCACTATGTCGGGAGAAATAAAAATCACTCCCGCTTGCGATTTTTGCATGGCCTTTTCATAAAAACGGAGGGGTGCGGTCTCAAAGTCCGGATTCGACAGAAAGGAGGCATCGTTGCTATTGGCTGATTCAAGGTCTGCCACATTGGTGATGATTTTTTGTGGATCGCCAAAAAGAGTGGAGTTAGTGAGTTTGGCCAATTCGTCAAGAGTAAAGGATTTTTTATTCATGCAGTTGCCTCTTACTGGCATAAGTTCGAAGGGCCTAAGACCAAGTCGGACCTTGCGAACTTATGAAATAACGAACCTATCATTTAAGATCTTGCTGGAGCCGAGGCTGAAGCTGGGGCAGGAGCAGATGCCGGGGCCGGAGCCGGTGCTTGAGACTTTGTCTCTTCTTTTTCAAAGGCTTCGTCCATCAATGCGACTATTTTCAGAGAAATATCGATTTTGTCTGAATAGAAAAAAGCACTCTCTTCGCTTAGGATGAGATCGTATTTTTCTTTTTTTGCAATGTCAGTAGCAGCTTTTGACACAGCTTCTGTTAATTTTTGGATGACGGCAACATTTGTTTGGCTTAATGTTTGATAAAATTGGTTTTGCTGTTGGGTAAATTCCTGATTAAGGGTTCGATATTGTCGTTTGAGGTCGGCCTCAGCTTCCGGAGAGAGGCTATCGAGATAATCGATGTCGTTGAATTTCGATGCGACTTCTGAAAGGGCTTTTTCCTTGTCCAGCAAAATGACTTCGAATTGCTTTTTCATGGCTTCAAAAGAGGCTTGTTCCTTCATTCCCGCTTTTGATTTCTCAACACATGTTTTGAAATTTACTATGGCAATGCGTAAAGGGGCCGCCTGTGTTGTCTGTGCCGTAAGTTCTGCGGCATAAGAGGGAGCGTTAAGGAAAACAGCTCCTGCAAGCATTAAAGCGATAAAATATTTAATTTTCATGTGAATGTCCTTGTTAATTTTGTCTAAACACCAGGGTGTGTGTGCAGTATAATACGAAATGCTTAATTTTTCAATCACTTAACACACACCACCTAAACTCACACCCCAGCAACTATAAATGTAATTTCGATCTAAAAATTTTGAAACGCGCAGGGTGCAAAGGCGCAACGGGTTGATGTTAAACTCTTTGCGCCTTTGCGTTAATTTTTCCTTCTCACACCCTAGAAACTTCCCCCTAAATTGAAGAAGAATCTCTTAATATGGTGATGGTGGTCTGCGTTGATGGGGAAGCCGAAGCCCACTGTTACCGGCGGCGCATTTTCAAGCACCTGTAAATTGACTCCAAAGCCAAGCGCAGTCCACATTTTTCCAAAACCCCAAATATCAAAATCCAAATGTCCGGAATCACAGAAAACAAAGACATTGGCCCGCTTTCCCAGGACATAGGAGTATTGCGCGCTAAGGATCTGCATCGACATCCCGCCGCGTGGATCGCCTTGGGTGTACTGGGGCCCCAGTCTGTAGTAGTGATAGCCCCGGATTGCATTTTCTCCGCCAAGGAATAATCTCTCATCGATGGGAATATGGGAACTTTTTGTGTCAAAAAGGGGGACGATAAAGCGGACATCTCCTTTAAGTTTTATCACCCCTCTTTCTCCGACCGGATAGTAAAAGCTGTTGAGATAGGCTAATGACATAAACGTGTGGTCTCCGCCAAAACCTGCAAGTTCTTGTTCGATGCTCGATTTAATTCCCCGGTGAGGGTACACAGGGTTATCTGTCGAATCATAATTTAAATTGATCCCAATTGCGGAGATCAGTCCCATATTCCTCGCTTCATCCCGCAATTTTTCATTATTTCTATGCATTTCCGAGAGACTATGTTTTCTCTCTGCACGCAAGGTCTCTTTGGTTTTCTTTGTATCTTTCTTTAAGATTTTTTTTTCATTATGCCTGATTTCTCCACGGTTTAGCGTGATATAGGCATTGGTAATGCGATAATGCACCCCTAACCGTAAAAAGACATTGAGAGGATAAGAAGCCTGCGTGATGAAGGAGGTAGAGTTGATGTCGTATTCATCGGAGATGTACCGATTATTAGAGCGTTGGATTTCAAAGCCTACAACCCATGGAGTATCTCTGAAATACGGCTTTGTCCATGCCATCGAATACTTTCGGCTCTTGGCCCCGATCATCACGTTAAACCCCAGATATTCCCCCCCGCCGCGCAAAGCGTGAAATCCGTCGTTCCAAAATCTCGTCAGACCCTCATAATTGAAATTCCGCTCGGTGATACGAAATTCACCAAAAATATTTTCCGCTGTGCTCATCCCAAAGCCGGCGCCAAAGTTTCCGGTCGTTGTCTCTTCGACTTCGATATTAACATCGCGATAATGCTCTCCCAGCCTTCCTGAGCTTTCCGTCCGGACAGCATAGACATTCACATGTTTAAAATAGCCGATATTTGTTAATCGCTCTTCTGTCCATTTGAGTTTGCTTAAGTTAAAAATCTCGCCCGGTATCAATAAAGTTTCATGTAAAATGACCGAAGTCTTTGTCGTACAGTTGCCAAAAACCTTGATCAGGCCAACGGAAAACTGCTCCCCCTCCTCGATGGTAAAATTGACCGCATAGATCCGGTTTTCGCAATCGAGGATAGGCTCATAGTCCACTACAGCATCGATATACCCTCGTCTGCCATAAGCCTCTACAATCTGTTGGATCGTTTCGCGGATATCTTCCGGGGAATAAGGATCTCCTTCCGAAAAAAGATAGAGGTTTTCGATCTCTTCATCAGTGAATAAGGTATTTCCGCTGAAGGAGGCGGGGCCAAAATAATAACGCTCTCCCCGGTCGGCAGTAATGGTGATCACGAGACGGTTTTTCGATTTTGCTTCACATACTTCCACATCGACTTTGGCATCGGCATACCCTTCATTTTGCAGATGGCTCAAAATCATCATTTTGTCCTGATGCATCGCCTGGTCCTGATATGTGCCCTCTTCCGTGTACCAACTTGTCAGAATGCAATACTTTTTTGTGACCATTTCATCGCAGATATCATTTTCTTCGTTGCAGGTAAAGTTAACAAATTTAATTCTTTGAATTCGTCCGGCACGCCCTTCATCGATACAAATTTGAATATCGACGCTGTTGGTTTCGGCATCCAATTCGATCGTGTAATAAAGAGAAGCTTCAAAAAAACCTTCTTTGACATAAAAAGTTTTTAATTTATGAAAGGCTTTATTGAACGATTGGCGGTCAAAGACAGAGCATGTGCTGATGCCGAGTTCTTTTTTTAGTTTTTCCGTGGAAATTTTGCAATTGCCGGACCAGTTAATGGAGCGGATCATAGACTTAGGCCATATCTTTAACGTAATAAAAAGCTTGTTGTCTACGCTGTTCAATATGGGCTCGACACGGTCAAATTCCTGGACGAGATTTTTTAAGTCATTATCAAAATCGGTTTGAGAGAAAAAGTTTCCCTCCTTCGTTTTGATGCGCGGAAGGATTGTCGAAGAGTCGCAAAGACTGTCCTTGGCGAGATTGACCATTTCGATGCTGATTTTTTCTATAATCTGCTGGTCATATTGTATTTGGTCCCCTGCTAAATATCCCAAAGTTATGGTAAACAGTAGTGCTAGATAGTATTTGAGTTTATTAATCATATGTCCTCACAATGAAAGAGATTCATCATAGGTGATTTGACGTTATGTGAAAAGTAAAAAATGCAAGCAGGGGAGAAAGGGAGCAAATTATGATCTTAATCTCGATCATGATCTTAATCTCGATCCTGATCCTGATCATAATCTTGCTCTTCTTCAATTTTATTATAAAGGCTAACTAGAGAGCGAAATGTGTGAAGAGCTGGATTAAGATCATGATCATGATCAAGATCGAGATCGGGATCAGGATTAGCTTCCCGCCTCCTGTTTGTAAAAAAAAGTTTTATTGATTAGTATGCGATTAATGGTCGATCAAAGGAGGTAGATATGATGTTAACGCCTGCTGCTGATTACTCTTCCCAGGTCAATTCGCCAGCTTCCGCTCCCCCTTTTCCTTTACCCTCTGCTCCTGAATTGAGCCTTCTAAAAAATGATCCCCCGCCTCCGGATGATGAAGGGTATGAATTATTGGACCCAAGGCCGGAGCTTGAGCGCGACCTTGAGCAATATGTACATATAAATGCGGGGGATGTGGTTGCAGGCAGCGTACCAAATGTCCCCCCTCCGGCATATTCTTCTTTTTCTCAGTATATGCCTTATCAACATCAGAGATACAGGCCGAGTCTCGCAGAAGATCAGCCAGTCCAGGTCCATTCGCCTGCATTCGGCGAGACTTGTAAAGATAATCTGACGGAACTATTCAAAAAAATCATGCATTTAGCAATCGAAGGGGTGCAATCTTCCGACCTCCTTCCTTCTTTTTTGGCTATCTGGTGTCCGGACGCGGTAGAATCGACGATAAGCAGAAGAAACCGCTATCTTAGGGAGTTCAGTGGTAATCAATGCAAAGCAACAGAAGAATGCATTCGGCGCAACCATAGCGTCATGAAGCAGGTAAAGGTAAGTACCCTGGCGTTGATTCCTCATATTGGTACTGCGGCCGGTTATACGCTTACGCTTTGGCATCAATTGCGCGTAGTGACTTTAATTGCGGCAATCCATGGACATGATGTTCATCAAGTGAATGTACAGATAAAAATCTTTGATTGTCTGCTTGGAGGGAATGTCTTAAAAATAGCGGGGCGCGCTACAGATCATATCATCCAGGAAGTTGCCAAGGCTATGATATTGAAATTAGGTATTAATGAGGGACTGGCTGGGATCATGCCATTGAATGTAATCTTTAATCTGCTTACCGACGATGCCGCAAAGGTATCGGGCCATGCTAAAAAAGTATTCGCAGGGGAACACTCCCTTCCTGCGTCCGGGTATAATTAAAGCCTTATGAAATTTTCTCTAAATCGTGTAGACTGTATTCTTGTAATAAACAATCTCTACTCACCTGCGTAAGCATGGCTTATGACGTTTAAGGAATTTCCCTATGGAGCCACCCTTTTGCCATTCAAACCGGGTCCTGCAGTGGCAGGCTCAGGAAACCGGTGAATGCAAACCTTGTACAGAGGAACATAAATCTCATTCATTGGTTGCCCGGGAGAAAATGAAGGTGGGGCCAGCTTCAGACCGGAAGGTTGAGCCCGGAAAGGGGCTCGCATTTGGTAAGGTGGCCTTGCTAAAAAGGGACGAGATTTCAAGATGTTTTAGCTCTACTGTAGAAGAACCCTCGAAAAAAAAAGGGGCAGGCTGCAGGAGGCCTGACGACCAAACAGTGCATGTCCGCATTGAATTAGATAAGGAAATGACAGATAAAATTCTTTATGCATTATCCTTAAGCTCTCAATCTGCTCAAAACCTCATGAGGTTTTGTCTGGAAACTCCGATCAGAATCGATGCGCCATTTCACTTAAGAACAATGTTCCACAAGTTTGCATCTTCGTTAAATGCGGGAAAAATCCATTTCAAAGACTATAAAATAACCGGAGGGGTGCTTCGGCGTTTACTTCTCGGGCATGAGAGAAAGCCCGGCAGCGATATTGATCTTTTAGCCTGTGTTGTCAGGAATGATAAGGCCAAGGTCGACACCAAACAGCTGATGGATACATTTTTAGATGTTTTAGCAGAAATATTTCCCATCGATGACGGCCAGCGGCGAACATTAAATATTCAGGGAAACATTTTCACACATAGATTTGGGTTTAAGGAACCGTATCTGTTAAAAAGCGTTTTTTACAATAAATCATTTATGTTTGCAACCATTCCACTGGTGCAGCCGTCACCAGATGACCCTCAGGTCAGGAAAAAGATCGATCTCGATATGCGTGTCACTACCGGGGATTCAGGGTCTTCCTGTGTCTGTTCAGCAGATAGCTTTCAGGTTGATTTATTGCCGTTTTTTTTTAGCAAAGAGGTCTATAAATTACAAGTTACAGGCGCAAGCGGGTATGAAAAAGTAAAAGATCACTTGAAACTCGCCCGGAAAGGATTGTTTACTGTCAATCAGCAACAGGCTGCTTTGACAGAAAATGGACTTCGGAGCCTGGTTAAAATAATGCACGAAGGTTTTATTCCTCAAAATTATAAAGAAACCTTGATTTATTTTGAAAAATGGGAGCAGGAATATATAGTTGCTAAGGCAGGGCAAAACGCCAATTGTTTAGGGGATGATTTTTTTAATACTATTGGAAAATATATCGATCGCCACTATTTTGATCTCTTTTCTAAGGTTCATTATCTGCTGAATTTTCGGGCATTTATCGAAGTTCAGGATTGGAAAAGAAAAAATGAGTTTTTACCCCTTTTCGATTTGAAGATCGACCGTTTTATCCGGGAATGGGATGCAAGAGATGTTGTCAATGGCACTGTCCATGATCGGATTCCCTGCAATCCGGCGTTTATTAAAGCTGTTGTGAAAAGCGTCTTTTTTTGGGGAAGGGTGCAAAAATTACATGGCGTTCATTGCGTTCCGTTGTCAGATGGTGAAATCCTGTTTTTTTTAAAAAGCGGACAGCAATCAAATATGCTTATGTCAGGCATTCCATGGCTTGAGACGCATCAATGCCTGACAAATCTTGCCCAGCTTGAATCGCAAATGTCGGGCATGCGTCATTATCTGGAAAACGCAAAGCTTCCCGCTTCCCCGAAACAACTGCTCAGTGCTATTTCAGAAGTATTTAATGAATCGCGAAAGTACCCGACATTAGCTTCTGTTACTGAAGCGAACAATGTCAAAAGTTTTGAGGAAATGCAAATCCAGACAATGTTCGTTGTCGCATTTACACGTCCCTTTAACTATGTAAAATTTTTCCATGCGGTTATAAGTCTTTGTGATTATCATGTTCAGGATACTGCATCCAGGGAAACGGCTATACGCACAATGATTGAATGGATAAGGATGTGCCATCCAGGACCTGCATTTGAAAATTTATGGAATAATGCCTCTGATGATATCCCAGAGATTTTTCTAGCCATTGCAAACGACTTATCCTTCTTAAGGCATAGAAAAGCCCTGATCGATTTTCTTTTAAAACCTTCATGGATAGACATATGCCAAAAAATTTTTCCCGAAATTATGTTTGGCTTGCCTTTACCTCAGCTTGAAGAGTATTTCGACATGTTTTTTGATGAAGAGGTAAAGCAGAACAAACGATTTTCCTCCCGTTTCTATCCATTGCTCGAGATTGCCTTATCGACTCCTGCAAAATGGGAGATGTTATATAAAAAGAAGATTTTTTCCTTTTTAGCACAGGCAGAATTTAATGAATTCCCCTATTCTTTGATGAACAAAATTTCAACTTTTTTACAGGATAAAGAACCTAAGAAAACGATCGTTAAGCATTATCTAAAGTTAATTGAATTGGCAAAGAGCGAAAAGTTGATCAATGACTTTGCATCTTGTCTAAAAAATCATAGAAAGAATCCAGAGCGAATGAAGAACATTCGGGAGCTATTACCTGAAATTACCAGACTTAAAATATTATCTCCGCGGGAAACCTGGCAGCTGTTTTCAGGTATATCCGACAATCTTCCCGACCGTGACTTTTTATTGCAGCTCTCATTATCCTGTCTACGAGTAGATCAGGATGGCATGGCTGAAGCGGAGGCCCATGAAGTAATTGAATTGCTTGCACAGGATTTTGAAAGCATTACAAAAAGCAGTCCTTTGCCCATTTTTCTTTCCTATTTACGGGCAATCGTTGTCCGTTCAAAAACAGATGTTTCCCCGGCTCTGGGAAAAGAATTTGGCGATATCTTGACGAAGTTGAAAACTTTTTCGTGTCCGCTTTCCTATTATTGTGAATTGTTTAGAGTCTTTGCAGCTGCGACTAATTCTCCGATACTCCCAGGCAAAAAAGTAAAAATCAATACCTTTATTGATTTGCAGGAGCTTGTGTTTAAAGCAATAGCTAAAGAAGAAGGCAATGAAACCTCAAGAAACCTCGATATTGGTTCGGTTATGCTCTTGCATAGGAGTTTCATGCGTTGCTATACCTGGATTTACGCCAAGGGAAAGGAGCCCAAAATACCTCCCGTTCCATCTGCACATGATGCCTTGTTGAAGAATATGGCCTTGCATATGAATATGCTCAAGCTGGTAAGGGAATCCCTTGGCGATGGGCATGGGGGAGATGATAAAGACCCAAGTTTAGAGCTTTTGCGGTTTGTCGTATTGAACGAGGTTTCCTTTCCAGTATTGCAAGCAGTTGATTTTATCCAGTCCATTGGTCATATTTCATGGAGACAGGATGGTCCAAATACGAATTTTTTTGAAATGGTCAGCGCTTTTGCGTACAGAGAGGAATTTACCCCGTGCAAAAAGGAACACATCATGATTAGTTACATTACTGAAGTTACGCATGAGCTGAAAGACAAGGGGCGGTTCGATATGGCCCATGCCTTTTTTATTGAAATGCTGAAGAAACACAAAATTTTAACAGGTACCATTGTCGTTTCTGCAGTGAGCTCAGTTCTGATTGAGTTCATCGATCTGTATTGGGCGGAAAAGAAGACTGCACATTTGGATAAAATTATCCAACAGGCCGAAATCTATTTTGACCTTTATCAAAAGAATATGCAGGTGCAGGGAAACCGGGCTATATTACTTCAATTCGCCGAACAACATCCTCCCACATTTCAGGTAGTCGACGAGTTTCGAAAATTGGTCAAACACTGTGAAGGCTCAAAAGAATATTCTGAATTTGTTCGAAAGGGAAAAGAGTTGCTTAAATAGTGGCTTGGGCTTTTGGATCAGGTGACCGGACATTAAAACAAATATTTTTACCGCAGAGGGCACAGAGAACGCAGAGTGTTCAGCAATTCCTGCTGTTGCATAAATTTAACAGGATGAGCAGGGTATGCAGGATAATAAATCTAAAATTTATATTTTTTAGAAACAAACAATTAAATCCACTTTACCCTGCCTATCATGCTCATCTTGTTATTTCCCTTTCTAAGAGCTGTGAATTATGTTATTTTCCAGTTTGAACCCGCTGCAGAGTTTTCATTTTTATACATTGGCAAATAAAAAAGACTTTTTGCTGCACTCTGCGTTCTTTGTGTTCTCTGCGGTTAAAAAACTGTTTTAATGTCCAGTCACTTGGCTTTTGAATGCCTCTTATTGCCTTTATTTTCTCTCTTGAGCTATCATATCGGTTGCAACTCGATTTAAAAGGATTTTCTTATGAACCCAGCCTCTTATTTTTCTCCTCCATGGCACTTTGTGGCTTTCGCAGAAATGAGGCCTGATCTTACCAACGAAACAGATGAAAAAGAAGGACGCTCAGGTGTAACCGCTGCCTTCAGATATAAAAGATACCAATAATAAGGACACCGGTAATCCCGCATGATTTATTTTAGACAAAGGAAAAAGACTTCTAAAGCAATACCCGATTCAGATAGGCAGGTAAAATGAATAACTTCTGTGTTGCGTTGAAAGGGATTTCTTTTCTTTTAAAACACATGGGGCAATTGGGTTTTGCTTTTCAATTATGTTTTTTATTAGTCCTTTTGAGCGGTTTTTTATCCACCCCTGGAGAATATAAAAGACTGTATAACAGTCTGGATCCCACCTCCATTTCACAGCATATGGCCTTTTATGAGCTATATCCCGATACAGAGGAAGGCAAGCGTGCCTTTAAAGATATTTGCCGTCTGCTCACAGCCGGTAATGAGGAGATCTCTTCTTCAGCTATCTCTTCTATTTCTTTGTCCGATTCTTTACAGCAAATCGTAACAGTGATCAATAAGTCGCCGGAAGGCGGATATGCCGAGTTGTCCGATGCCTCGTTGGAAGCCATTGACAAGCTGGCAGAGAAGTTGGCAAACCGTCGTCTGAAGGGTTACCGGGCAGAAAGTGAGGAATTTGTCATCGGTTTACCCCCTGGACAGATCGATTTGGCAAGAGGAGTATTATTGTCCCAGCTTGGTGACAGTCCGGAAGCGATGAAAAAGATACGCAGCTATGAGGCATTGCTGGACCTGATGACATTGCAGATCTTGACGCGTATCTCTCTACAGGATTCTCCGGAGGCTAAAATACGGGCAATGAACCACTTTGTATTTGAAGAAATGGGGTTTCGCTTTCCTCCACATACCAGCTACGCAAAAGAAGTGGATCTCTATACATTTTTACCATCCGTCCTCGATTCGCGCCGCGGGGTTTGCCTTGGATGTTCCATACTCTATATTTCGCTTGCACAGCGCTTAAACCTAAATTTAGAGATTGTTACTCCACCCGGACATATTTTTGTTCGTTGGCATAAAGGGGATCAGACCATCAATATCGAAACAACAGCAAGAGGCGTCCATTTGCCGGATGAAACGTATCTTGGGTTGGATACACGCAAGCTTCAAAAACGCAATATAAAAGAAACGATCGGCATGGCCCATTTTAACCAGGCATCTGTATTTTTAGAGCATCAGGATTACGATCAGGCGATGAAGGCATATAGAAAAGCGGAAAAATATATAAAGGATGACAACCTTTTACTTTGCTTCATTGCCAGTATGGCGATTTTGCAAAAAGACGAGGAATATGGCAAAGGGCTGTTTGAACAAATTGCCGATGATCTGCCTGACCATGCTGTTTCTAAAGATACTATGGCTGAAGATTATCTTAGCGGAAAAATAGGACCCGGGGGGATAGCGGCTATGTTTTTACGGGTGGATGAGACACGCGGCTCTCTTCTTTCAAAAAAAGATGCATTGGAAAAAGTACTGGAGCAATCACCGCAGTTTCGCGAAGGGATTTTCACTTTAGCTGGAATTTGGCTTCAGTTGCATCGCATGGGGGAGGCGTTGAATATGCTGGAAAAATACCATCGTCTCGATCCCGCCAATGCGGCAGTTGAATATTATTTGGCGGCCATTTATATGGAAAGACTCGATTATAATGCTGCATGGCATCATCTTGAGATTGCCGAGCATTTGCTGCAGATGCGCTCCCATAGCCCAAAAGCTGTCAGGGAATTGCGGCAAGAGCTTGTCAAGTGCTGTCCCGAATGAAAAACCTTAGATTTTGAACACGTTCTGATTGGAGAAAACAAATGAAAATTTATACAAAAACTGGCGATAAGGGACAAACATCGCTATTTACCGGCAAGCGCGTGGCAAAGGACGATCCATTTATCGAGGCGCTCGGTTCGATCGATGAATGTAATTCCACAATTGGAGCCGCTATGTCATTTCTGCCCGCAATTCCTGCGATGAATGCGATCCGCGAACAATTGGAAATGATTCAGCATGCGTTGTTTGATGTGGGGGCGGCCATCGCCACCCCGCGTCAAAGCGAAGCCGTTGCGAAATTGGAAAAGACCCGTTTTGACATCGATGCGGTAGAGACTTTAGAACATTGGATTGATCGGATGACAGAGGAGCTGCCCCCATTGCATGCGTTTATTTTACCGGGGGGGCATTCTTGCGGGGCATTATTACATTTGGCACGCAGTATCTGCCGCCGGGCAGAAAGACGAATACTCCCTCTCCATCAGAGGCAGGAGGTCAGCGACAATGTCGTCATGTATGTGAACCGTCTCTCTGATTATCTTTTTTGCGTTTCCCGCTATGTGAATTTTTTAACGCTTCGGCCGGAAATTCAGTGGAAGAAAATGCATGACGCCAATTAACGACATTAGGGATTCGTGCCCCTGCCCTCTTAGTTTTATGGACAATGGACGGCATGAGACAATTGCAAAAGTCCAGTTCAAACGCTCTCCGGCAAGCAAGATTAAGATCATGATCAAGACCGAGATTAAGAACATTCCTAATCTCGATCTTGATCATGATCTTAATCTTGCTTGCCGGAGACGATCTTGTTAAATTATTTTATTGTCAATTCTGCAATTATCTCATGTCGTCCATGAAACTAAGAGGATAAGCACGCGGGCAGGAACAATCAGAACTTTCGTCATCCAATAATTGTATCTATTTTTCTTTCTTCTTTTACGATAACCTTTTATGATATAAGTCTAATGTAATAAAGGATTAATAGGGACCAACGCCATGTCTTTTCCTAAATTATTGGGCATTTTTGCAACCGTTCTTTTTAGTATTATTCTGCTGGCAGGGTTGTTTAAGCACTTGCAGTCTAAGCCTAAAAATGTTTCAATACCGCCAAAAGAAATAGCGGTTGAAATGGCCAAGGAGCAGGAGGTGCGCACAATTGTCCTGCCGCCGGAAAAACAAGCTCCCGTTAAAAATGTTCCAGTCTCTACGGCGCCAAAAATTAAAGAGGTCGAATTGCCGCATGCAGACCGGATTGAAGAACTATTTACTACGAAAGGAGGGCATTCCCCCCTTGTTCAGACAATCAGCTATAAAAGTCAAACTTCATGGCAAAAGGGAAGACCAGCCTGGCTTTCCGACTATGCCTCCCACTACTCCACATCCCGCCATTTTATCGCCCGCAGCTTAAATGGAAACCGCGATTATTTTAAACAAGATATAGCTGAAGGGGACCGCTTTAATGTATGGAATCCGGAAAAAAAAATCAGTTTCTACCTCCTGATCGACGCATCGCGTTGTAAAATGTGGTTTTATGCTCAGGATTTGACCAGTCACGAACGGATTTTGCTAAAAACCTATCCTGTTGGACTTGGAAGAATTAATGGAGCGAAAGCTTCGGGGATGTTAACTCCTTTTGGCAAATATAGTTTAGGTAATAAAATTGCTATCTATAAGCCCAAAGTGTCTGGAATGCACAATGGGAAGAAAATTGAAATGATCAAAGTCTTTGGGACGCGCTGGATCCCTTTTGAAAAAGAAATTGCGGGCTGCACGGCTCCCGCTGCCGGCTTTGGCATTCATGGCGTGCCATGGATTCCCAATGAAAAAGGAGAATTGGTCCCCAATGATGAAAGTTTAGGAAAATATGACAGCGATGGATGCATCCGCCTTAAGACTGATGATATGGAAGAATTATATTCTATTGTGATCTCTTTTCCTACAATTGTAGAAATTGTGAAAGACTTTACTATGGTGAAATCTAACTAGGGAGTTGGCCTCATGGAAACATTGCCCCATGAAAAACAAATACAAGAATACATAAAGACAATTGAACATCTGAAAAATCAAAGTCAGGATACATCATTGTTTCATGCAGAAATTGCTAAATTGGAACTGGCTTTAGATGAACTAAAAAAAAATGTGTACTCTTCGCTCACCCCGCCTCAAAGGGTTATGATCAGCCGCCATCCTTCCCGCCCCCATACCGTAGATTATATCCAAAATATCTGCTCGAGCTTTCATCCATTGTGCGGCGACCGTAAATTTGGCGATGACAATGCTTTAATTGGGGGCCTTGCAGAGATTGGCGAAATGAAATGTGTGCTTGTCGGGCAGGAAAAAGGGAAAGATACGGAAAGCCGGATTAAACGAAATTTCGGGATGATGAATCCCGAGGGTTTTCGCAAGGCGATGCGTCTGATGAAACTGGCCGAGAAATTTAATCTGCCGGTCGTTTCATTATTGGATACGCCAGGTGCAAATCCGAGGCTGGATGCGGAAGAGAGGGGACAAGGGTGGGCAATCGCAGAAAACTTGCGCGATATGTCGCGTCTGCAAACGCCCATTATTGTCGTTGTCATTGGCGAAGGGTGTTCAGGAGGCGCCTTAGGCATTGGGGTTGGCGATGCGATAGGGATGTTGGAACATGCCTATTATTCGGTGATCTCTCCGGAAGGCTGTGCATCGATCCTGTGGAAGGATGCAGCTAAAGCCTCGACTGCAGCAACTGCTTTGAAATTAAATGCCGAGAATATGCTGGAATTCAATATCATAGATAAAATTATTCCAGAACCGCTGGGTGGGGCCCATCATCATCCGGCTATCGTTTACGAAAATGTGAAAAATTTTATTCTCGATCAATGGAATATGTTAAAAATCATCCGGAAAGATATTCTAGTGGAGCAGCGTTATCTTAAATTCCGTAAAATAGGGCAGTACCTTATTTCATGAAACGTCAGCAATTCCCGCTACATCTTTTCACCCAGGGGTGCGTTGCCCCATCCGGGGCTGCCTTCCCCTGGGCTATCCTCTTTTACCCCATACTGGGGTATTTAGAACCTCTCTTCGCACTTGAAAAGAAGAGGTTCTTACTTCATTTTATTGGAATTGCTGCATGAAACGCCTCCTTCAAATAGCCATTTTAAAACATGGGCATCGCTACCTTCTTGGCGTGACACTTATTGCCATGTGTTTATTGACGGTTGCCTCTCAGCTCGAAATTTTGACGATCGGATTGATGACTAAAAAAGGACCGGAATTTTTTGAACTGTTTGCGCCGATCGAAGGGAAGACTTTGAAAGCGGCCAATTCGGTCACGCAAGACCAGCTCGAAACGAGATTTCAGCAAATGGATGTTTCGGGCCAGGGGGTTGTCACGAGAAAAGATGCGATGGAGTTTTTTCAAAAATGGCAGCAAAAGAACCTGATCGAAAAAGTGATGTATTTTTTCGAAAAGAACTTTGCGCTTACAGCCAATATCCCCCATTTGGCTATTTTAGTTGTCATCGTCGCCCTATTTAAAGCGGTGATGATGTTTGCCCATCGTTTTTCAACGCGTTTGATCTCCATACGATTAAGTTGTGATTTGCGCCGGGAATATTTCGAACATTTACAGTCGTTATCGATGAATTTTTATCAAAAGCACAATATGGGAGGGCTTTCAGCGCGCGTTGTCGGAGATGCTTCGGTCATCTCGGAAGCGGTCAATGCCTGTTTAGTCAATTATATCCAAACGCCGTTTACCGTAATCACTACATTAATTTTATGTTTCTTAACCTCATGGCAGCTTTCTTTAATGATCTTTTTAGGGTTTCCCCTGATCGTCGGGCCGATTATGTTTCTTGCGAGGCGTGTAAAAAGAGTGTCGGTGCAATTGCAAAAAAACCAGGAGGCGTTTTCTTCTGTTCTGTTAGATTTCCTTGGCGGCATTCAAACGGTTAAAATTTTTTCTATGGAAGGTTTTTCGCTAAATAAATACTGCGAACAAAACGACCGGATGGCGGCATTGGAACAAAAGTCAGCCCGTTATGACCTCTCTACAAGGCCTATTGTCCACACGATCGGTATGATGTTTTTATCGACGGCACTTTTATACGGGCTTTATATCTTGCATATGGATGTTTCTGAGGTGTTTTTTTATTGCGGCATGCTCTATTTATTTTACGAACCGGTCAAGAAGTTTGCAGAGGAAAACGGCAGGATTCAAAGGGGGATTGCAGCGGCAGACAGGATGTTCGATGTCCTGGACTTAAAACCGCAGATTGTAGATCGCCCTTCAGCGCAAGAGCTTGGGGAGTTACAGTCTACCATAGAGTTTAGGAATGTGAGTTTTCGTTATGAAGACAATTGGGTACTTAAAAATTTTTCATTGACGATTAAAAAAGGGGAGTCGGTTGCCTTAGTCGGTCCGACAGGTTCTGGCAAATCCACCGTGATTCAACTATTGCCGAGATTGTATGAAATTCAGGAAGGGGAAATATACATTGACGGCCAGCCTATACAGGCGTACACGCAAGCTTCTCTTCGCGAGTCGATGGCCTTTGTTCCCCAAAAGCCGTTCCTTTTTTTAGATACGATAGCAGCCAATATTGCTTTTGGGCGTCCATTCACCCGGGAAGAAATCGTTACAGCTGCAAAACGGGCCCATGCGGATGAATTTATTGTAAACTTGCCCCTTGGCTACGATTCTGTCCTTTCTGAAGGGGGAAAAAACCTTTCCGGCGGGCAGCAGCAAAGATTGGCCATTGCAAGGGCTTTGATCAAAAAGTCCTCCATCTTAATTATGGATGAAGCCACATCATCTCTCGATAGCGTGAGTGAAAATTTGATTAAAAAGGCAATCGATGAACTTCATGGGTCTATCACGCAAATTATTATAGCCCACCGTTTTTCTACGATAGAAAATGTCGACCGGATCGTTTATCTCGACAGGGGGAAAAAGGTTGCCGAGGGCACGAAAGAGGAAATGTTAAAAAATTGTCCGGAATTTAAAGTGATGTGGGAAGCTTTTAAGGGCAAAGGAGAGGGTTAAGTGGAATTTATCAAGAATCAGAATTGGGTGAGAGTCGAAAATGGGATTGCAACTGTTGGTTTAAACAATGTAGCGCAAAAAGAGCTTGGAGAAATCGTCTATGTGGAGTTGCCAAAGATTGGAGCCAAGGTAAAGGCTGATGAAATGGTGGTTGTTCTGGAATCGACAAAGGCTGCCATTGACGTGTACAGCCCAATTTCTGGCGAGATATCGGCCGTAAATCTTGCCTTAACAAAGAACCCCGAATTAGTAAACCAGGCGCCCGAAAAGGAAGGGTGGCTGTATCAGATAAAAATTGATTAAGCTTGAAGTTGTTTGTGTACCCTTTATATTAAAACAGCTCAGAGTGAGAGCCAATACGAACTAAATGGACATATTCATCATCTGTCCAATAGATAAGCAAAGCATCTGATTTAATATGGCATTCCCTGAAACCAACATAGTTCCCAGTTAATGCGTGATCTAAATATTTCTCAGGCAATTTTTCTTCTTTCAAAAGAACACCCAATACCGTTTCCAGTTCTTTTTTTACTGGTTTATTATGTTCGTATTTCTTGAAGTCTTTTTTGAAACGGCGTGTTGGATCTGGTTTAAGCATTCGGATTCATTCCCATCTTTTCCCAGAAATCTTCCATCGATTCGCACTTCATGCCTTTTCCTTCTTTGCTTTCTCTCATAGCATCAAGAGTGGCCTGGTTAGGTTTTCTGCTTTTAGGGAAATCCTTTCTCAGGTAAGAAAGAATAAACTCACTTAAATTCATGTGAGCTTTAGCAGCTAACATCTTAATGTAAGTCCTTTCATCGATAGTACAATCGATGGTGACTTTTGCCCTATCATGATGGTGTTGAGCGTGAGATTGAGAACCCATATTATACCTCCCTGGTTATAAGTCAATTGTACCAAATTCCCTAGATTTAGAAAAGTCCTAAATCTCTTTTTCTTGGAATATAGATAAAAAATTGCCGGTTAAAAGCAAGATTAAGATCATGATCAAGATCGAGATCAGGATTGGCTTAGAGCCGTCTTGGCTGAGGAAAGTTCAATAAATCGTTTTAATGTCCGGTCACCTGTTCAATGTGTTCCGGTATATTGACATAAGATGATGAGAGGTATATACAATAGTTAGAGCGTGTCATCAATTGCTAATGGCCTAAAGGCTTCCGTGTTATTTTAGATGCGATCGACTTTTTTGAAATGGTTTAAGTTGATTTCTTTCATCTTTGCAATGGAGGACAAAATGACTGTAGGTCCAAGATTTCGCGATCACCCACCTTTTATGTATGGATTTGGCTTGAGCCAACAAAGACATCTTCTGGTACCCAAGCTATCTGAATATGATGCAGCCTCTCCAAGAACTTCGCCACTCCCTTCCGGATCCCCTCCGGTCACCCCCAGATCCCCTCGCATTACCGATTTTCTCTGTATCGTTTCTACTATGTTGAAAAATTCGGAAAATTTTACAAAACTGCATCTTTTGGATAGCTCATTATCATTGATTAGCGCTGCCAAATTTCCCCATGAAGCGATTCAGCTGACCAAGGGCTTTATTCAAAATGGATCGTTTGAAGTATTGATTGAACAGGCAAAAAAAGATAATACGGAAGTGATTACGAGCATACAAGATTTGCGAATTTTCATATCCAAATTAGGCAGGATCAAGGCAGGAATAGAGGTGCTTGGTGCTGGAAAATTTAAAACGACCAATAAAGTTGTCCTGGTTGCCACTCCTTTTATTGAAGATATGAAAAAGGAACATAAGTGCATGCAAGCCTATAGCATCACAAAATCGACACTAGGGTTTGATCCGGCTTCAGATGCAGCATTGAGAAATGAATTAGAAATTAATTTGAAATTAAAGCAAATAAAAAAAGCATCCCCTAATTCGTTATCCCATGTGCTTGTTTCAAAAGCAGTTGTCGATATGAGCACTGGTCAAATTGGAATTATTTCCGAGTATTGCAACGGAGGAGATTTTGATCACCTGATCGGTTCGGCAGAGTTGGAAACGATGCCATTAGAAAGAAAATATAAATTATGCACCCAGATGGCTGAAGGAGTGGCTGAGTTGCATCTGGCAGGGGTTGTTCACCGCGACCTCCATACGGGGAATTTTTTAATAAAAAGAGACCTGGCAGGAGTAATTTTACAAATAAAAGTTGCCGATTTCGGGCTCTCTTCTTTAGTAGATCCGGAAAAACGCTACTTTCCGTCCAAGCTCATATTTGGTTTACTTCCACAAGGGTTTGTTAAAGGAAATTCGGTCAGCGAAGACATATTCAGTCCAAAACTGGATGTACACGAGCTTGGAGTAACCTACTATTTACTATTTATTGGGATTAAACAAAGGGATTTGCCGCAGGTCATGGCAAAGAATAAAGGGAAACAACCCGACAGCTGGCATCTGTTTTCGACGATCCCTGCAGAAATGCGAGAATTGATCAAACAGATGGTCCATATAAATGCCGACAAGCGGCCAACGATGAAAAAGGTTGTCGCAGCTTGTAAAGACTTGGCAAGAAAATAAAAATGAGCGGCAAATTTTTTTTCCAAAATTAAAGTAACAGATCCATCATTTAGAAGCATTTGCCAATGGCCAAGGCACGAGTGAAGACAAAAATTTTGATGCAAAGCCGATGCCGTCAAAAACCAATTTTTGAATCACGTTTGGTACATACAGATAGAATAAGGGATTTTATGAAAGCGATTCGCAAAATGGTCGTTAAAGTGGGAACAAGCACTTTGACTCAAGGAGGCCAAAAACTCTCGCGCCGTTATATGTTGGGATTAGTCCAGCAGCTTGCCCAATTGCAGGCAGAAGGGATTGTAGTTGTTTTAGTCAGTTCAGGTGCCATTGCAGCCGGAAGGGAACTGCTAAATCTTCCTAAAGTCGATCGGTCGTTGCCTGCAAAACAGATGTTTTCCTCTATTGGTCAAGTGAAACTGATGCAGATCTGGTCGGAGCTATTTTCTTTGTTTGATCTTCATGTGGGCCAGGTTCTTTTGACGAGAGACGACTTTTCTGAACGCAATCGCTACCTCAATGCAAGGGATACTTTGGAGTGTTTATTAAAGCATCAGGTGATTCCCGTCATCAACGAAAATGACACCGTCGCAACAAAAGAAATAAAAGTCGGCGATAACGATAATCTGGCTGCATTAGCGGCAAATTTAATTGAAGCTGACCTCCTTGTTTTGTTGACCGACCAAGAGGGGCTGTATACGAGTGATCCTCGTTTAAATAAGGATGCTACGCTTATTTCTGTCATCCCTACTATCGATGACTCAATTTTTGCCCTTGCCGGCGGCTCTTCCACCTCTTTAGGAACGGGAGGCATGACTACGAAGATCGAAGCGGCACGGATTGCCTCCCAATCGGGAACCAGGACAATTATTACTTCTTCGGCCCGTCCGAATGTATTGATCGACCTGGCCCAGGGCAAGCAAATAGGAACTTGTGTTTTGGAAGAAATGACCGCTCGGGAAAGCAGGAAGCGATGGTTATTATCGGATAAAAGAACAGGGATGATCTATGTCGATGCGGGGGCCGCCGCCAAGATTATGCATGAAGGGGCAAGCCTTTTATCTTCCGGCATTGTCAAAACGACGGAAAAATTTGAACGCGGAGCAACTATTGAGGTTATCTCTCCGGAAGGGGAGGCAATAGCCGTTGGCATAGCCAATTATGGAAGTCAGGAGATCCAAAAATTGATCGGCAAACACTCTGCCCATATTGAAGGTATATTGGGATATAGCTATGGTCCGGAAATCATCCATCGCACAAATATGACGAGAATTAAGGTAAGGGAAAAAACCCATGAATGACACAGCTCCCGATATAAGAAAAATGGCGCAAACTGCCAAAGCTACGACAGTGCAGATGGCAAGGGCTGCATGCACGCAAAAGAATCAGGCCCTTAAAGAGATCATTAAAAATTTAAAAAAAAATAAAGATAAAATCCTTCGTGCAAACGTTCAGGATATCACTTTGGCCAAAGCAAATGGAATGAATGAGGCAATGCTGGAAAGGCTCTCATTGGAAAACAGATTAGAGGGGATCACACGCGATGTAGAACAGGTGGTACAACTTCCAGATCCAATTGGAGAAGAGTATGAGAGCCGCATTTTACCAAATCAGCTTCACCTGGCGAGGTACAGAACTCCCATTGGAGTTTTGGGGATCATATACGAATCGAGGCCAAATGTAACCATTGACATTAGTGCGCTCGCAATTAAATCTGGAAACTGTGCATTGTTGCGGGGGGGGGTCTGAAACGCTTCACACGAATGGCGCATTGGTTGAAGTTATTCAAAGTTCCCTCCAGGAGGCAAAACTTCCCAAAGAAGCAGTCCAGTTAATTGCCAGTACAGACCGCGGCTCCGTGAAAGAAATGCTGCAGTTAGATGAGTATATAGATTTAATTATTCCCAGGGGCAGCGCTGCGCTGCAGGAATTTTGCCGCAAGAACAGCATCATCCCCGTTATTATTGGAGGCGTTGGCATCTGTCATTTATTTGTCGATGAAACAGCCGATCTGGAACGCTCTTTGGCTGTCATCGTCAATGCAAAAACCGATAGACCAAGCGTATGCAATGCTTTAGATACTTTACTTGTCCATGCATCTGTTGCATCTAAGGTTATTCCACGGGTAATTGAGGTCTTAAGTAAGAAAAATGTCGAGTTCCGGTTGGACAAAGCAGCGGCTGAATTAGTGAAACATCACTCTTGCCATGCTGCAGGGCCAAATGATTGGGATACCGAATGGATGAATCTGACGCTCGGAATTAAAGTAGTCGCTGATCTGCAGGAGGCAATTACCCATATTCAGGCACACAGCAGAGGGCATAGCGACGGCATTTTAACGGAAGATCAAAAAAATGCAGAACAGTTTATTAGAGAGGTGGACTCTGCGGTCGTCTATGTCAATGCCTCCACAAGGTTTACCGATGGAGGGCAGTTTGGTTTTGGTGCGGAAGTAGCAGTCAGTACGCAAAAATTGCATGCCAGAGGGCCGATGGGGCTCAAAGAGCTGACCTCGTATAAATGGGTGGTTAAAGGGAATTATCAAGTAAGAACCTAAGGGATTATAAACATGAAAATGACAATCATTGGTTGCGGAAATATGGGTGCGGGGTTAGCGATGCGACTCTCAACTGGTTGCAAGCTTTATTTGTATGACCGCAATATTGAAAAGGCGAAGAAGTTAGAACAAGACGGATATGGAAAAGCTTGCAGCAGCATAAAAGAGGCGGTAACATCCTCAGAGGTGATTATCCTCGCGGTAAAACCTCAAAATGTACAAGAGGCAGCGGGGCTTTTAGGCAAACACCTCAAAGCAGACCAAATACTGGTAAGTTTATTGACAGGAATTTCCCTCAAAGCGCTAAAAGGTTTTTTTTCTCAACCCTTGACTGTCCGCATGATGCCAAACTTAAGCATTATCTGCGGGGAAGGGGTAATTGGTTTATCCTGTGATGAACATTTTAGCCAAAAGAACAAAAGTTATATTACCAAATTATTTGAAAATTTAGGAAAAATATACTGGCTGCCTGAAGATAAAATCAATGCATTAACCGCATTGACCGGATCTGGCCCCGCCTTCTTTTTTGCAATGATAGAAGCCATGATCGATGCAGGCATTGCCATGGGTTTTAATGCCAAAGATGCCAAAGAACTGGTCATTCAAATGCTTCAGGGAAGTTTAACTCTTCTGGAAAAAACGGAAAAGCACCCAGGCGAGCTTAAATGGCAAATTGCCTCTCCGCAAGGAACGACGATTGCCGGGATAAAAAAGCTCGAAGAGTCGGCTTGCCGAGGCGGCATCATGAACACATTTTTAGCTGCATTCGAGCGCGCTAATGAGCTCGGAGGTTAGGTTTCTTATCTCAAAAACGTGCCCGTTCTCAAAAACGTGCCCGTTCTCAAAAACGTGCCCGTGAGCGTGCCCGTGCCCTTGCCCGAATGTATTTATCTTTTCCGAATTCCTTAAGCACGCAAATTCAGGCAAAAAATAAAGTTCGGAAAAGATAAATACATTCGGGCAAGGGCACGGGCACGCTCACGGGCACGAGCGTTAATTTCGGGCACGCTCACGGGCACGAGCGTTTCTTCTTTTTCTGTTTTTTACGAGAGCAAATGATAATTCTTAGAAAATAATCTTGTGGAAAAATCAGGAGTTTGCTATCTTCTGTATTTCACGCAATCGAAACTTTTGTTTTCGGTTGCTGGATTCCCTTGTTGGGATCTATAAAGAACGTGTATCGCACGCAGCTTTATACTCCTCAATGAGGCAAGTTCTCTTATCTCAAGTTGAGTAAGCAAAAGGGCAATGATGACAAAGCAAGGATAATCGGCGGTAAAACGCAAAAAAATCCTGCACTTGGTATCATATTCTCATTTACGTTTACTTAAAGTTGCTTATGAAGAACTCAAATTACATCGAATAAGGAATAAATATGGCACTTAAAACTATGCCACTCAAGCTAATGGGCAAAAAGCGGGGAATGACTCAAGTATTTGACGATAAAGGCAATATCGTTGTATGTACTGTCATCGAAGTGGAACCCAATGTGGTCACACAAATTAAAACAGAGCAGCTTGATGGCTATAATGCTGTTCAACTGGGCTTTGAAAAAATTGAAGTTAAAGATCCGCGTACCATCGAAAAAAGATCGTCTAAGCCATTGCGCGGTCATTTCAAAAAAGCTGGCATAGAGCCAAGACGCTATCTTTCAGAATTTCGCTCGGATGACATCGAAAAATACACAATCGGACAAGAAATTTCGTTGGCTGAATTTGCCGATGTTTCCCATGTTGATGCCTGTGCAATGAGCAAAGGTAAGGGGTACCAGGGGGTAATCAAGTTACATAATTTCGCCGGAGGTCCGGCAGCCCACGGCTCAAGCTTCCATCGTCATGCTGGTTCAACTGGAATGCGCAGCACTCCTGGCCGATGCCTTCCGAATGGCAAAAGAGCGAGCCGTATGGGGTACGACAGAAAAACAGTTCAAAACATAAAAGTAGTCTCCGTTTACGCCGACGAAAATGTCATCGTTGTTGCAGGTCAGGTGCCAGGTCCGACAAATGGGCTTGTTTACTTATCTCCTGCAGTCAAACTAAATGTCAGCAAAAAGAAGAAATAGAGGGAGTTAATCGTGGCTACATTGAAGAAATTTAATATGCAAGGGAAACACCTTGGCGAAGTTAAGGTCGATGATGCATTTGTCAATGCAGAAGCAAACGGGCAAATGATCAAAGACTACATTGTTGCGATCAGAGAAAATGCAAGGCAATGGTCGGCCAACACCAAGGGACGTTCCGAAGTCAATCATTCCACTCAAAAGCCTCATCCCCAAAAAGGGGGCGGTAGAGCACGTCAAGGGCGTTTGTCGTCACCGCAATACAAAGGCGGCGGCCGGGTATTTGGTCCTAAACCGAAATTCGATCAGCACGTTCGCATTAATAGAAAAGAACGCAAAGCTGCGATCCGCTTCCTCATTGGGGAAAAAATGAGGAACAATAAAGTCCACATTCTCGATTCCCTCGCACTCGATTCCCCGAAAACACAAGTTGTGGCTCAGTTTATTGAAAATAGCGGTATTAAAGGCAGACTCTTAGTTTTAGGCGACAGTAGCAATGTAAAAGTTCAGATCGGCGACCATGCAGTGCAATGTGATGTCAGCAGCGATCAACATGCGAACTTTATTAAAAGTATGCGCAATATTCCAAAAACTGACTTTTCCCTTGCAAAAAATATTAATGGCTATCAAGTGATGGTTGCATCTGAAATCGTAATGACTGAATCTGCTCTTCAAGAGCTTAGCCAGTGGTTATGCTGAATTGGAACGTAAGGAATAAAATATGAAAAAAGATCCATACCAAATTGTTAAACATCAACATGTGACTGAAAAGTCATCTGTTCTTACGGGGCTTCAACATGCGACATCCAATATTTGCCTCTCTCGCTGCAAATCACCGAAGTATGTGTTTATCGTTGATCCATCGGCAAATAAACAAGAGATTGCCTGGGCTGTAGAAGAAATCTACAAGCCTAAGCAAATTAAAGTAGTGGCTGTCAATACGATAAACGTCAAAGGCAAGGCCAGACGTGTAAGGGGCCGCCTAGGGATGAGGAAATCCTTTAAAAAAGCAATCGTTACTCTTGAAGTTGGCGATAGTATTGACAATGTATAACTGTTTTAAATAAGGTCAATTGCAAATGTTAAAAAAATACCGTCCCATTACTCCCGGTACAAGACAGCTAGTGCTGCCTGCTAATGAAACCTTGACACGTATCAGTGCAGGTTCGCGTGCAACTGTACAACCGACAAAGTCATTGTTGCTTCCTAAAAGACGTACGAATGGCAGGAATAACAACGGGCACATTACATGCCGCCATAAAGGCGGGGCACATAAACGTCATTATCGCATAGTTGATTTTAAGCGGGATAAAGAAAACATACCAGCTCGCGTAGCCTCTATCGAATATGACCCAAACAGGTCGGCATATATTGCATTGCTCAATTATGCGGACGGGGAGAAGAGATACATTCTCGCTCCTCATGGTTTAGCTCAAGGGGACACAGTTCAAACTAGTGATGAGCCGCCATTCCATATTGGATGCTGCATGAAAATGAAGTTTATGCCAATGGGCTCGACGATCCATAATATCGAAATGATCCCCGGCAAAGGGGGGATTTTAGTTCGGTCTGCCGGCTTATCGGCACAGTTAATGGCACGTAGTGGAGGTAATGTTACATTACGCATGCCTTCTGGTGAAATTCGTCTAATCAATGAAAACTGCCGTGCGACATTTGGCGTTGTTTCCAATTCAGAACATAATTTGCGTGTTGAAGGCAAAGCCGGACGCAAACGGTGGCAAGGAATCCGTCCTACAGTCCGCGGTACTGCAATGAACCCGATTGACCACCCCCATGGCGGTGGCGAGGGTAAACATAAAGGAAATATCCCGCAAACACCTTGGGCCGTATTTACCAGGGGATTGCGTACGAGATCTCTCAAAAAATCCAATAAGTGTATCGTCAAAGATCGAAGGAAGAAGTAGGTTTTATGGCTAGATCGTTAAAAAAAGGTCCATTTGTTGATCATCATCTGAAGAAAAAGGTTGATGTTCAAAATAAAGTATCGACAAAAAAACCAATCAAAACTTGGTCCAGGCGATCGATGATTGTTCCTGAAATGGTTGGACATACGTTTGAGGTTCACAATGGTCATAAATTTTTGACTGTTTTTGTGACAGATAATATGGTTGGCCATCGTCTGGGGGAGTTTTCTCCAACGCGGACATTTAAAGGTCACCCAATTAAGAAAGCTGCTGCTTAGGAGTCAATTATATGAATAAAGCTATTGCTATTACGAAACATGTCAAAATTAGTCCAAGGAAAGCGAGATTAGCCGCGGGATTGATCAGGGGCCTTAGTGTTTCACAAGCGTCAGCGCAGTTACTATTTTCCTCGCTTAAAGGCGGGCGTCTTTTAAAAAAGACTTTAGATAGCGCTGTTGCTAATGCTGAATCAAATTTTAATATGCGTCGCGAAAATCTGATCGTGTCTGAAGTTAAGATCGATCAGGGAGTAGTCTTAAAAAGGGCTAAACCAAAAAATAAAGGTGGTCGCCACGCTATCCTAAAAAGGACCAGTCACTTCACCGTAGTTGTCAGTATGGGTAAGGAGTAAATTCAATGGGACAAAAAGTACATCCTACAAGTTTTCGCTTAGTTGTTAATAAAAATTGGCATACGAAATGGTATGCGAATAAAAAGGAATTTGCTAAACTTCTTCTCGAAGATGTGCAAATCAGATCTTTTCTTATGAAAAAACCTGCGTGTCAAGGTGCAGCGCACATTAAGATACGTAGGATGAATGAAAAGGTAGAGGTCGTGATCTTTACATCAAGACCAGGTCAGGTGATAGGTAAAAAGGGAGCTGAAATTGATCTCCTGAAAGCCGAACTTAGTAAATTGACCGGAAAGGAAGTTGGCATTGAGATTGAAGAAATTAAAAGACCGGATCTCGAAGCTAAATTAGTTGCCGAAGGAATTGCAAAACAACTGGAAAGACGGATCCCTTTCCGCCGCGCGATGAAAAAAGCGATGCAGTCGACAATGGATGCCGGCGCTGCAGGGATTAAGGTGCAATGTTCGGGCCGCTTGGGCGGTGCTGAAATTGCTCGTACAGAATGGTATAAAGAAGGCAGTACACCATTGCATACACTTAGGGCTGATATTGATTATGGAATTGGACGCGCAGAGACGACTTATGGTAGCATTGGCGTGAAGGTTTGGATTTATCGTGGCGATTACGCCTATACTAAGAAGGAGGCCGTATAAATCATGGCTCTATTTCCCAAACGAACAAAATTTCGAAAAAGAATGAAGGGTCAATTCAGAGGATTGACCAAAGGTGCGCAATTTGTTCACTTCGGTGAATTTGGCATGCAGGTTCTCGAACGCGGTTGGATTACCAACAAGCAAATCGAAGCGTGCCGTGTTGCAATTAATCGCTATTTCCAACGTCGCGGAAAAGTTTGGATTCGAATTTTCCCCGATAAACCAATTACAAAAAAACCCGCGGAAGTGCGTATGGGTAAAGGTAAAGGGGCTCTGGATCATTGGGTAGCAGTGGTCAGACCAGGACGTGTGCTGTTTGAGGTCGCTAATATCCCTAAAGAAATGGCTCAAAATGCCCTGCGTAGAGCAGCAGCAAAATTGGGACTTAAAACGCGCTTTGTTGAGCGTGTACAACAAGTGTGAGGAATAACATGTCAAAAGCTACCGCCTTAAGAGATATGGCGATTGAGGAATTAGAATCGGCTGTCATCGATGTAAATAAAGAAATTTATCAAATTATTGATGAAAACAAGCGAGACAAGAAGTTAGAAAAATTGGAGCTTCTTCGTCAAAAAAGAAAACACAAAGCAAGGTTGCTGACCATTATCAGTGAAAAGCAGTCTTAATCGTTAATAGATAGGTTTTTTTATGGAAAATAAGAACATGGGACAAGATTCTAGGGTCTGCAGACGCAAAAGACAAAAAGGAACAGTTGTCTCAACAAAAATGCAAAAAACAGTCATTGTCAAATTGGATAGAACTTTTTTACATCCAGTTTATGGTAAGGTTGTAACTCGTTTTAAGAAAATTTACGCACATAATGAAAATCTGCAGCTTCAGGTTGGCGATGTTGTTGATGTCATAGAAACTAGACCTTTGTCAAAATTGAAATGTTGGCGTGTTGTAGGCCAAGTACAAACTGCAGCGCGATAAACGGGAGTAATTAAAGTATGATTCAACAAGAAACCAAGCTGAAAGTTGCCGACAATTCAGGCGCAAAACGGGTCAAGTGCTTTAAAGTACTTGGGGGTTCAAAACGTCGCTATGCTTATGTAGGTGACATAATTATTTGTTCAGTCCAGGAAGCTGATCCCGATGGAAGTGTGAAAAAGGGCGATGTTGTTAGAGCTGTTATCGTAAGAACAAAATGCTATATTAGACGTCCGGACGGTACTAAAATTCGTTTTGACACTAATAGTTGTGTACTTATTGATGAAAAAAACAATCCACGCGGAACTCGTATTTTTGGCCCGGTTGCCAGAGAGTTGAGAGAACGCGACTTTTTAAAAATTGCCTCACTTGCCCCTGAAGTGATATAATAAAGAGATTTTTTGATGAAAAACATAGTTAAAGAAGTTCGCAAAAGAACAAAACGAAAAATCAAAAGTGGTGATAGTGTCATTGTGATTGCCGGCAATCACAAAGGCAAAGTCGGAACAGTACTGCGTCGTCGCCTCGAAGGGGTAACGATTCAAGGATTGAATGTGTGCACAAAGCACGTCAAGCCTACGCAACGCAACCAAAAAGGGTCCATCATGCACTTTGAGCGTCCGATTCATATTTCGAATGTCAAATTGTACATCGAAGAGGCTAAAACAGAAAAATAGTAAGATGCGGGATAAGAGTTTCGTTCCCGGTAACAAGGCCGTCTTAGGCCTTGTACGCCATAGTCGGGACGGCTAGGCTACCTTGAAAAACTCACCCGCCGCATAAAGTTATAAACAATAACGTAAATGAGATATATACATGTCTAGGTTAAAGAAAAGATATCTAGAAGAAGTAAAAACTGCTCTTCAGAAGAAATTTGTTTTTGATAATCCAATGAAAGTCCCAAGGGTCTTGAAGGTTGTCATCAATATGGGTATTGCTGAAGCTTCAAAAGATAAAAATTCCATTCAGGACTGTATCAGTGAGCTTTCACAACTTGCTGGACAAAAACCTGTGGTAACTAAAGCAAAAAAAGCGATCTCGAATTTTAAATTGCGTGAAGGGCAGTCGATTGGCTTGAAAGTGACTCTTCGTGGGATTAGAATGTATGAGTTCATGGATCGTTTTTTCAATCTTGCATGTCCGCGCATTGGTGACTTTCGCGGATTTTCAAGTAAATGTGACGGACGTGGCAATTACTCTTTAGGTCTAAATGACCAACAAGTATTTCCAGATATCGATCTGGACAAAGTTAAAAAAACTCAAGGGATGCACATAACATTTGTCACATCAGCCCAAACCGATGATGAATGTGTCGAATTATTAAGGCTTCTTGGTTTACCATTTAAAAATTTACCGATTTCGGTAGCAGCGTAAGAAGGAGATAAAACCTATGGCAGCAATTAATGATCCTATCGCTGATTTTCTCACGCGAATTCGTAATGCCGCAAAGGCGCAGCACCGCTATGTCGAAGTTAGCTGGAGCAAAATAAAACAAAATATAGCTGAAATCCTTAAAGAACAAGGGTTTATTGAGAGTTTTCTCATCAAACAGGAAAATAATCATCGTGGGGTTATCCGGTTATATTTAAAATATACTGAAGGCAGACATTCTGCAATTAAAGGAATTAAACGCGCTTCCAAGCCTGGATTAAGACGATATGTCGGACATCAGGACATCCCTTGCTTCTATGGCGGATACGGCTTATCCATTTTATCTACATCTTTGGGTGTAATGGCAGGAGCTGAGGCAATAAACAAAAAAGTGGGTGGTGAGCTGCTCTGCCTGGTATGGTAGATACAGACCAAGTTTCTGATCAAGCATGATAAATCACTCGATTATTAAGGAGTTAAGTTAAGATGTCTCGAAAAGGTAAAATGCCTATTGCGATTCCTAAAGGGATAGATGTCAAAGTGAATAATCAGGAGATCATTGTGAAGGGGCCGAAAGGTACCTTGAAGCATGATCTTGTTCCTCAAATTGATGTTAAGTTTGATGCGCAATATATCCATGTTAGTTTAAATGCAGAACACCAAAGTGCATCGAATTTTCATGGCTTGTACCGTACAATCATTGACAATATGGTCCAAGGAACACTTAAAGGTTTTGACATTAAGTTGGAAATGATTGGCGTTGGTTATCGTGCTGCGGTCCAGGGGACCCTTCTCGATATCCAGGTAGGTACATCGCATCCTATTAAGCTGACGATTCCTTCAGGAATAACGGTAAAAGTCGATAAAAACACTTTAATTATTATATCCGGTATCGATAAACAACAAATTGGCCAATTCGCAGCTACTGTACGAGCCATTAAGCCGCCAGAACCTTATCAAGGAAAGGGGATCCGCTATCAAGGCGAATATGTCCGTAAAAAAGCTGGTAAAGCTGCAGCTAAGAAATAAGCAATAGGAATATTATGAGTATCTCAAAAAATAAACATGCAGGAAGAGTTAAGCGTGGACTTCGTGTTCGCAAAAAATTGAAGGGCACGGCCGTATGCCCGCGCCTATGTGTTGTGAAGAGCAATAAAAACATTCAAGTACAGCTCATCGATGATGAGGCTGGAAAGACACTCGGATCAACTGCAACGTTTGCTAAGGAATTTCGCAATACCGAATTTGCTGTAAAAAATAAGGTTTCTGCGGCTAAACTTGGCGAAGTCATTGCCGATATTGCAAAAAAGCTTCATATCAATCAGGTGATTTTTGACAGGGGGCCGTTTAAATATCACGGCATTTTGGCAGCTCTGGCTGATAGTGCGCGTGAAGCAGGATTACAATTTTAAGCCGTAAATAAAATAAGGTACTCGAATGGCTAAACAAAACGAATCAAAAAAAGAAAAAGCAAACAGCGATTTGACAGAGAAAGTTCTTCATATCAATCGCTGCTCGAAAGTCGTGAAAGGTGGACGTAAGTTCAGTTTTTCAGCGTTAATTTTAGTAGGAGACGGCAAAGGGCGCGTCGGTTGCGGTTTTGCAAAGGCTAATGAATTAACGGATGCCATTCGTAAGGGTGGAGAATCGGCCCGTAAGCAAATGGTTTCTTACCCTAAGTATAATGACTCTGTTCCACATGAAGTGACTGCTGATTGTGATGGTGCCAAGTTATTATTAAAGCCGGCCCCGGATGGTGCTGGTGTTATTGCCGGCTCTCAAGTCCGTGTTGTGTTAGAGATGGCCGGGTATAAGAATGTGATGGCAAAGAGCCTAGGTTCGAGCAACCCGATCAATCAAGTCAGGGCGGTATTGAAGGCCCTATCGTCATTACATACGCGCGAACAAATTAGATTGACTAGAGGAATATAATATCATGATGTCATTAAATACTCTCAAAAATACATCAAGGCCACACCGGTACTTAAAAAGGGTCGGTCGCGGACTTGGGTCTGGTTTGGGTAAAACATGCGGTCGCGGAGAAAAGGGTGCGGGGGCGCGTTCTGGTTATAAACGAAGGCACACCTATGAAGGTGGACAGTTTAGACTATTCATGAAGTTGCCCATCAGAGGTTTTAGCAATGCCAGATTTCGTCAGGCTTATGAACCTGTTAATTTGGCCCAAATTAACGATCTTTTCAAAAATGGGGACGTTGTTAATGTAGAGACATTAACAGACCGCAGCGTTTTTAAAGGCCGCAACAAACGAATTAAAATATTAGGCAATGGTGAGTTGACAAAGAAAGTCACAATCGAAGCTCATGCATTTTCAGCATCAGCTAAAGAAAAGTTAACCAAAGCTGGAATTAGTTATCGCTTAATTTCGTCAAACGATGCTTAACCTTGCGAGTTGTTCATGTTTCGAGAAATTCAAAGAATTGCACAGGTCCCTGAATTAAGATCCAAAATCTTATTTACCTTAGGCTTGCTGATCATATGCCGGATAGGTGGGTTTATTCCTGTCCCGGGAATTAATGGCGATGTTGCTTTGGGATTTTTTAGACATGCTACTGGCGGCGGGCAAAATTTGTTCCAGATGGTTGATCTGTTCTCCGGCGGGGCATTTTCACAAATGACTGTGATCGCCCTGGGAGTCATCCCTTACATATCGGCTTCGATCATTATGCAGCTGTTTGTAGCCCTTTGGCCTTCATTACAGCGCGAGATTAAAGAAAATGCTGAAGCCGGAAAGCGCAAGGTCAATAAATATACACGCGGTTTGACACTGATTCTGTCGTTTATTCAATCGTCATTATTTGCCAAATTTGCGCTTCAGATGAACTTATCGCGTCCGGGGATAATTGCAGGTGAGTTTTTAGATGTTCAAGTGTTTGGGTTTCCCTGGTTATTTTATTTAGTCGTTGTTGCAACAATGACTACCGGTACAGTGTTTCTTATGTGGATTGGGGAGCAAATTACCGAAAGAGGGATTGGAAATGGAATGAGTTTGATCATCACTCTTAACATACTTTCGCAAATACCGACAGCATTCGGTATGATTTTTCAGCAATTGAATTTAGATTCTCAAGAACCTGGGCAAATGAATTTTTCATCCATCCTTGTTTTGGCCGGAGTCTTTATTTCTGTTACGCTGGCTACGATCCTGATTATTCAGGGACATCGTAAAATTCCCTTACAATATGCGAGACGGGTTGTCGGACGCAAAGAGGTCCAGGGCGGCAATTCCTTCATCCCGTTAAAGGTTAACTATGCGGGTGTGGTACCGGTCATTTTCGCTTCCTCCTTGCTTATGTTTCCTGCAACATTAAGTACATTTGCCGGAACAGGGAACTGGCTTGGGGATATTGCCATTTGGTTGTCCCCCGGGAGTGCATTAAATTTAGTAATGTATGTAATTCTTATCATCTTTTTTACCTATTTTTGGACTGCCACACAATTCCGTCCGGATCAAATTGCATCAGATATGAAAAAGAACGGTGCCTTTATTCCGGGAATTCGCCAAGGCAAACCGACCCAGGAATATTTAGAGAGTACGATGAACCGCATTACATTGTTAGGCGCCATATTTTTAGCTCTTTTAGCTATCCTGCCAACAATGGTGGGAAAATTTTTAGGAGTTTCACAAACGATCAGTTATTTCTTCGGTGGGACAGCTTTACTCATACTTGTCGGTGTCGTATTAGATACAATGAAGCAGGTCGAATCCCATTTATTGATGAAGCGTTATGACGGATTTATGAAAGGGAATCGAACAAGAAGATAAATGATAAACACAAACAACTTTTGAAGTAGTTTATGTATATATTTAAATGAGTAGATCTGTTATGATCTGCAAGCAACATATTAAGAGGAGTGTCCAATGCCTAGAGTTATCGGTATCGATATACCAGATAATAAACGTCTTGAAATCAGTTTGACGTATATTTTCGGAATAGGTCGCCACAGAGCGTTAGAGATTATCTCTAAGCTAGGGTTTGATCCAGGAGTCCGAGCGCATAAATTATCACAGGATGATATTGCTAAAATCAACGCTTTACTGCAATCAGAATATGTTGTGGAAGGTGATTTGCGACGTCAGGTGCAAAACAATATAAAACGGCTTATCAGCATTCATTCTTACCGTGGCCAACGTCACCGGGCGGGTCTCCCTGTTCGCGGTCAACGTACCAGAACAAACTCAAGAACACGCAAAGGTCGTCGTAAAACTGTAGCCAATAAGAAAAAATAATAAAAGGAGCTTTTAACTTGTCTAAATCTGCCCCACCAAAAAAAGTTGTTAAGACGAAAAAGAAGTACGCCAAGAATGTACCTGTAGGAATAGCTCACGTAAAGGCAACATTCAATAATACCATTATCGCAATTACTGATCCTTCAGGCCGTGTCATCGCCTGGTCATCAGCCGGCAAAGTCAATTTTTCCGGTTCGAGAAAATCTTCCGCTTTTGCTGCGACCGTAGCCGCTCAGGATGCTGCAAAGACTGCCATGGGAGCGGGACTCAAAGAGGTAGAAGTGGATTTAAAAGGTCCTGGAGCCGGTCGTGAATCAGCTGTCAGAGGGCTGCAAAGCGCCGGGTTATTGATCACAGCCATTCGCGACGTGACGCCTGTGCCTCATAATGGTTGCAGACCCCGTAAAAGAAGACGGGTATAAACGAATAGCGTGAACATCGTCTAAAATATTTAGGAGTTAAAGCATGTCTGTAAAGTACGAAAATTTTGAAATGCCTGATAGCTTGGTCCTTGAAGAGGAAACTGCGACGTCTACCTTTGGACGTTTTATTGCTGAGCCATTTGCAAGGGGGCTTGGGCATACAGTTGGCAATTCTATGAGGCGTATGATGTTGTCGGCATTAGAATCGCCTGCGATTATCTCTGTGCGCATTGAAGGTGTTCCCCATGAGTATATGTCCATAGAAGGTATTTTTGAAGACATGATCAATATCATCCTGAACTTTAAAGGTGCGCTTCTTAGAAAGTTGCCTTTAGATGATGATCAGCACTCACATGAACCTTTTATCATCACTTCTGTCTTGGAAGTGACAAGAGAAGACCTCGACAGGAATAAGGGGCAATATCATGTCACCTTAAGTGATATCATCAATGATGGATCTATCGAGGTAATCAACCCGGATCTCCACTTATTTACCGTAAGCAAGCCAATGAAGCGGGAAATTGAGCTGAGAGTTGCGATGGGAAGAGGGTATGTCCCTTCAGAAAGACATATTATTCCGGATAAATCTCACAATGAGATTTTAATTGACTCGAGTTTTTCTCCGGTCCGGTTAGTGAATTATTATGTAGAAAATACCCGGGTTGGCCAGGATACCGATTTTGACAGGTTAATATTAGAGGTAACGACCGACGGACGTATCACCCCTAGCGAAGCCATTGGGTTTGCGGCTCAAATCTGTATCAAGCATTTTAATGTATTCAATAAAATTAAAGTGCAGGACCTCTCTTTTGACAGTTACGATGTCGATATCGATGCAGATCAGGATGAAATGCTCGATAAATTGTCCTTGCGTGTCAATGAAATTGAGTTGTCTGTCCGGTCGACAAATTGTCTGAGCGGAGCTAATATCGATACCATTGCAGAACTTGTGTCAATTCCTGAAAAGCGAATGTTAGAGTTCCGCAATTTTGGTAAAAAGTCTCTAAAAGAAATCAAAGATAAGCTGGAAGAAATGGGCTTGCATTTGGGGATGGATTTATCGCGTTATGGCATTACTCCAGATAATATTAAAGAGCTTATCAGACAGCATAACGAAGAAAAAAAGAGTCGTATTAAAGAATTGACTAAAGTTGAAGAGTAATAGGTAGGAATTTATGAGACATTTAAATAGAACATGCAAATTAAATAAAACATCCTCACATAGACGTTGCATGTTTGCAAATATGTTAAAAGCGCTTATTTTAAATGAGCGCATTGAGACGACAGTGCCTAAAGCTAAGGCTTTGCGGCGTTTCGCAGACCGCATGATTACCATAGCAAAAAAGAATACGTTAGCTGCAAAACGACAAGCAATTGCGCAATTAATGGTCCGCTTCAACAAATTAACCCCGAAAGAGGCTAGAGATGTGAAAGGCGGTCATTTAACAAGCTATAATGACGACCGTTTTGTTATTGAACAATTGTTTGGAAAATTAGGCCCCAGGTTTAGCAGCCGTAACGGCGGTTATACCCGTATCACTAAAGGCAAACATCGCGTGGGTGATAATGCCCAGCTTTGCTACATCGAGTATCTCGAAGCGTAAAATAAAACGATAATTAAATAAGGACAATAGAGACATTAAGGACACCAATTAAGGACAATAACGACCGCAAAGGTCGTTGTTACTGTCCTTAATTGGTGTCCTTAGTCTTTATGAGGCAATTGCAAAAGTCAAGTTGGGTGCTTTGCGGTAAGCAAGATTAAGATCATGATCAAGATCGCGATTAAGAATGTTCTTAATCTCGATCTTGATCATGATCTTAATCTTGTTTACATGACAACCTTGACAGGCATCAGCTTAAAGTTCAGTGGGTCTAATTGCACCATGGCTTCCTTAAGAGTACGAATTACCCCCTTTTCAAAATCATAACCAGCAAATTTTGTAGATTTACCAATCACCCAGGGAAGAGGTAAAGTTTTAATGATCACTTTATCCTCTTTTGTGAACGAGATGCTGCTTAATATTACCTGCTTTCCTAAAATGTTCAGATACGGCGGCTTTTCGACAAAAGTAACTATTTTTATCTCTTCTTCTTTAGATTCAGAGAACTTTATTTTAATGGTTTTTGGCATGTGAAGTATAATAGTGATTAGCGGTATGTCTTTAAATTGATGGAAATAATTCTCTTGTAAATTCAATTCGAAGAGGTCACCTTGTTTTTGGGTGAATGATTCAATGGTAGCCCCATGTATTATATCAGTCAGTAACTGTTCACCAGCAGGACCTAAATATTCTTTAGCGGCCCGTTTTATTTGCTCGCTTGGGGTTGAAGGGACAAAAACTGGTTGGTTTTCCTGAGTTTTCGTTGCATCAGTCGATGGTGATTGACCTTGGGCGGGTGAGTCACTTGGGGTTATTGATGCTCCTGTATCGGGATTCGGGGGGATTGCGGTGGATGGATGATCTTTGATTTGACTTTCCATATCCTCAATCGTTGTTTTAGAAGCTTCCTTTGCCTTTTGGGTTTCATCAATGAGACTTTGGCAACTCTTAAGCAGAGCAGTCTGATCCTGAATTTCCGATTTTTTAGATAGGCATTTAGCCAATTCACAGATTTTACCTTGAGTATTTTTGATGAAAGATCGTAAAAGGTCCGGTTCATCTTTAAAGCTGCGGCTTGCGATCTCTATATTTTTCTTTGTCGCCTTAAGGGCATCCTCATTTGTCAATAGGGTATCTTTACTGATGAGGCGACATAACCTCAACAGTTTGTGAAGCTGGCGATTAAGTACCGTCCCTATGCGGCTGAAGAAAGTAAATTCTCTTCCTTCGAAAAGGACTTTACCTCCACATTGCCTAATCGTTTGACTGCTTGGAGTTAAGAATGTCATATCGATTTTTGAAGGAGTATTATTCATATTCATTCCTGGTATATAAATGTAAAACGCTTATGTTATGTGATTTCTTGTATATAAATCAAATATAGGAATGAAATAGTAGCAATTCCCGCAAATAAAATTTTTGATTAATTTTTTTAGGATAAGCTAGCTTTTTTGTTATAAATATTTATTGCTCAATGACTTTAAACTATTTAACGCAGAGGCGCAAAGTCGCAAAGACGCGGAGAAGTCATTTCCAAACTATAATGGCTTCTCCGCGTCTTTGCGACTTTGCGCCTCTGCGTTAAATATTTGCATCATTAGGGTTAACGAGCTCCAGGTTCCAACCGGTAATTTTTTTTGTCTAACCGTCCCATAAGATATCCGTGGCCTACGGATGCCCCCTTGCTAAAGTCATAGCCTAACGTTTTTGTAACCTTCGAAACCATGAAATTTGGCGGTGTAGTCTTAACGATCACATTTTTTTCCTTTGTAAATGAGAGACTAATCAACTCTATGCTCCCTGCCGGAAATTTCATTACAGGACGGGATGTGACAAACTCTATCGTTTTATCATTGCCCGATTCAGAAAATTTTACCTTGAGGATTTGCGGTATATTAAGATAAGCACTGCTTAATGTTAATGGGATTTTATAATGAAAATGATAGGCATCTTTTAAGGTGAGTTCATAGAGATCCCCTGTTTTTTTTAAGGATTGGCGCTCTGCTCCCGTTAATAAACGTTTAATGAAAATTGCACCTAAATCACCGAGGTGTTCCTCTAAGATCGTATCCACTTGACCAATGGAAAAGGATTCAGTAAGGGGCACTGCACTTGCCTGAGGCGCATTAACTACAGGTTTTTGTGAAGTACTTGAAAATCCGGGAATAACGGATGATACTTTTTCGCGAATAAAAGCAAGCGGACCTTTTCCCTTGTCTGTATGGAGATTCTTAGAGGCAATTAATTCATCGCAGAGTCCTAACAGCCTATTTTTTTCCTCAATTTCTGATTGGTTGGACAAACACAATGATAATAGCGTTATTTTTTCTTTTGTCGTTGCCATATTCTGTTGCAAAGTCGCAGGGTCTATACTATTGAGATGGGAAAAAGCATTGGTTAGATGTTTATTTAGTATATTCAGTGCATCTTTGTTTGTTAGCGGTGTTTCGTTATTAATTACATGTAATATTCTTAAGATTTTTTGCCACTGCCGGTTAACGACAGTGCCCAATCGGTTAAAATAAGTATAGTTTCTCCCTTCAAAGGATGTTTTGCCGCCATTATCTTTAATCGTTTGATTGCTTGGCGTCAGAAATTTCATATCGAGTTTTAAGTCATTCATATTAGTTCCCTAAAATTTATATTATAAAATAAATTTTGTTCTTATTGTTATTATACAATTTTAAATTTTTTTAATAAATAATTAAAAATAAAATGTGATTGTAAAGAAATGATCGTTTCTTTAGAATAGACGAAAACAACAGGTAAAGCTGGCATGAGTAGTCCAATTAATCAGATAAAACCATTAGATCTCACTTATCTTTCTCCCATTCCCCCTCAAAAAAAAACATTTTTAGGGAAAGTTTGGGCTTTATTCGATCACTTAAGACACGCATTAAAATTACAATGTTTGAAAATAATGAGAGCCGTTGGATTGATCGATAAGACGAAATGTTTGACGATCAGGGAGGTGGTTTTAGGAAATAAGACCACTCGTGGTCTTACGTTTCGTGCAACTCTGTTAAATAGTAAGACTGATTCTTTACTTAAAGAAATAGGCACCTTTAAGTTCAATGAAAAAAAAGCAAAAAAAAGCTTCGAGACTTTGAATAAGAAAATTCAAGAATTGGAGACAACCGAAAATACGAAAAACGAAATAAAGAAACTGCAAGCGTATATTCCTTCAAAGGGTGCGGAAAGGCAATGTTTTGATCAATGTCTAAAGGAAACAGAAACCTCTTCATCAAATACCCATCTTCAGCTTCACAAAAATTTGATTTCGGAAAAAATTATCCCCTATTTTTCTGCACTCACGGAAGATTTGCCAGCCATTAGCATTGAAAATATGGAAGAACATCTAAAGTTTATTGAAAAACATTCCCAATTTTTTCATCCAGATTTTATTCAAAAGGTTCGATCATTTTCAAAAGAGTATAGCGAAACGTGCATTCCTCCAGCAGGGGAGAAAGTCGCTTGCCTTTCTAGTGCGCTTGAGGAGTTAAAGCAGAGCGGGGGTACTGATCCGGTTATGGCTAAAGGGGACTCCCTTGCACCTGCCCGAGTCGCATTTGGTTTTTACAAAGTCGTTGTCGATTTTTATACCCAATATCAGAAAGCTTATGATCTCGTGCATAAACTAAAGTCTGATGTCCCTCCTGAAAATACCTGTACATTGGATCAGCTGAAAATTTTCATCGATTCGGCAAAAACCACAAACGATGAAATGGATAAACTGATTTCCTGTGCAGAAGCTGTAACAAAGAGAAAAGCCCTATTACCCGTACGGGCAGATAAATGGAAATTGCAACAATAAACAATCAAATTAAACACAAAGGCACAAAGACTCAAAGGCACGAAGAAGGGGTAGAGGCTCCATCTTTGTGCCTTCGCGTCTTTGTGCCTTTGTGTTTAATTTTTTTTTGCTTTCCTTTAGTGATCTTCAGAATTTTGCAATTGTCTCATACCGTCCACGCCCCTCACATCGTCCATTGTCCATTAAACAAGACGGGCATAGGGCACGAACCAATTCTTTCTTGAAATTTAATGGCTGTTAATATAGGCTGAATTCTTTTAAGGAGATCATCAGTCATGTTTGCGAAGTTACGTCAATGGATCACACCTAATATGAGGATTTTGCTGGCATTATTTTTGGGGATACTTGCCGCATACTCGCAACTTCCTGTTTTTGATTCGATTGCCGATGCGGCATCCAGCATATTCATCAATTTATTAAAACTGGTGAGTCTCCCCATTATTTTTTTATCGATCGTCTCGACAGCTTCGGGGATGGACAGCGTCAGCGAAATAAAAAGTTTAGGCAAAAGAGTCATCAAATACACTCTATTAACCACCATCATCGCTGCGACAGTTGCGCTTGGCTTATTTGTCTTTATCTCGCCTGTCAGCACACTTGAGCTAAGCAGCCTGGCAGGACTTTCCGATGCCGCACATACCGAAGTTCAAGGAAGCTATTACCATTATCTGCTAAAAAGCATTCCTTCAAACATTGTCCAACCTTTTTTAGAGAGCCATGTGATTGGGGTTTTGTTTATCGCGATGTTTTTTAGCCTAAGCGTTCTGACATTACCGCACCATAACCGGCAGGTTTTGCATACATTCTTTTCCAGTCTTTATGCTGCCATTATGAAAATGACTTCCTGGATCATTCTTTTAATGCCCATTGCGATCTGGGCATTTGTCGTCCTGTTTTTTAAGGACTTGCGACAAGGATTAGAGATAAAAAGTTTAGCCCTTTATCTGATTTGCGTTCTTTTGGCCAATCTTGTACAGGCTTTCATTGTCCTCCCTTCATTTCTTAAAATCAAAAACATCTCTCCCATCCGTATGGTCCGCGGCATGATGCCGGCCCTTTCCGTCGCATTCTTTACTAAATCGTCGAGCGCGGCTCTTCCCATGGCAATACGTTGCGCTGAAAAAAATATTGGAATGTCGAAAAAAATTGCAAGTTTCACTTTACCGCTATGTACGACGATCAATATGAATGCCTGTGCGGCATTTATTTTAATTACGGTACTTTATGTCTCCATGTTGAACGGCGTTGTATTTTCCGGCGTTGAGATGTTTTTATGGATCTTCATCGCTACCATTGCCGCAATAGGAAATGCAGGGGTTCCGATGGGATGCTATTTCCTGTCCGGAGCGTTTTTGGCTGCCATGAACGTACCTTTAACTGTTTTAGGGATCATTTTACCATTTTATACGATGATCGACATGCTGGAAAGCGCGATTAATGTGTGGTCCGATTCTTGCGTCGCCGCGGTCGTCGATAAAGAGGTTGCGGAGGATGTTTTGCAGGGCATGCCTCCTCCGGAGGAAGAGCTGCCGGACATATCCATTAAGCGTTGCTGTTAACATACATATTTTGGAATTTGCATAGGATTTATGATGAACAAACCTGTAAAATCGGATAAACCCACATTTTTTCCTTATGACATCCAGCAGGTCATTAAAAAAGTAGACCCTGCAAGGTTGATAGAAGCTTTGCGTCAAATGCTGAGGATACGCAATTTTGAAACCAGGGCCGAATCGGCCTATCAAATGGGAAAAGTAGGTGGTTTTTTTCACTCATATATTGGCCAGGAGGCTATCCAAACAGCTGTCGTAGAGGTTTTTGGACCAAACAACTGGTATACGACATCATACCGCTGTCACGCCCTTGCCCTGCTTCTTGGTGCAACTCCGGATGAACTAATGGCTGAGCTATATGGACGAAAGACGGGCAACGCCAAAGGCCGGGGCGGTTCGATGCATTTTTTTACCGAACGGCTTTTAGGAGGATTTGGAATCGTTTCGGGACAGGTGCCTATCGCAACGGGCGCTGCTTTTAGCCTCAAATATTTAGGCAAACAGACGGAAGTTTCCCTTTGTTTTTTAGGCGATGGGGCTGTAGCTCAAGGGTCTTTTCATGAGTCCCTGAATTTAGCAGCCCTTTGGGACCTGCCTTGTGTGTACATAATAGAAAACAATATGTGGGGGATGGGCACGCACGTAGAGCAAGCTGTCAGCGTCAGCCGTTTGGCTGAGGACAAAGCCTCCAGCTATGGAATGAAAGGGTATACGTTTGACGGGATGGATTTTTTTGCCTGCTATGCGGGCTTTTCTCATGTTTTTAAAGAAATGGAAATTAACCGAAAGCCGGTTTTAATCGAAGTTGTGACAGAGAGATTTCGCGGCCATTCCATATCTGATCCCGGATTATACAGATCAAAAGAATCCTTAAAGAGCTGTATGCAACGCGATCCTATATTGTTAATGGAAAAAGTTTTGCTCGATAATGGTTTGCTCGATGAGGAGGCCATTAAACAGATGGATAAGCAAGAGCGTGATGTGATGATTGCAGCAATGAAGTATGCTGAAGAGAGCCCTTGGCCCGATCCCCTCACGCTGGAAGAGGATGTTTTTGCACCATAAGGAATGTATGTCGGACACGCAACTTGTTGAATTAAGAGAAGCTTTAAGACAGGCCCTGGATGAAGAGATGGCCCGCGATGAACGTGTTTTCATTATGGGGGAAGAGGTTGGGCAGTATCAGGGGGCTTACAAAGTCACGAAAGGAATGCTCGAAAAATGGGGGTCTAAACGGGTCATCGACACGCCGATTGCCGAACTTGGGTTTGCCGGTCTTTGTGTTGGCGCAGCAATGACGGGATTGCGTCCTGTTGTTGAATTCATGAGTTTTAATTTCTCTTTTGTGGCTGCGGATCAGATCCTTTCTAATGCGATCAAAATGTATTATATGTCGGGAAACAGATTCCCGGTCCCCATTGTTTTCCGCGGACCTAATGGAGCTGCCGCACAGGTTTCAAGTCAACATTCCCATTGCGTTGAGGCCATGTACAGTCATTTTCCCGGGCTTATAGTGATAGCCCCGAGCAATGCCTACGATGCGAAGGGGTTATTAAAATCGGCAATCCGCAATAATAACCCTGTCTTGTTCTTGGAATCGGAGCTTTCTTATGGTAAGAAGATGGAGATCCCCACAGCAGAGTATCTTGTGCCGATCGGAAAAGCTAAGGTCATCGAACAAGGAACAGATATTACCATTGTGACACATGGGCAAATGGTTGCCGTCTGCATCGAGGCGGTTAAGGAACTAAGACGGCTGGGAATTAAAGCAGAGCTGATCGACTTAAGAACTATTAAACCGTTAGATATTGCCACAATCGTAGCTTCGGTCCGTAAAACACACGGTTGCGTCATTGTCGAAGAGGGGCACATATTTGCCGGCATTTCATCGGAAGTTGCCTTTCAAATCCAGGAACACTGTTTTGACGATCTGGATGGCCCTCTCGCCCGTGTTTGTCAAAGGGAAACCCCAATGCCCTATTCCAGGGAGCTGGAAAGCAAGACAGTGCCAAACGTAGCACGTATTGTGCAGACTGTGCGTTATTGTGTTAAACCTCTTTAATTGGATGGTCTTATGCAGATTACATTAACGATGCCCAAACTATCGCCAACGATGACAAATGGCGTTGTCGTTAAGTGGCACAAATCGCAAGGGGAATTTGTGGAAGCCAATCAGTTGCTTTTAGAGATTGCGACTGATAAGGCAACAGTAGAGTATCAATCACTGGATAGCGGCTGGTTGCGCAAAATTTTAGTGCAGAATGGCGATGAGGCCCGTGTGAACCAGCCGATTGCTTATTTGACAGAAACAAAAGAGGAAGCGGTTCAAGAACCTCCAAAGACTAAAGAAACACCCCCAAATACTTCTGCTGCATCCTCTTCGGACCTAAAGGATGATCGTGTTGAAGAAAAAACCAACAAAGAGCCATCTGCCGCTAACCACATCGCAATATCTCAGCCGGCCTTTGTCCCGGAAGCGCCTCTCGAACAGTATCAATTTTCCCGTCCGCAAAATGCAGGGCGTCTTAAAGTTTCCCCTTTGGCCCGTAAATTGGCGAAAAAGGGTGGGCTGGACCTCTCTAACATCAAGGGAACGGGTCCTGAAGGACGGGTTACGAGCCGCGATTTGAAAGGGGCGCCTGCAGGGCGCAACGTTGCTTTTCATTCCCGCGAAAAGCCGCGGGTGATTCCAGGATCCTATGAGGAAAAGCCCCTCTCTCCTATCCGCAAAATCGTTGCGCAAAGGCTTCAGGAAGCAAAATCTTTTATCCCCCACTTTTATGTGTCGATAAAAGTCAACGTTCAGCCATTGATCGATATCCGGCAGCAATTAAAAAAACAAAATATCGAGCTGACATATAATGACTTTATGATCAAAGCTGCGGCGATTGCCTTGAAGAAGCATCCGAACATGAACAGCGGCTTTAATTCGGTAAATAACGCTATTGTTCGCTTTAAGAGTATTGATATTTCTGTTGCTGTCAGTCTGCAAGACGGTTTGATCACCCCAATCATCCGCCATGCCAATTTCAAAAACGTCGATGAAATCTCCATGGAGATCAAAGAGCTTATCTCCCGTGCTAAAGAAGGCAAGCTATCTTCAGAGGAATATAAGGGAGGTTCATTTACTATCTCCAATTTAGGGATGTATGGTGTTTCTGAATTTATCGCCATTCTCAACCCTCCGCAAGCGGCAATATTGGCCATAGGAGGAATGCTGGCAGTTCCGGTCGTTTCTAACGGTGCCATCGTCCCCGGAATGGAAATGACTGTAACGCTCTCTTGCGACCATCGCGTGATTGATGGCGTCGACGCGGCCCAATTTCTTGCGACCTTCAAGGGTATTGTGGAAAGTCCGGCTGTTTTGTTGGTGTGAACATCGTGAATGAAGAATTAGTTTCGTGCCCATTTTCAACTTTCTTCAGGATGATGCTATCCGGCCGATTTTAGGTTTAGCTTAGGAAAGTCTTTATCCCAATAACTGTTCGAACCATGATTGCATTTACCTAATTTATTTAAAGCTTCAGTTGTTACGAGTTCAACCCCTTCACCTTCCTTTATCGGTTTCTCTCCCTTCATTTTTGAAGCAATATCTTGGAAGGGGGTTTGATCTTTTGGTGCCTCAAGCCCGCCTGATTGTAATTTTAAAAGTGTCGTCATTGTTTCAGTGATTGCTTTTTGTATTTTAGGATCTGATGAATTTGGGTAAATTTTGCGAGTAGTTTTCTGCCATTCAGATTGCCTAACTAAACTCTTTAAAGCATTGAAAATTCTAAATTTAAAATAATTAATTTTTTCAGTACTAAAAATTGAACCTTTTGGTATAGTGTATTTTAAAATACATTCTCTCATTTGCTTTTGTTGAGTTTCTTGCAAGGGAAAAATCCCTAAATAAGTTTCAGCTAAACAATGTAATTTTATCATACAATCCTCCTTCTCTAATTATAACAAAGTTGAAGGCACAAAGCAATCATTCTATAATATGCCGTTTATCTATTTTGACCGTACTCGAAAAAATAGGAGATTTCTTCCTTTGTTTTCTTTCCTTTTGCCACTTCTATAACCAAGCTTTCAAAAGATTTGTCATCAAATAAAATATTTATATTATTCGCTTTTAGAAATAAATAAGCTGCACCGAAACCAGTGCGTTTATTTGCATCATTAAATGGATGATTTTGCACGATATGATATAAGTAAGCAGCAGCCTTATCATAAACAGTTGGATATAGGTCAGTGCCAAACATAGCCGCTTTAGGCGTTTCGATCGCAGACAATAAAAGATTCATGTCTCTAATCCCTTGAAGCCCGCCAAATTTTTCGATAAATGCATCATGCATTTTGAGAACTTGTTCGAGTGTTAGATATTTAATCATTTCTTGGATAATCTCTTCAATACATCAGCTTTTTCAACGAGTAATTCTTTTAGCAATTCATCAAATTCTTCATTTTCGATGTCTTTATGCTTTTTCTTGCCCTTCTTGAGATTCGGTAAATGTTCAATTACGAATTGCCTCAAACTGACCCCTTCTTTGGTTGCTAACATTTTAATGTAGGTATGCTGATCTAAAGGGAAATCAATCGTTAAACGAACCGTATCTTGCTTTTGATGTTGCTGTTTCATAAGGACCTCCTTTTCTTATAGAATACCGTATCGCCGTAAATAAGTCAATCGATCACGTCATTCGCTTGATAGGTATATATATAAATTTATCTGGAATCTGCAGCCTGCATTGTGTTGATGAAAGTGTAAGGTCTGCAATAGGGCCAAAATGCCAAGACCATGGCTGATAATTTACGCATCTATACCGCACGCTGGAGGCATGCGGCTACATGCTAGCGCCACTATCGCGGCTAGCCAACCCTGCTCTCAAAAAGTAATAGCGGGGCCAAAGGGCCGTTTCGTTCTTGAATGTATAAAGACCTTAGCAGGACGATTTATGATATTACAACCATTCCTTTTGTTTTTCAGTCAGGGCGTTTATGTGCTCTTTTTCGAAATGAGGATAGAGCAAACGAAGATTGGCTTCGGATAACTGTTGGAGCTTTGCTATGTTTTCTGCAGGTAAATCTGAAAATTTTGAACATCCAAATATGGTGTATATAAGCAATTTAGGTTCTACATTCTGTTTTTGCGCAATCGGTATTAGTTTCGCAAAGTCTATCCTTTGGATATCTTTTGGCTGAAATAAGCTCCATTGGCTGCAGCCAAAATTTGGCATGCAGATATAAAGTTGATCGAATGGTTCCTTCTTGTCACTATTCAGGTATTTTTTGATCTGTTTTTCGTTAAGTTTTGCAATTAAATGACAATCGTTTATAAGGTTCTGATATAACTCTTCAATATTTGCGTTGTTTGGGTGAGAGAGTTGAAATTGCACAATTTCTTTTCCTTTCCATCTATCCTTCAGTTCGCTCTTTGCCTGACTGTATAATCCCACAGTTATCGCGCACAAGATAGCCCAGGCAATGACAGAAATCACCTGGCTTTTTCGCGAAAGTGTACGTGTTGCTATAATGCTTTTTGATGTGTTGTCCGCACTATATTTCCAATTTGGTTGTTGATATTCCTGAAGACGTAAATGGAATTGTTGACCGTCAGAAAGGTAGTAAAGACGCATGATTTTCTCCTATTAATTGACGTCGACTATATAGTATCGTGGCTTTAGAGTCAATAAATTAGGTGTGTATTGCAGGAGCACAGGAAATTAGAACGAATTTTTGAATTTTTCTCAACCAGGAGGGCTCTAAGCCAATCCTGATCTCGATCTCGATCTTGATCTTAATCTAGCTCTTCATACATTTCGCTCTCTAGTTGGCTCTTATCAATCTAATCAACATCGAAACAATCTTGAAGAAAAGCAAGATTGAGATCATGATCAAGATCAAGATCGAGATCAGGATTGGCTTAGAGCCCTCCTGGTTGAGAAAAATTCAAAAATTCGTTCTAATTTCCTGTGCCTTGTCTTAATGTCCGGTCACCTGGTATGAATTGCCATGCCATACACTCCCGATTCAATGCGCTCCACCCATTGAGGATGATCGAGATACCAGACAACGGTTTTGCGTAAACCTTGCGCAAAAGAATGGCGGGGGGACCATCCAAGTTCCCCTTTAATTTTGGAATAGTCTATGGCATAGCGATAGTCGTGGCCGGGACGATCTTTGACGAAAGTGATCAGTTCCTTAAAAGTATCTGCCGGCACACCCTGTACTTCAGCAAGAATGCCGATCATTTGAGAAATAAGCGCCAGGTTTTCTCTTTCAGCCCCGCCTCCAATATTGTATGTGCTGCCATTTCTGCCGCAATTAAGGATCATCCATATCGCTTCTGCATGGTCATCGACATAGAGCCAATCGCGTATTTGATTGCCTTGACCATAGACGGGTAAAGGCTTACTTTTAATGCAATTGAGAAGCATGAGGGGGATGAGTTTTTCCGGAAATTGAAAGGGGCCATAGTTGTTGCTGCAATTGGAGAGAGTTGTGCTTATGCCGTAGGTGTGATGATAGGCATTGACCAAATGGTCAGAAGCAGCCTTGGAAGCGGAATAGGGAGAATTTGGATGATATGGGGTGTTTTCGGTGAAATATCCGGTTTTGCCTAAAGCTCCATATACTTCATCTGTGGAGACATGATGAAAGTGGATGTGAAGCTGCCTTCGTACAACTTCCAGCAAGTGAAATGTGCCCATCACATTGGTTTCCAGAAAGCTTTGAGGCCCGTTGATGCTGCGGTCTACATGGCTTTCTGCGGCAAAGTGGACAATGGCATCGATTTTGCGGGTATTGCATAGCGATTCAATCAACGGCTGATCGGATATATCCCCTCGCACAAAGGTGTAACGTGGGTCATCTGCAATAGCGGTCAAATTGTCGAGGTTGCCGGCATATGTTAAAGAATCGACATTGACAATAGTCCCGTCGAAATCAGGGGCGTTTAGCAGATAACGGATAAATGCCGAACCGATAAAGCCGGCGCCTCCTGTCACCAAGAGATGTTTCACTTCGCGTATTGCAGGGGTTGTTTTCATCGCACTCATCTTTTAAAAATGATCAGTTGTTGAAGATAGTCAGATAATGCCTCTTTCCATTTTCTTGGGCGGTATTGCAAAACGGATTCGATTTTCGAGGTATTGAGCACTGAATAGGCTGGGCGCTTTGCGGGAGTCGGGTATTTTACTGACGGAATGGGTTCGATCGCACTTACTTTAAGGGGGATATGCAATCTCTTTGCCTCTTCGGCAATGCCAAGAGCAAATGCATACCATGAAACAGCCCCTTCATTGGCAAAATGAAAAATTCCGGAGCTGTCAGCCAATCCTAGGGCAATTGCCGCCCTGCATAAGTCATCGCAAAATGTGGGCCTTCCTTTTTGGTCAAAGACGACATGGACCGTATCTCTTTCCTTCATCAAATTAAGCATGGTTGTGACAAAATTTTTTCCGTACAGGCCGAATAACCACGAAGTGCGGATGATGCACGCTTGAGGATGTTCATCAAAAAGCATGATTTCTCCGGCCCTTTTCGTTTGGGCATACACATTGAGAGGTTGGCAAGGAGAATTTTCCTGATAAGGGGTTTTTCCTTTGCCGTCAAACACATAGTCCGATGAGAAGTGGATCATATGCAAATGATATTCATTGGCTATCGTTCCAAGATTCAGGGGGCCGTGGACATTAATGGCGTAGGCGGCGCTAATTTCCTTTTCTGCGAGGTCTACCTGGGTATAGGCCGCACAGTTCATGATATGGGTCACTTCCGGGTGCTTTGAAATAAAAATGTGCAAATCTTCGATGTTGGTAATATCGACCTCGCTGCCTGTACTTACATAGGGAATTTTCTCCGCTTCCAGCAAATGGCAGAGGGTCATCCCCAACATTCCTTTACCGCCGGTAACCCAAACGTTCATTTATTTTGCCTCGAATACATTTTTTAATAAAGGAGCCGAACGGTCCCGGTCGGAAACGATGGGGTTTTTAACAGGCCATTGAATATTGATCGCGGGGTCATCCCAATGAAATCCCATTTCAGTAGCCGGGTTGTACACAGAACTTGTTTTGTAGATGACATGCGCATTTTCGCTCAATACACAAAACCCATGGGCAAATCCGACCGGGATAAAGAGCTGATGGTGATCTTCTCCATCCAGAACAACACCCTCCCACTGCCCATATGTGGGGGAGTCTTTGCGAATATCGACAGCGACATCGAAAATTTTTCCGCTTGCGACGCGCATTAATTTGGCTTGACCGGGATCAGACTGAAAATGGATTCCCCGTATCGTATCTTTTTGCGACCAGGAGTGATTATCCTGCACAAACGGCGTGTGAATCCCCATATTTTTATAAACTGTCTCATTATAGCTTTCTAAAAAAAAGCCCCGGCTGTCTTTAAATACCTTGGGTTTAAGGAGCATTAATCCATTTAGACGCAATTGTACGACTTCCATGATTTACTTCCTTTCTGCAATGTGAACTAAATATTTGCCATACTCGCTTTTGCCAAGACGTAAACCCAAATCCATCAGGTTTTCTTTTGATATAAATTTTTGTTGATAGGCAATCTCTTCAAGACAGGCAATATAGAGGCCTTGTCTTTGTTCGATCACCTGCACAAAGTGATTGGCCTGCATCAGGCTGTCGTGAGTGCCGGCATCGAGCCAGGTGTATCCTCTGCCCATCACGGAAATAAAGACTTCATCTTGCTGTAGATAATAGTTGTTCACATCGGTAATTTCCAGTTCACCCCGTTTTGAGGGCTTAAGTTCTGCGGCGATGTCCAATACGCGGTTATCGTAAAAATAAAGACCCGTCACAGCAATATTGGATTTGGGGCAAGTGGGTTTTTCTTCGATAGACAGAATTTTTCCTGAAGAGGAAATTTCAATCACCCCATAACGTTCGGGATCTTTGACCTCGTAACCAAAGAGAGTGGCCCCCCTTTTTCTTAATGAAGCTGCTATGAGCATCTCCTGCAGCCCGCTTCCATAGAGAATGTTATCTCCCAAAACAAGGCACACATTGTCATTGCCCACAAATTTTCTGCCGATAATAAAAGCTTCGGCTAAGCCATTGGGATGCGCCTGTTCGGCATAATGAAACTGTACGCCAAGGCGAGATCCGTCGCCGAGCAATTTCCTGAAATTCGGCAAGTCTTGAGGTGTCGAGATGATCAGGATTTCCCTGATTCCCGCAAGGAGCAGTATCGACAGGGGATAATAGATCATGGGCTTATTGTAGATCGGCAGCATTTGCTTAGAAATGCCTAAGGTGAGCGGATGCAGTCTTGTGCCGCTGCCTCCGGCCAGTACAATTCCCTTCATGGTATTTCGCTTTTTTTTTTTAGTTTGGTGATTCTTAAGAAAAAACACTACCATAAGTTAGGGATCGCCGTCAATGGATATAAAAAATGAATGATGCAAAAAATTAGCGAAGACAGCATGATTGTTATTATTACCAGGGCACAGGAAATGAACACTTTTTTGAATCATAGAAAATGCAATGCGAGACAACGGGGTGAGAAATAATAACAGGATAAGCACGATAGGTAAGATATTTTTTAAAAATTTATCCTGCCTATCGTGCTTATCCTGTTTTTTTCCCTTTGTAGTTTAAAATAGCGTTCTAAATTTCCTGCGTCTTGCCATTATTACAGCGATGTGAAGACAAAAATTCGTACATTGCGTATGCTTACTATTTGTCAATTTGACGAGGGTAAAAATTAAACATTTTCTTATTATTGAGATCTATGTCATCAAAACATGTCTTAATTACAGGAGTTGCCGGTTTCATCGGCTTTCATCTGGCAGAGGCTTTGCGTAAACAGAATGCTACGGTTATCGGAATCGATAATTTTAATGACTATTACGAGGTCCAGCTTAAAAAAGACCGGGCGCAAAACCTCGAAAAGCTTGGCGTCACCATCATTAAAGCTGATATTTGCGATCCCGGTCTGTTTTTGGATCTGTTGCAAAAAGAGCCAATCACCCACATCGTTCATCTGGCTGCCCAGGCGGGGGTGAGATATTCGCTGATCAATCCGCAAGCCTATATTCATTCCAATATTCAGGGGTTTCTCAATCTGCTGGAAGGATGCCGCCATTACCCTCACATCCCCCTTATTTATGCCTCTTCCTCATCAGTGTATGGCAACAACTGCGATATCCCCTTTTCGGTTGACGACCGGACAGACAACCAGGCAAGTTTATACGGGGTCACAAAAAAGACCAATGAATTAATGGCCTGCACATACCATCATCTCTATGACATACCTGTCACAGGTTTGCGATTTTTTACCGTTTACGGGCCGTGGGGGCGCCCCGATATGGCGTATTACTCATTCACCAAGTCGATAGATGCGGGAATTCCCATCGATGTCTACGCGTTTGATAAAATGTATCGCGACTTTACCTATATCGACGATATTATCAGCGGCGTGATCGCAGCCATGGACCTTCAATCGCCATTAGAAATTTTCAATTTGGGAAATCACCGGTCAGAGTCTCTTAAAACCCTTGTCGAATCGATTGAAGATTGCCTCGGAAAAAAGGCCATATTACGCCATTTGCCTATCCAACCGGGAGATATCGAAGTGACATATGCCGATATCGCGCATTCTCAAAAAATGTTACATTTTCAACCGGCGACCGATTTACAGACAGGGATTTCAAAATTTGTGGAATGGTATAAAAAAGGAGGTCACTCATGTCATTAGGTACAGGTAGAGTAGAAAATTTCTGTCGCTGGTATTTTTCCGCCGGTGACAGTCCAAAAGCTTTGGAATCACATTCCAAAAATGCGGTCCGTATCGCATTTTGTTCCTATTTCACAGGCATTGTGCCTGCATCGGTCGGGGTTGTTTATGGGATATGTCTATTGGGACATTGCTGTAAAAAAGTGCCTCCGGAAAGCGATCCTGATCAAAAATCTATATCCCAGATCGCAATCAGTGTATTGCCGCCCCAAGGGGGAGTTGCTCCCGATTCGCAAGTCTCTTCTGGTCAGCAAAAATACCGTTTGCAAAATTCAAGCAGAAGCGCTTCTATTGAGACTCTGATTGCCGCTAAACAACAAGAACAAACAACTTTTTTGGGTCCGCAATCAGCCCAGCCAATAAATTCTTTGCAAAATTCAGGCGAACACACTGCCTCTGCTGGGGCTGCAGAAGAAACAGAGCTATTGAAATAAGAACTTGGAGCACGGAACTTAAGTATTGAATAGTGAATAATTAAAAGGGAGGGCTTTATGGATTTGAGAGGAATCATCAGTTTTTGCAGGGGCGAGCCACGCGGGTTCAGTGAAGATCTGGAAGATCCAAATCGTCCTAAAAGTATTTGTGGAGATTTTTTTTCTTGTATTCATCCCTTGTGCGCTGAAATGACTAAGGGTTATCATTACTTAACGGGGCGTTGTTCCAAAAAAAACCCGAAAGGCGAAAAAGATGGAACTGCTGAGCGCATAGCAAGCACAGCTCAAGGTACTTTGGTATCGGCAAGGAGTAATCAGTCTGGGAATGCCGGATTGAAAACCGCAGGCGGGGCTGGTCTGCCCTCAGACCCTGAAGAGCCCGCAGAAACTGATGAACCCACAGAAACAGATTTGCTATTGGGAAAAAATAAAGGCGAGGAATGGGTCGCAGTGCAAACTCCTGATCCTGAGCAGATAAGAGAACGTCAGAGGAAAAGGACACCGGATCCAGATCCTGGATATTTCTTCGTAGACAAGATAGACAGTGCAAACTAACAATGAGGTAAACAATGAGCATACAAGGTGTGGAAGGTTTTTGCCGCTGGTATTTTTCAGCGGGAAATGTGCAATACTTAGGGTGTAATTCCAAAAAAGCAGCCCGTATCAAATTCTGCTCCTATGCCACTGTCGTTGCGCCATTGACTATTGGTCTTGTCTATGGCACGTGCCTGATAGGGCATTGTTGCAAAACGGGCCCGGCAGAAAATGGGGTTGACGATCGACGTGTGTCGGATTCTGCTGCGGCAGCTCTCTCTCAGTTGCCGGGTGGAAAAGAAGAGGAACCGGAAGGGCCGACACCTGAACAAAGCTCCCTTTTAGATGATGAAAATAAACAAAAACGTTCGTTGGTCAGAGCAGCATTGCTCTTTCATCCCAATTATGTTAAATGGGTCATTGAAGGTTATAATCCTTTAGCCAAGCCTTCGAAGAAAATGGATGAGAAGGAGCAAAGTTATGTTAATTTCCTGCAGAACATTTTTTCCCGTTTGACTGAGGCCGAGAAGATTGAGATCCTGAATGCCAAATCACCCGCCTTTTCAAAGCTGTCTATGGAAAAGAAACATGAGATATTGGAGCAAACTTTTTTCTTGCCCCCTCCTGCCAGGTCATCTCCAGTTAAAAAGCCGATGCCGGCGCCCTCCTTTTCAAGAGCTTCGGATTCGTCAAAGGATTTGTCAAATAGAAGTCAAACTGCAACCCCTCCTTTAACCGGGCGCATCTAAAAATTTCTTTCACACCCAAACATCAGGAAAAATAAATGAAAAAAAACCCGTTTTAGGATAAGTAAGGAAACATTGGTTGCAAGCCATATTTGTACACTTTCATAATAAATTTAACAGGGTTTGCAGGATCGCCTTTAGCGGCAGGATAGAAAAGAGATCTATGCATATCCTGCCGCTAAAGGCGATCCTGCAAATCCTGTTAAATTTATTTTGTATTTAGAATTCCTGCCCAAACATAAAGGAATATTTGCTGTAAAAATAATAGTATGATACCTTCACAATTCAAAGGAAAATCTATGTTTTCTGACTTTGTCGAAGTGTTGATCAAAGGGATAGTCGTCGTCGCGGTCCTCATGGGAGCTGCTGCCTATATGACTTTTTGCGAGAGGGTCGTTCTTGCGCGCATGCAATTGCGTTTAGGGCCAAACCGGGTTGGGCCATTAGGGCTTCTGCAGCCGATTGCCGACGGGCTAAAACTCTTGTGCAAGGAAAGCTTTCAGCCGGCCGGCGTAGAGACTTTCACCTACTGGCTTGCGCCGGGCATTTCCCTGTTTACCGCATTAGCCGCCTTTGTCTTAATTCCTGTCGGCGGGACGGTGGATATTTTCGGCCGTCCGGTTTCTTTATCCATTGCCAGTGTCAATGCCGGAATCGTCTTTCTATTAGCCTTTTCTTCCTTAGCCGTTTATGGGATCGTTCTTGCCGGCTGGGCTTCCAACAATCGCTATTCCCTTCTTGGGGGAATGAGGTCGACAGCGCAAATGATCAGCTATGAAATTCCGATGGGCATTTCCGTGATGAGCGTGATTCTGTCTGCCGGCTCATTAAATCTTCAGGATATTGTTGCAGCGCAAAGCAAAGCGTGGTTTATTTGGACAAATCCGGTCAGTTTCCTCATCTACCTGATTACAGCCTTTGCCGAGACAAACCGGGCGCCGTTTGATTTGCCGGAAGCGGAGCAGGAGTTGATCGGCGGCTATCACACCGAATATGGCGGAATGAAATTTGCCATGTTTTTTTTAGGGGAATATGTCAACATTTTAGCCGTTTCAGCTATTGCTGTGACCTTATTTTTAGGCGGCTGGCATGGCCCGGGGGATATTCCGGTCCTTTGGTTCTTCCTGAAACTTGCCCTATTTGTTTTTTTATTCATGTGGGTTAGAGCCACATTGCCGCGTCTGCGTTATAACCAATTAATGAGCTTTGGATGGAAGGTGTTAATTCCCGTGGCCACAATCAATCTCATTGTCACGGCCTATTTTATTTTGGTGTACTGATGAAAAAAAGTGCGTTGGCTCAGGTGTTTTCGATGTTAAGGGGACTTCTTATCGTGTTCAAATATGCCTTAAAAAAACCGGTGACCAGGCGGTATCCGGAAGAAAAGCCCAAATTGCCCATCCGTTCGCGCGGCCGCCATTATTTGACAAAATGGGAAGATGGAAGAGAGCGGTGTGTCGGATGCGAGCTTTGCGCCATCGCTTGCCCGTCTCAGGCAATCTATGTAAAACCGGCGCAAAATGATCCGGACAATCCCCATTCGCGAACCGAGCGTTATGCCTCAGATTTTCAAATCAATATGCTTCGCTGTATCTATTGCGGGCTTTGCGAAGAGGCATGTCCGACGGGGGCCATCATTTTAAGCAGTGAATTTGAGCTCTCCGGCTATACGCGCGAATCGTTGATCTATACCAAAGAGCAGCTCAACGAAAAATTTCCCGGGGAATCGGGACGGGATCCTAAGCGGGAGATCTGATGGAAAATATTTTATTCATGATCTACCCCTTATGCTTACTCTTGAGTTCATTAGGGGTTTTGGTTTTTAAAAAACCTGTCCATTCCTGCCTTTCGTTTCTCTTTTCCCTGATCACCCTTGCCGGGATCTATTTGGAGCTTTTTGCCAGTTTCATTGCGGTCATGCAAATTCTCGTCTATGCCGGCGCCATTTTAGTGATCTTTATGTTTGTCATTATTTTATTTCAGGATGCTCATCAGCAGATTGAACGGTTTCCCTCTAAAAACAATCGTTTTTTTATCATCGCAACAGTCTTTAGTTTGGTGGCTGTCGTCAGTTACCTAAGTTACCTGATCGCCTATCCGTTAACGAATTGGGCCTCCATGCATACGACAGATGAAAGGTTCGGCGATGTCCAGCCCCTTGGGCAATCGCTTTACTTACACTTCTTTTTTCCTTTTGAATTGGTGGTCCTTCTCTTTTTGATTGCTCTCGTAGGGTCCGTTTACATTGCGAAGAGGGAATAAATATGAATCTAGCGGTTATACTAATTGCCAGTCTGATGATGTTCGCGATTGGCATTATCGGGTGTCTGATCAGGCGCAATGCATTAATTTTTTTCCTCTGCATCGAAATGATGTTAAATGCAGCCAATCTTTTATTTGTCGCCTTTGCCAATCAATGGAGTGACATAAACGGCCTGGTTTGGGTCTTTTTTGTCCTTATTGTCGCAGCTGCCGAAGCTGCGGTAGGCCTTGCGATCGTCATTAGTCTCTTTCGCTCTAAAAGAAGCGTCGATCTCGATCAATATTCCGATCTGCATTATTAAAATTCACAAAACCGGCTTGCCGTGGCAATATTCGACCTTTTGTTTGAAATTGCCGTCGGCGTCATACAAATTAGCAAACCCCTTGCCGTCGATGATCGTGCTTACGGGAGACCTTTCCCCATTGATATAATATTCTCCCTTAACGAGTTTATCGAGCTGGTACTCTTCAATCATCATCAGGCTGCCGTCGCGATACCATACGG
>JABDCW010000004.1 GCA_013287905.1 Chlamydiota bacterium | reverse complement strand
TTTCATCGCCATTTTTCCAGGGCGTTTGCTAATCGGATCATTAAAAAATCTGGCGAGCTTGCACCCGATATCATCGTTTTTACCGGTGACTTTATCTGTCACGGGATTGTGGAAGACCGCAACAGGTTAAAAAATTTCTTACAACAATTTTATGCTCCTTACGGCTGTTACGCCGTGCTCGGCAATCATGATTATCACGGATATGTTTCCGTCAATCAGCACGGCGATTATGATGTCATCCAATCGCAAAATAAATCTTCATTATTGAGGGCCTTTGGAAGATTGTTTTGCTCATTGACTCTGACAGGCCATACAACGGCTCAAGCCAAAATGCTCCCATTGAATCAGGAATTAATCGACCTGTTAACCGAAACATCAATTACAGTGTTACACAATCAAACTACAACGATTCCAATCAAAGATGGCTACTTAAATCTCACTGGGCTTGGAGAATATTCCCTTGGGCGCTGCGATCCAAATAAGGCTTTTGAGGGCAGGTCTATGGATCCTGGAATTATTTTAATGCATAACCCGGATGGAACGCCCTTGCTCAAAAATTTTCCAGGTGATATCATACTATGCGGCCATACCCATGGAGGACAAATTAATTTGCCTCTGATATGGAAAAAATTAACTCTTTTAGAAAACCCTCAATTTAAAAAAGGTCTTTTGAAAGTCGATCAAAAGTGGATGTACATTAACCGGGGGCTCGGCGGCGTTTTGCCATTCCGGTTATTCTCCCCACCCGAACTTTTACTCCTGACCTTAAAAATATGACATGTATGTTTTGTTTTAAACTGATCCTTGCTTATGAAGGAACCAATTATAGCGGTTGGCAAATACAGCCAAATGGCACTACGGTTCAGGAACTATTGCAAAAAAAAATTGCCATTATCCTCCGCGAAGATGTCACCGTCACAGGTTCCGGGCGCACCGATGCAGGAGTCCATGCATATGGTCAGGCAGCTCATTTTCATACAGAGAAACCCATTGACATTCACCGTTTTAAATATTCTTTAAATGCCACACTTCCGCGGGACATTCGCGTTCTTGAAGTCAGCGAGGTACCCCATACATTCCATGCCAGGTACAGTGCAATTGGAAAAATCTATCATTATCATTTAACTTGCGGGCCTGTACAAGATCCTTTTAAACGTTTTTATAGCTTGCATGTCCCTGAAAAGTTGGATATCGCCTTATTAAAATGCGGCGCTGCCTGTTTTGTTGGAACTCATGATTTTACTTCCTTCGCCAATGAAGCCTATAAGGGTTCCGCAGCAAAAAATCCCGTATGCACAATAAAACGGCTCGATGTTGTCGAACACAAGCGAAGCATAAGGCTGGAATTTGAGGGGGATCGATTTTTATATAAAATGGTACGTAACATCACGGGAACTTTGCTGGAGGTTGCTTTAAAGAAAGAATCCGTTGACACCATCGCCCTGATGTTACAACAAAAAGACCGTAAATGCAGCGGACAAGCTGCCCCCCCCGCATGGGTTATTCCTGATGCAGGTCAATTACTAACTTGATCTTAATCTTGATCTTAATCTTGATCTTGATCTTAATCTTAATCTTGATCTTGATCTCAGTAATCAACAAGTGTTGAGAGAAAGATTAAGACCAAGATCGAGATCGGGATTAAGACCCAAGATCAAGCACGCACGATCACGCCAATCTACCTGCATGAGAATGGTACATCGAATTTAATTTCCTTGAAAATTTAAATATCTCAAACCCTAACATCGTTGTTGACAAAGCAATGGCTGTTCGCGCAAGGAAAACGCTTGTGCCGCCGCATGTAGCAATAAAGAAAAGGGCTGTTGAAGCAATTGCAGTAATAAGAGGGATAATAAACTTATCAAATCTCTCAGTAAATGTACGATCAGAGTTAAGCACTCCTCTATGTTCCCAGCATTCATATAAAGAGTGGATTACTTTAGGAACCGTCGTAAATATTTTAAAATAAGGAAACTTTCCCATAAAAGTTGCTGTCTTATAAGCTCCGAGCTTGATCAAGCCTACTTTATCGAGGGCATCGGAACATTGCAATGTATGACTAAACAACAAAGAGACATGTATGGCTCTTTTCACCATTGATGGATTATTTCTTCGGTCCTTTAACTCTTTCACAGTTCTCGTAATAGATGAAAATTCCTCAACCGGTGCACAGAATGTTTGAAATTGTGCAAAACAAGAGAGGACCTTGTTATCCCACGGTCTGAACGAGTTAACAAGCTTAACGCTTTTTGATGCGATGCTAAAAACTTTCCGCCTTAAATCAGTACAGTCTAAAGTAATCGCTGCTTTATCTACACATTCAGAGGCGAACGCAGAACCTCTTTGCCATATTCTCTGTCCTATTGTTGACATATTTGCCCTCATTAAAGTTGAAAATTGATGCGATAAACACTTGAGCTCTATTTTGAGTTCAGATCAAGTGTATAGCATGAGGGGGTGTTTTTATTCCAGATTTTCTTCTTAAGACAGCGCCAAAAAATCCATCCATTCCATTTAATATAGGAATAGACTCAAAATCGCGGACAAGTTCCAGATCATAAGTTTTTATAAAGTGGTCCACCTGATCGCGATTTTCCATTTTCAGCAGGCTGCATGTGGCATAAACAATATGTCCATCCGGTTTCATGAAACTTAAGGCTTTTTCAAAAATCATTCGTTGCTGACCTACCAGCCTTACCAGCATCTCTTCGTTAATTTTCCATTTCATATCGGGATTTCGGCGCAGTGTGCCGGTGCCTGTGCAAGGGGCATCGACTAAAACCCAGTCGAACTGTTTTTTGAGTTTCTTCAATTTATCCACTTGGTCTGGCAACACGATCTGGGCATTTTGGATGCCGGCCCTGCGCAACCGTTTTTTACAGTCGTCTAAAGCCCACTTACGGATATCGTGAAGATAAATTTGCCCTCTATTTTGCATTCGGGGTGCAAAGCAAAGCGTTTTGCCGCCAGCTCCCGCACAATAGTCCATGACAAGCTGTCCCGGTTTTGCTTCAACAAGCCCCCCGATCAGCTGACTGCCTTCGTCCTGGATTTCAAATAACCCTTCCCTAAACTCCGGCATTTGGGAAAAGCTGATCCGTTTTGAAAACACAATTCCATCAGGAGCAAATGTACAGGGCGTCACATGAAATTCATGCGCGAGACGCAAAATCAAGCTGTCTCTGCTCGTCTTCATCGTATTGACACGCGCCGTTGTCGGGGCGGCAGAATTGCTGACTTTACAAATATCTATTGCCTTGCCTTCCCCAAAACAATCCGACAGATGATCGAATAAAATCTTTGGAAAACTCACTCTGATATGAGGAGGGATACAGCTGCTTTCTTTGTAAGAGGAAAAACTCTCATCGCAAAAGGCTTTAAGCTTTTGTTCCCAGGTGGAGGGAAAGCCGCAAATTTTACAAATTTCATCTAATAGCCCGCGAAAGCGAATCATCGCATAGACTGTTTCAGCAATTTCACTGCGATCTTTCGACCCAAGGGATTTATGCTGGCGAAAATAATTTCCGACGAAACGGTCTAAGGGCAAGGACTGATGATCATAACCTTCCATGATCATCAGGATATGATGATGTCTAAATGAATGTGCCATAAATTACAGGCAATTTTAGCATAAAGTGTCATTATACACAAACAACTTTGTTTTCGTGCCCGTGAGCGTGCCCGTGCCCCTGCCCGTGCCCCTGCCCGAATTTATTAATCATTTCCGAATTCTTTTACTCGCAAATTTCGTGCCCGTGCCCGTGCCCGTGCCCGTGCCCGAATTTATTAATCATTTCCGAATTCTTTTACTCGCAAATTTCGAACAGGGAATAAAATTCGGAAAAGATAAACATATGCGGGCACGGGCACGGGCACGGGCACGGGCACGGGCACGGGCACGGGCATGGGCATGGGCACGGGCACGAATTTTCAATTTAAATGGGTATATCATGCAAAATCCTTTAACTTTTTTGTTCATTTCCATATAAGTGATTCATAAGAACCTATAAGGAGATTAAATGAAAATATTGACATCTTTGCTTTTATTTATTGCCCGTGTATCGATTGCAGCGATTTTTATTACTGCGGGGATCAGTAAGCTAATGAATTATGATGATACTGCGAAATACATGGTCGCAAACGGATTTACCATGGTCCCGTTATTTCTTTTTGGCGCGGCTGCCATAGAATTAATCGGAGGAGTTTTCCTGATCATTGGCTTTAAAATCAGATGGGCTGCCTTTGTTCTGCTCGCATTTTTGATCCCCACCACCTTGATCTTCCATGCTTTTTGGACTCAAGAGGGGGCTGCAAGAGCGATCAATGAGATCATGTTTTTTAAAAATTTAGCCATTTTTGGGGGATTAATTTACGTCATTTGTTTTGGCGGAGGAAAATTCTCGTGCAACGGTTGCAAGCCACAAACTTCTCCCGACCAACAAAATAGACCTCCTGCATAACCTATCATTAAACGTAAAAAGCATTGACTATTTTGCAAACGCCCCCGACTGACCGGGAAAACAAACTATTTTCTTTTCCTGCGCTATCGTATATCCTCATCAGCTTTATTGTGGTTGCCTTCGGCCAGCCGGCATGGGGTTCCTGGCTGCCTGGTTTATCTGCAATTTTAGGCTATGCTTTATTCTGGAAAGTGCTCACTTGCGCTACTTCGGCATTTCAACGTTTTTGTCTGGCAACTGCATGGTTCTTTGCCGTTCAACTGGTGCAGCTTTTTTGGTTTGTCTCTCATCCCTATTGGTATATTATTTCTGTCTATCTATTCCTTTCAATCATGATCGGTTTTCAGTTTGGCATTATTGGGATCCTGCTCTATCCTCAAAAACTCAAAAATCCTTTGTATGGGGTTTTCATTGCCCTTTTATGGACGGTTTTCGAATTTTCAAGGCTTTTTGTTTTATCCGGATTCTCTTTTAATCCGGTGGGGTTGAGCTTGACAGGCAATCTCTATTCTTTACAAATGGCCTCCCTTTTTGGCATTTACGGATTGTCATTTTGGGTCTTTTTGACAAATTTGGCTTTACTGCCGGTTCTTATTCAGTCAGACCGGTTTAAAAAAAAATATTATTTCCTGCTATGGGCCTTCCTGGCAGCTTTCCCTTACCTCTATGGGGCCATTCACATAAAAGTCCATGAAAATGCGATGAAACAAAGCCCGCCCCCTTCCCTTACCGCTTTACTTGTCCAGACAGCCTTTCCGGTCGAAGAGACTTTAGGCTTCAACCACGATGTTATGGTCCATTACGTAATGAACGAATGGACAGAAATCATAAAAATCCTAAAACCCTATCGCCACAAATCTATTGATCTCATTGTCCTTCCTGAATTTGTCGTTCCGTTTGGCACCTACTCTTTTGTTTATCCCTTGAAAGATGTCGTCAAAATTTTTTCCGAAGAATTGGGAGAGGAGGTGCAAAAATATCTGCCGCCTCCCCAATTTCCTCTCAGCTCTAAACAGGATGGTTCAACTTATGTCAGCAATGCCTACTGGATTGCAGCCATTGCCAACTACTTTAATGCCGATATTTTAGCGGGATTAGAAGACGCAGAAATCGATAACGAGGGAAAAACGCAGTATTATAGCAGCGCACAGCTTTTTCGGCCTCTCCAAAAAAATACTCCGTTCCCTTTTCCCGACAGATATGAAAAACGGGTATTAGTTCCCATGGGTGAATACATTCCTTTTGGATGGTGCAGGGATTTGGCGGCAGAATATGGCGTATTTGGATCATTCACAGCAGGGAAAGAAGCAAAGGTCATGCAATGCAAGAATGCTTCGATTGCCCCTTCGATTTGCTATGAGGAGACATTTACCAATATTATCGTAGAATGTAAAGAAAAGGGAGCTACATTGCTCGTGAATGTAACCAGCGATGTCTGGTATCCAAATTCCCTATTACCCCGCCAGCATTTTGACCATGCCAGGTTGCGCACAGTAGAGACCGGACTTCCTCTCATCCGCGCCTGCAATACAGGAATTACAGTTGCGTTTGACAGTTTGGGCAAAATCATTGCCGTTTACGGAGGCGAACACTTCGAAAAAGCGGAATGGGAACGAGGGGCTCTGTTAGTTGATGTTCCCCTGTATCATTATAATACTTTATATTCCTGGTTGATGAAAACTCGATGATCATGTAGAATCAAGCCAGTTAATTTTTAAAAGGGAAGATTGTGGACCAAATCGAGTCAACTCATATAAACAGACATCATAAACAACGTACCCTCAAGAACATTGCCACATTTTCCGGTATCGGTCTGCATACCGGAGAGGGTGTGACTATGCGTTTTTGTCCAGCTATTGAAGATACGGGAATTATTTTTAAACGCACCGATCTTCCAAACCATCCGGTCATCCCGGCTAAAGTCGATTGCGTTTGTTCCCACATGCGCAATACAACCCTTGGATCGGGTGATGTACGGATCCATACTGTCGAGCACGTGCTAGCCGCAGTGGCGGCCTTTGAAATCGATAACTTGGTGATTGAACTCGATAGCATCGAACCCCCTGTAGGCAACGGCAGTTCTGATGTCTTTGTAAAAATGATCGAAACAGCCCAAATCCAGGAACAGAACAAAGAATCACCTGTCATCTCTTTACACCGTCCTATTTATTTATCTGAAGGGGAAATTCACATGGTCGCGATTCCTTGCGACCACTACCGGATCAGCTACACCCTTAACTACCCGAATACCCCGCTGCTTAAATCCCAATATTTTTCTAGTGCGATTAATCAGGAAATTTTTAAAAATGAAATTGCCCCATGCCGCACATTTTCACTGTACGAAGAGGTCTCCTCCCTGATGGACCGTGGATTGATCAAAGGGGCAAGTCTTGACAATGCCGTTGTGATCAAAGACGATACGATATTGAGTAAAAACGGACTATTTTTTCCGGATGAGATGGTAAGGCATAAAATATTGGATATGATTGGAGATTTTTCCCTTGTTGGTTACCGATTTTTAGCTCATATCATTTCCATACGTTCCGGACACGCCTCAAATGTAGCTTTGGCGAAAAAAATTTTTAATTACATTAACGCGGAGATAAAAAACACATGATGGACATTAATGAAATCATGAAGATCATTCCTCACCGTTTTCCATTTCTATACATCGATAAAATTCTTGAAATGGACCTTGCAAAAGGAACCATCGTCGCGCAGAAAAATGTAACGATGAACGAGCATTATTTCCAGGGGCATTTCCCTAATAACCCGATCATGCCCGGGGTGATTATCCTCGAAGCACTTGCACAAACAGGCGGCGTCATGGTACATCTCAAAGCGGAAATGCCGCGCATTGCCGTGCTGCTCAATGTAAACAATGCAAAGTTCCGCAAGCCCGTTTATCCGGGAGATATACTCATCCTGAAATGCGAAGGGCTTCATTTCAGTTCTAAAGGCGGCAGGGTAAAGGCTGAGGCATTTGTAGACGATAAAATTGCCGTCCAGGCAGAGATAGGTTTTGCTCTGGTTGATCAAAGTCAAATATAAAATAAATTCATCAAAAAAATAGAGGTCTCATGAACCGGGCAAACATACACCCAACAGCCATTATCGAACCTGGTGCGAACATTGGCAATCATGTCACTATTGAAGCGTACGCTATTATTAAATCGACGGTGACGCTTAAAGACAATGTCACCATCCGTTCCCACGCATATATCGATGGAAACACAACGATTGGAGAAGGGACGATGGTCTATCCGTCAGCATGTATCGGCACAAAATCACAAGATCTGAAATACCGGGGGGAAAAGACATTTGTCACTATTGGAAAGAATTGTGAAATACGGGAATTTGTCACCATTAATTCCTCATGCCAGGAAAATTCCACCGTTTCTGTCGGCGACAATTGCCTCATCATGGCCTATTGCCACGTTGCCCATAACTGCACCGTTGGCAACCATGTGATCATGAGCAATAATGCCACGCTCGCGGGACACATTACTGTTGAGGATTATGCCATCATCGGAGGCCTGACCCCAATTCATCAATTTGTCAATGTCGGCACATATGCCATGGTCGGCGGGCTCAGCAGAGTTACCCACGATATCCCTCCCTACACAATTGGAGGCGGCATCCCTTATAAGTTTGGCGGCATCAACATCATCGGTTTAAAAAGACACAATTTTCCCTTGCATGTACGCAAAGCATTGAGCAAAGCGTTTAAACTTCTGTACCGCAGCAAATTGTCGATAGCTGAAAGCCTCGAAAGGATCGAACAGGAAATCGAACCATATAAAGAGATTGTTCACCTCGTCAAGTTCTGCAGAGGAACAAAACGGGGATTGATGGGGTTGCAAGAGATTGCCGAAGAGACCGATGAGGAAGAATGTGAGGAAGAAAACGCGTGTGCAGCGACAAAAAACTAAAAATCGTATTTTTTGGGACACCTCAATTTGCAGCCAACTGCCTGCAATATTTACTCGATAACGATGTGAATATCGCCGCAGTGATCACTAAACCTGACAGACCGCAAGGACGTTCTTTAGTTTGCACCCCCACCCCTGTAAAAAGCGTGGCCCTTGCGCAAACTCCTCCACTGCCGTTATTCCAACCGGAAATTGTCTCCGATGTCGACTTCATCCCTACCTTAACGCAATTTCAGGCAGACCTTTTTGTTGTTGTCGCCTATGGAGAAATTTTAAAGCAGCATCTTTTGGAAATGCCCAAAATAGCCTGTATTAATCTGCATGCAAGCTTGCTGCCGAAATACCGGGGAGCTGCCCCGATCCAAAGGGCTATCATCAATGGCGAAACAAAATCTGGCGTCACCATTATGCACATGGTCAAAAAAATGGATGCCGGCGATATCATCGCAATGGAGTCAGTGGCAATTCCAGATGAAATGACGTATGGAGAACTGGAAGAGTCTTTATGCCGCACAGGGTCTCGTTTATTGCTGCAAACCATTAATGCTTTTGCGGATGGCACGCCTCATCAAATTCCTCAGGACCATGAAAAGGCCACTTTGGCTCCAAAAATTACGATGGAAGACTGCAAAATCAAGTGGGATATGCAGGCGAATGAAATCCACAATTTAGTGCGGGGAGTGAATCCCGAGCCCGGCGCCTTTTGTTTTGCGGAAATCAAAGGGCAAAGAAAGCGGATTCGGGTCATTGCGGCAAGGGTCGCCGGGATCACAAGTGATTTAAGTCCAGGGTGTATATTGCCGGGACTTAAGAAAGAACTCATGGTTACATGCGGAAAAGGCACTGTTCTCCAAATTCTTCAATTGCAGCAGGAAGGTAAAAAAATCATGTCTGCCGAAGAATTTGTCCGGGGAGTTGCCCAAGGATCTATCCTGCTATCCTGACCTGACAGTAGACCTGATAGTAGTGATTGACATTATTGAATATTTGCGTATAATTACAGTTCTGTTCCGTATTCACCTTAAGGATATCAATAAATATATAGCACACTCATGAAAAATAAAATCTTAGTATCTTTATTTATTATCATCGCTCATTTTAATCCTACTGCTGCCTATGCAGAAACCCTGTTAGGCCAAGGTTCGAAGGAGCCCCATATCCTCGTCAATAATCGGATTTTAGTGCAGGTCAATGGCAAAGCCATCTCCGTAATGGACATCATGAAAAAAATGGACCTGCTATTTTTTAAACAATATCCGCAATACAGTTCATCGGTCGTTGCACGCCATCAGTTCTATCAGGCCTATTGGAAAAAGGCCCTTAATGAAATTATCGACAAAGAGCTTATTCTAATCGATTCGGAAGAGCTGAAAATTAAAATCAATCCTGGCGATGTAAGACAGGAAATGGAAACTCTCTTTGGCCCAAATATTATCATTAATCTCGATAAAGCGGGACTCACCTTTGATGAAGCGTATCAAATGGTACACGATGACATCGCTATCCGCCGGATGCTCTATTTTCGGGTCCATACTAATGTCATCGCTGAAGTCACTCCTCAAAAAGTCCGCGATTATTACGAAGCCCACGCCAAAGACAATATTCGCGATAATGAATGGACATTCCAGGTAATCACCATTCGCCACCGCAATCCCGCAAAAGGCGCTGAAACAGCAAATCTGGTCCACCATCTCCTGGTCGATGAACGAATTCCACTGGATCACCTTTCGCAAAAATTACAGGAAATGAAGATCGATGAACCCACACAAAAAACAATTGCGATCTCCGAACTGTTCATTAATAAAGAAAAAGAGCTTTCAGATCTCTTCAAGAAGACGTTAACTACTTTGGACAATGATGCCTACAGCACGCCGATCGCTCAAAAAAGCAAGGCGGACAACAGTACCGTGTTTCGCATTTTTTACCTTAAAAAAATGACCCCTGGCGGCATTGTACCTTATCAGGAACTGGAATCTCAGATAAAAAACAAACTGCTCGACGAGGGTGCCGCTGTAGGTACTGACAAGTATTTTAGAGAACAAAGAGAGCATTTTGATATACAGGACAAACAGCTTGAAGAGATCTTCTCTTCTGACTTTCAACCCTTCATCCTCATTACCAATTAAACTTTGGCAAGAGATAAGTTTGCAAGAACATGGCCATCTATAAACCGTCAGAACTTTTAGCGTTTCTCGAATCATTAGGGATTTCCCCTAAACGAGCTCTTTCGCAAAATTTTTTGATTGACCGCAACATTTTGCATAAAATTGTCAAGACAGCAGAGATTAGTCCCGGGGACTTAAGTTTGGAAATAGGACCTGGACCTGGTTCATTGACAGAAGAATTATTGAACGCAGGAGCTCATGTTATTGCCGTAGAAAAAGATCATGTTCTGGCGCACGCTCTACAACGCTTAAATCCAGCTGCAGGCTCTTTAGAAATCTATAATGACGATATTCTTTTGTTTCCCGTCGAAGAAATTTGCCGCGCAAAAATGGCTTCAGGGAAAAAAGCCAAAGTGATCGCAAATCTCCCCTATCATCTGACGACCCCGATCATAACCATGCTGGTTCCCATGCGGCATCTCTTTTCCCATCTAATTTTCATGGTCCAGGATGAAGTGGCGATGCGCTATGTGGCAAAACCGGACACATCCGATTATAGTTCCTTTACTCTCTTTTTAAATTTTTATACAAATCCGCACTACGCATTTCAGGTAAGCAGATCGTGCTTTTACCCGAGCCCGAAAGTCAATTCGGCGATCATTGTCCTGGAACTGAAAGAACCTCCCAAAGTGTCGGATGAGGAAAAATTTTTTCAACTGACGCGCAAAGCCTTTCACCAGCGCCGCAAGATGCTGCGCAGCTCGCTTAAAGAACTTTATTCTCCGGACAAAGTGGAAGCGGCCTTGGACGAGGTTGGGTTGAACCGCCTGGCGAGGCCGGGGGAGCTTTCTTTGGAACAATTCATTGCTTTCTTTGAGCGTTTGCAAATCATTGTTATTGATGCATAAGAATGATTATTCCCGCTTTTTTCCTTCCGGAAATCTCTTGCGATAAATGGAGTCGAGATGTGTAATCAAACAGGCGTTGGGCGAATCACATCCTTGTTCCCATTTTCTAGTTTTGAACATTTTTAAATATTGTCTTACATCATTTATTCTAACGCAAGAAAAATCAAATTTTGTAAAAAATCCATCCTGTTCGACAGCCTCTGCCAGTTGTTGAAATATAGGACTCGTTTGAAATAAATTTTTGATATTTTCCTCAAACAAACGGTGTCCCCCTGTTTCTGGCGGCCGAATTGTGTCCCATTTTTTAAGTTTATCCAATTCCGACTGCGATAAATAAGCCCTTTCTCCAGGAAGAGGCTGCAATTTCATTTTTGCCCACATTCTTATTAGCACGTTGCCACTGATTTGATCCTGCAATTCAATAAGAAAATCCTCTTGATCATTATTGTAGATTTGGTTTTCGCTTCGTCTAAACATAAGAAATTCCATATCTACCAAACACCCTTCCAGAGTATCTAAGTAGAGCTCTTCCAAAGGATTCTGACGGTTTTCATATGATTTTTTTAATTTAGAAACACCATTGGCAATATCTGCGGTTATTATTCGATAACGCATAGGAACAGTACTAGCGATAAAACAATGATACAGATCATGTAGAAGGAATTCAAAGTAATTTCTTACAGGAAATCCGTCTGCAAATTTTGGAGTTTCAATTCCTGCAATAGAGATAAAAAAGCCACGGCTTCTTTCTCTGGCATTGTTGGCCAGGTCAGCACGAGTAGACAGTCCAATCACGAAATCAATGACAACACCATCGTTTTTAAAGTATGAGCTAAAGGCATCTAAATAAGCTTGCATCATTGAGGAACTGGGAATCGCCAAAGAGCAATCCAATTTGCCCAGTTGAACAGGGAAATTGGTGCCAAAAATTTCATGAAAATCACTTAATCTATCCCCAATTGACTGACCCTTCACACTATCCTGGGCTGTCCGCGAGCTTGGACAACGTAAAGCCGATTTTTTATCGATATGAAAAATCATTTGCTCAGAAGGATGTTTGCCCCGCATTTTGGAAACAATTCTATCGAACAGTGTGTCTACAACATCATCTAAATAGATATTATTATCAAGCCCCTTTAACTCATTAATCATAAAAATATGAAGAAATTTCCCTAAACGCATTTTAATTTCTTGAGATGCCTTCTGAGAAACTTCTCCGTTACTGTCAAATAATGGAAGTACTTCGACCGCCTCGGCTGAAAAATCTTTTATAAACGACCAGCACAATGCTAACGTACAAAACTGTTCCTTTGTAATATGGCCATCCCGAAAGGCCTTAAACCCGTCTTTTGCCAAATTGTCTATCTCACCCGATCGCACATAATGAGAAATAATGCTTTTCCAGATATGGGCTACGTTAGAATTGTCAGCTGCATTTAGTTGTATGTGGAGGTTTCGTATTTCCTCAGTGCGACTCCCCAAATTTCCACAATCATCCACAAATAATTCCTGAAATCTGGGATCATCGCGTTGTAAATGACGTGTAACAGATTCAAAATCTCTCCGCCTTTGCAGATCCCCTTCAGGGTTTACCAGAGGAACGCCTACAACATGCATTACACAAGCAGTTGTTGGAGGATCCTCAGGTATTGTTGCAACAGATGGACCCATCGTTTGAGTCTGAGATGCTGGTGCAAGTAGGGGTTGGGCCACTCCCGCAATATGAGGATTTGCCGCCCCTTGCACGGCCCGGAATTGACAAAGGGCTCTTCTCAAATCAGAAAAGATTCGACTCGCCTGGGAAGTTATTTCCGGGGAGTTGATTAAAAATGAACGTAAATGGCGTACCACCCCGGTACCCCACCCCCACCAGGATCTATCTCCTACCAGGTTATTATTATTTCCTACAAACATAATACTCACTATTATTTATATAATTTAGTTTTTATAAAAATAGATTATATCAAAAAATAAATAATATTGCAAACTTATTAAAGTGGAATAGACTTTTTGAATAATCGGAAAAGATGAATTCGTTCGGGCACGGGCACGGGCCGCATCCTATTACCTATAACTCATAAAATACTTGTTTACAAAGTGATGTCAATAGATAAACGCAGAGACGCAAAGACGCGGAGGCGCAGAGAAAATTTAAACCTGATTACCCAGTTCGAATCAATAGAAAGAACAAAACGTTTCTGTGGCTAAGGCATCAAATCAAGCTTTCTAGATTCCTTGTATACAGTTTTCCTCTGTGTCTTCGCGCCTCAGCGCCTCTGCGTTGAATTGCTTATTGGACTTATGGGTAATGGGATGCGGGCATGGGCACGGGCACGGGCAAGGAAATGAATTTGCAAGAAGTCTATACCGAACGTGATTCAAAAATTGGTTTTTGACGGCGTCCTGCTTTGCATTAAAATTTTTGTCTTCACTCGTGCCTTGGCCATTGGCAATGGTCCCTCGTTCCAGACGAAAAATTTTGAGCAGCCTCCTTGTTAAAATCCCAACTTTTGAACCACCTTCGGTATATTAATTCAAGCTTACAGCGCAGGATGTTCGCAAATGCACTTTAATAAGGCATCTACCCCATCGCCAGTCAAAGCAGAGATCTCGAACAACCTGTCCGGTTCAATGGCAAAATCCCGTTTAAATTGCAGACAATTTTCAAAAGCCCCTTCTGCATCTATCTTGTTGAGAACAACTAAGGATGGGCGCTTTAATAATTCGGGTTGATAGGCGGCAAGCTCGTCCTGCAAGACACGATAATCTGCACTTGGATTGCGCCCGTCTATGCCAGAGGCATCGAGCATAAATATGAGCAACTTCGTCCGGTCGATGTGGCGCAAAAATTCCAGGCCAAGACCCCGATTGCGATGCGCCCCTTCGATAATGCCTGGGATATCTGCAATGAAAATACGGGTATAGTCTTCCCTTTGGATGAACCCTAAGTTGGGACGAAGGGTCGTAAATGGATAGGCAGCAATTTTCACTTTGACATTTGCAAGGGCGGAAATCAGCGTCGATTTGCCTGCATTGGGAAATCCCACAAGCCCGATATCCGCTATTAACTTCAATTCCAGCTGTACATTTTTTGCCTGGCCTTCCTTCCCTTCAGTACATAAATTGGGAGCCCGGTTTGTCGAAGTCTTAAAGCTTTGATTGCCCCGACCCCCTTTTCCCCCTTCGCATATGACAAAACGTTCCTTAGTTATGGTAAAGTCATGCAAAATTTCCCCGGTTGCTTCGTCTAAGACCAAAGTGCCGCAAGGAACTTTAAGGAGAAGGTCTTTTCCATTGCGCCCGGTGCGGTTGCAAGAGCCTCCGGCAACCCCATTCTCTGCTTTGAGGATACGCCGGTTGCGATACCATTCTAACGAATATACCTGATCGTCCGCCTCGAAGATGATGGAGCCGCCCTTGCCGCCGCAGCCGCCGCATGGGCCCCCTTTGGGAATAAACTTCTCTTTAGTCCATGCAACGACACCGTTGCCGCCTTTACCGGCAACAAGATCTAAAGTAACGCGATCAGTAAACATAAATCCTTTTGAATTTGAAGGCAGAAATCATGGACTGAAAGTCTGACAGCTCAAACTTTTCAGTCCGTGATTATTGGAGTCCTTTGGAATGCCATAGTAAATCATATGGCAATTATACCGAACGTGATTCAAAAATTGGTTTTTGACGGCGTTCCGCTTTGCATCAAAATTTTTGTCTTCACTCGTGCCTTGGCCATTGGCAATGGTCACTCGTTCCAGACGAAAAATTTTGAGCAGCCTCCTTGTCAAAATCCCAACTTTTGAACCACCTTCGGTATACAAGATCTAAGCTCTTATGACAGCTCGGATTCGATAGAGACGTATGTTTTGTCGGTTTTACGAAAAACGACAACTCCTGTTGCCAAAGCAAACAGTGTATCATCATTGCCTTTTCCGACATTCTTTGCCGGATGCCATTTCGTACCGCGCTGTCTGACAAGAATACTTCCGGCGTGTACCACTTCGCCGGAGCCCACTTTCACTCCCAGTCTCTTTGAATGAGAATCTCTTCCGTTACGGGTTGAACCCTGACCTTTCTTTTGTGCCATTTGTGCCTTCCTTTTACTAGCCTATTTGGGTAATTTTTACACGTGAATAGTGTTGGCGATGACCAATTTTTTTTCGGTGATTACCTGGAATATATTTCACGCTGGTGACCTTAGGACCGCTTACCCCTTCGATAAGTTCGCCAACGACCACACATCCTGGAATAAAGGGTTTGCCAATTACAGGATTTGAACCATTGTTCATAAAAAGAACTTCTGTAAAATTAATCTGCGAGCCAATATCTTTTCCTAGCCCTTCTACGTCTATAACGTCACCAACGGCTACCCGAAATTGCTTTCCGCCTGTCTTTATAATCGCGTACATAATTTGTCTCCTTAAGCTTTAAACCATTCATGATATCTGACCGTGTATTTTGATGTCAATGAAGAATAACAGCAATTTTTATGGACAACGGACGGCATGGACAGAAATGGACAATGGACGAGATGAGACAATTGCAAAAGTACAGTTCAAACCCTTTTTGGCAAGCAAGATTAAGATCATGATCAAGATCGAGATTAGGAATGTTCTTAATCTCGATCTTGATCATGATCTTAATCTTGCTTGCCGGAGACGATTTTGCTAAATTATTTTATTGTCAGTTCTGTCCATGTCGTCCATGCCGTCTATTGTCCACAAAATAACATTAACCTTGATTATATATCGCAACAATTTATATAATTAATTATTTACAAGTAAAAAATAAAACCGAATAAAGGAGGGAATTTTGAAAGCATTGCTTTTATCCGGAAGTGCAGCAGGATGTTCAGCCCTGTCCAGTCTCGTTTTTCGCAAAAATAATGGAGATTCTACAACGACCTGCAATCCCGCTGGTTACTTGTGCCTGTTTTATTTATCTTCATTTATTTTATCATTCTTTATCAACTTCGATATTTTTAACGTCGAGATCAGTTACCCCATCTTAACCGTAGGTATTTGCGTCGGAATATTAAGTTCGACATGGATGTTATTGATTGCAAGAGCATTGAAGTTGGGGCCGGCCGGCCTTACCTTTGCTTTTCTGAACGCCAGTGCAATTTTCCCAGGTTTGATTCTCTTTATGCTGTTAGGTTCTGATTTTGGATTTTCTTTTACATTCATTCAACTCGTTGGGATTATGCTTGTCTTGGCTGGACTATTTTTAGGGGCGAAAAAGCAAAATGAAAATAAAGCCTCTTCAAAATGGCTACTCTATACTTTAGCCTGTTTTATCGCGCAAATTTTGGCCTTAACTTGTATACAAGCCCGTTGCGTTTTGTTTGACTGCAGCAAGCTCGGAGGAATTTTTACCCACATGTCGATTACAGAAGCTCACGACGTCTGGTTTATGCCAGGACAATTTGGAGCCTCTTTTGTCATGCAAGCGATCGTTTTTTTTCGGGAAAATAAAAATTTGCGTTTAAGCGAAACCATCTATGGCGGTTTAGGCGGCATCGCCAACTTTGCATCGACTTACCTGCTGCTTTTAGCCACCAAATTTGCCCTTCCCTTTGAAAAAGGGATTCTTTTTCCTGTGTTTGCTGTCGGATCATTGATCCTCTGCAATATCTGGGCTAACCTATTATACAAAGAGAAATTTAACATAAAGACAAACGCGCTGTGCTCACTGGGGATTTTTTTAGCCGCATCTGCTTAAGATATACCCATTCAAATTGAAGACTTGGTTTACGTGCCCGTGAGCGTGCCCGAATTTATTGATCATTTCCGATTGAAGACTTGGTTTACGTGCCCGTGAGCGTGCCCCTGCCCGAATTTATTGATCATTTCCGATTGAAGACTTGGTTTACGTGCCCGTGAGCGTGCCCGTGCCCCTGCCCGAATTTATTGATCATTTCCGAATTTTATTTCTTTCTTCAAATTTGGGGGCAAAGAAAGCGGAAAAGATAAATAAATGCGGGCACGGGCACGGGCACGCTCACGGGCACGAAAATAATTCTTCATGCTCGATGTTCGGGGGGCAAAGAAAGCGGAAAAGATAAATAAATGCGGGCACGGGCACGCTCACGGGCACGAAAATAATTCTTCATGCTCGATGTTCATAATTATTCTAAGAACACGCCTGCGTTTGAATCCACAGACGATAAGCCTTATCTTTACTGATATGCATCCGGTTTGTTTCAGCACGGGATGCGACAGCCCCGATCAGATGACTCATGGTGCGGAATTGATTCCAGCTAAATTTACAGATATCGATGAAAATTTGAACAAAAAAGGCCTGCGAGGTATGAGCTCCCAAAATAGCTGCGAAGAGAACTTTCAAAGGATTTAAACGATAGCGCCTTGCAAACTTAGTCACATGAGGGATTTCGGGGCACCGTATCAGGATCTCAGTAATCGCACAATAAAGGACAATCATGGGTACGATGTACAGATAACAATTCGCGATGCGCTTTACCAAACTCACAAGCAATGGCGGTGTACGCTTCATAACACTGGGAATCAATTTGTCGTTGACATGAGTATGAACGACAGCATAATGTTTTTGAGCAAAGCTCACACCCTTAAAATACATTAAAACAATAGAAGGGATTCTAAACAGTGGGTGGACCAGCGTCGTTGCAACACTCCCGGGAATTTTAATTAATGCCATTTTTTTCCAGGAAGGATAGAAGTGTCGGCCATTCACATTTTCTGCGCTTGCAATGACTTTGGAGGAATTTTTGTCAAAAGCGGACTGGAAAATCGAATGGATCACCAGATCCCTGTTTGTGGTAATATCAAACCGGTATCGCCTTTTACTTTGTCTTTCGACCACTTCAAGAAAGGAGGCTGGAATCCCTCCAGTATTGTTGCCTGCCAGCCAATCGCGCTCTGTTTGCGATGGTTTAAGGCCGGCAAGAGCAAATATTGTATCGGCATATGATTGCCGCTTGTCTGATAATCCTAGCATGAACTTAAATCTTTTTATAATCCTGTAACGAATGTTGAGTCTGCAAAATTTTTTGTGAAACTACGATCCACTCAAGAACCAATGGCGACAATCCCTTTTGCGCAAATACAACACCATAGTCTTCTTCATCCTCTCCCTCATCTTCGTCGTCAGAAGAACGGCCGGCTTTGTCCTCGAAGGTGCTTTCCCCGGCAACTACCTGTCCCGTTTGCGTTTGAGGCCCCGTTTTCAAATCGGTATGATTGATATCGCGGGCGCTTTTCTTTAAAACAGCCAGACACAAAAGCCGTCCCCGTTCTCTATCATAAAAGTTTTTAAGAGACTCCTGAACAGGAGTTTCTCCTTTTATTATCCGCACTAGAGTATCATCTTGCATTGATTGCAAATCGGGAAAATCTGCACTTATTTGTGATTTTTTCTGAAAAATTATCGTCTGCTCCATTGCGCTTTCCAGTTGCAAATCGGCTTTGTCTAAACAAGCCTTTTTCACTGCTTCAAAAAGAGGCTGGCCATACTTATCATCAGAAAAAAGAATTTTTAAACCACTTGCGTTGTTTTCTTTCATCCACTGCCGCACCATATCAGATGCAAAAAATTCATTTAAAAAATCATCCCTTTCAGGATAGCTTAAGAGTAACATCTCCCCCGCCTCTTTACAATGGGCAACCAATCTTTTGAGCACTTGTAACTTTTGGTAGCTTTTGTTTTGTACATCGACCTCGTTTTTCCCAAGAATTTCCTGAATGCGAGCAAGACTTGTCTGGACTTTTTTGTCATATGCTTCTTTGTCCCAATTGCCGGCCTGATCGCGGATCCAGTCGAGGATCTGCTCCCGAAAAGGGTTAGATTTTATCACTTTTTCCTGGATCGCATCGAGAATAAAATCGGCATTATATTCATCAAAAAACAGTTTTAAGTAATGGGGTGTGTCAAAGTTCTTGCTTAAATGCTCGACAATGTTCTCTGTACCGGGAATGGCAAGCATTTGACCCAAATGGTCCATATAGTTGCCAAAATCGTGAACCCCCGCGCCCATATTTCTTGCAATCTGTCTTTTGGCTATTTCTCCCCTTTTTTGTGCAAGAAGCTGGTTCAACGTATCCTGTAATGTTCCCTTGACTGCCGATTCATCTGAACTGAACAGGTGATAAAGTTCAGTGGCTTCTCCCATGTAGCGGGCGCCGCAATATTTTCCTGCAATTGCCAGGTTAATGGCCACCCTTGCGCGGTTCTCTAAAAGGTTGTAATGCTCTTTTTTTTCTTTTTCACCATAGTTGCCAGAATCGCTGCCATTTCGCTGGTAAAATTCTTGCAGATCTCTATTGACCTTATCGATGCAAAATCGTACCGAATTTTCAATCTGTTCATAAAATTTCATCAATTGGGGCGTGTCATATTGAGGCGGGGTGCCTAAAAACGCCGTCCGTTTTTTGACATGGTCGATAAAGACATCCAGCGATTTTTTTAAATCCGCCTTTGTATGGAGAGTTTTACCTTCCTGAAGAGATGTAGGAGCCATATATCCATCTTTGCCCGGTTTGTCAAAGTTGATTTCTTCAAACATTTTTTTTAAGTCGCCAACTACGACAGTAGCAGGGATCCGGCTTACATCGATCGCTGTCTGGCTCGTCTTCATATGCGACAAATCGATCCCGTCGGCAAAACGTCCCAGCAATTTCTCATTTGAAGATTTACCCCCTTCGATGTCTTTATAAATAAGGCTGCACGCATTCATAAAAAAACATCTGGTCAGTTGAAATATCCAAAAGGCCGTTTTGAATAAAATAAGGGTAATTTCAAAAGTCGGTCTATAGCTGCTGATATCGCCATAATACCCAAGCACGATGTGTTTAAATGACACCCCTGCATAGCTCAATGTCTTGGATCCAGAGTTTTTTATTGCACGAAAAATGATTTTTATGGACTCTAAAGGCTTCAGGATCACACTCAGTACTTTTTTATGGAGAGGTTTTTTTTCCGCGGTATTTTTCTGATTGTATAAAGAAAAATCGACTGAAAAGTCGGGGTGCCCCCCACCTCCGGTCAATGAAACATTATATGGATTGTTAGTGATCATATATAACCTGATAGAAAATAATATAAGGGCTAATTTACAATAAGTTAAATTTAAACACAACAACGTTGATTATTATGATAAATCACCATGAAATAAGGGCACGTTCCCTTCAAAATAAACTTAAAAATATACCTGCTGATGCCCTGTTAATCACAAATAAGATCAACCTTCTTTATTTGACAGGCCTGGAACTTTCCGCCGGCAAACTTCTCATTCATAAAAAAGGGATCCATTTATTTGTCGATCCCCGTTATTACGAAATGTGTCTTAAGTTCAGTCCGTTTCCCGTTCTTCCTCTCAATACCCCATCTTTTGAATCGCAAATTCTTTCTGAAAAGTTCTCGTTTATCAAATCGATGGCATTTGAAAGTAATTCTACAAGCTATTCAGAGTACCAAATGCTTCTGAAAAAATTCCCTCCGGTTTCATTAATTCCGGTTGAAGATATCGTAGAATGCGAGAGAATGAAAAAAGATGAAAGTGAAATTGCCGTCTTGAGAAAAGCCGCTGCTTTAGGCTCCGCAGGATTTGATTTTGTCTGCAGCTTAATTCAAAAAGGGATCTCAGAAAACGAACTGGCAACAGAACTGGAGATATTCTGGAAACGGCAGGGCGGGGATGGATTGGCGTTTTCTCCCATCATTGCCTTCGGTGCCAATAGCTCTATGCCCCATTATCGTCCTTCATCAAAGCCGCAAGAAGCCTGCAGATTACATTCAGGCAATCCGATATTGATCGATATTGGAGTGAAGTATCAACACTATCATTCGGACATGACAAGAGTCGTTTATTTTGGAAAACCAAATCCTCAACTTTTGGAGATTCACACAATCGTGCAGCAGGCACAACTCGAGGCCCTTAAAGCATGCCGCCCTGGAGTCGATATTGGATCGGTCGACGCTGCCGCCCGCACATATATCAGCAAACAAGGATATGGGGATAAATTCACCCATAATTTAGGCCATGGTGTCGGTCTGGAGATCCACGAAATGCCAAGATTACGTCAGGCAGAGCCGGACTGCCGTTACCAATTACAAGCCGGCAACGTCATTACCATTGAACCCGGAATTTATTTAGAGGGAATAGGGGGAGTGCGCATCGAAGATACGATCGTCATTACCGAAGATGGATATGAGAACCTGACTAACCGCGATACCGGGCCGGTGGTGATAGACTCAGATCGTAAATAAAGAGCTATTTTCGTGCCCGTGAGCGTGCCCGTGCCCCTGCCCGAATCTATTTATCATTCCCGAACTTTATTTACTGCTTGAGGGATAAAAAAAAGGAAAAGATGAATTAAATTCGGGCAAGGGCACGGGCACGCTCACGGGCACGTAAACCATTTCTTCCTATACTAAATCATCAACTTTACATCCTTCAGGGAAGAATGGATCATTTCAGCACGTTTATGGGAGAGCACTTCTTGCGGAATTGGTTGCTCATAATAGGCGGTCAAATGGGCGCGGCGGCAATTGAAAAAAAGTTCATTGACTTTTTGTTGGTCGGTACCCTTTATCCAGCCTAATTCCAAACCAAATTTGAGAAGACTTAACGCGTTTAAGGCTTCGACCGCCTCGATCTGATAAGAGTGGACCAATACGGCGTATGCCCTACTGACCTTGTCTTTCATGTCGGCAGGCTCTTCCTGCTTTATTTTCGCCCTGATGCTGTTTTCTTCGACAATAAGCTTTGTTGTCACACTGCGCAGCGAAGAAATGATATTTTCTTCCGTCAGCCCCAAGGTATAATTGTTCCGGATGCGAAGCACATCTCCAAAAATTTCTAATGGACTGCCCTGAAGGCCGGTCACAGTCATTGATTCATCAACATTTTTCTTCAGCAGATCATTGATCCTGTCGCTATGGATCAGGCCGGGAAGCTGCAAAAACACCGATGCGATCAACGCGGTACCGCAATGTGTAGGATCGGAAGTCAGAAAACCAAAATTCGGATGAAAGGCATAATTGATCTCCTTGCCGATCTCGGTTTCGATTTTAACTAAGCGGTTCCATGTGCTTTCTAATTCTCCTTTACAGTCGATCAATTGCAAATGCAAATGATCAAACAAATTCAAGGTGGCCAAAAATTCATATTGGGCATCGAAGAGAAAGCCGTCTCCCGATCCTGCCTGAATATAGTTGTGATTAGATAAAAAATGCTCGACCAGCCATTCCTTATCAAGCGGACTTAAATGTTCGGCATGGGTTAAAGTTGGGGCTTCAATGGAATCGCTTGCCAGTAACTTCTTGCTGATTAATGCAATAATTTGTGCTTTATAATCTTTTTCAAGTTTACCGGGAAATTTAAACTTCTCGATATTTCTCTGCAAGACAATGGATGAGGCAAGCCAAATGGTGTTCGCGTTGTTATTCCAGGGTGTTTTTTTATACACCAAAGATTTACTGTTACTCTTTTCCTTCATTCGTATTCTCCGGATTCTCTGTCAACGCTTTGATCTGATCGCGCAACCACGCAGATTGTTCATAATCCTCTGCCTTAATTGTTTCATTCAACGCTTCATTTAAAGCCAATAGTCGAAGAGAGGGGTTCATCGTGACGCTCTCTCCAGGAGTCCGCCCAATATGGATCGGTATTGATTTTTTATTTGTGGTTATGCGGGAAGGAATTTTTTTTGCTGCGAGAAGTTCCCCTATCAACACCTTGCTAAACACTTCATAACAGACACTGCATCCTAAAAAAGCTCCGATATGAAGGGAGTTGAAAGTCATCCCGCAATTTCCGCATGCAAGCGATGCATTGTTTTCTAAATTAGGGTCATACAGACGTTGCGAAGAGGTCCCGTACAAACGACGCTGCAATTCCGGACAGTCCTTGCACATACAGGTGTGAGTAATAGTCTGCCCCACTATTTCCGTATAAAGCACAGCGATATCTTTCTTACATTCGCTGCATTCCAAAGGGCGGTCGGCAAGAGCGTCTTCCTCATCATCTTCATTTTCATTTTCGTTATTTTCCAAAGGATCATCGGACATTTTCTACCTTTCCATTGCAAATTTTTGCTTCGTTTGATCGACGTGGCTTTAAATAATCAGTATAAAATATTTTAGCATTTGAGGCAAACAGGGCATAGGAAATCGGAACACTTTTTTAAACTACAGAGGAAAATAACAGGATAGGGAGGATAGGCAGGATAATTTTAAAAAAATACCCTGCCTATCCTGCTTATCCTGTTATTATTTTTCTCCTCTATATGCATTGCATTCTATATGACTCAAAAAAGTGTTCTGATTTCCTGTGTCCTGTGATGCAAATCAATCTTATTGCAAAAAAAAACATCGGGATGATACACTCATCAAAGATCCTTCATGCTTCAAGGTTCAAGCTTACAAAAGCAATCGTAATTTTATTCATTATGTGCATCATGGCTTATCGAAATTTCACGCTTGTCCCTCTTCTCCTTTGCCTGCTGTTGTCCCTCTCTTCATCTATTAAGGGAGAGTGCCCCCTCCCTGATCATCCGCTGGCTTTAGGCGAGCTGATCGATATTGCCCTGACAAATCACCCTTCGACGAAGCAGGCATGGTGGAATGCCAATCGGGCAGCTGCTCTGTTAGGATCTGCGAAAAGCGCTTATTATCCAAATGTTGCATTGGAAGGGATCGTCAAAAATGGACGTGATTTTAAATTTATCAATGGACCGGATACAAATTATACCATTATCGGCGCAGACTTGATCCTTACGATGTTGCTTTACGACTATGGGGAGCGTTTGGCTAATGTCAACGCCGCAAAAGCTGCACTGATCGCCGCTAACTGGCAAAGCGACTGGAATATTCAAAAGGTGATGATCAAAGTGTTAGAAAATGCCTATGCCACTTTGCATGCCGAAGAAGTCGTCAGGGGAACCACTATCTCTTTGGAAGAAGCCAATAAAATTCTCGAATATGCACGCGCATTAAACACAGCCGGATTAAGCCCCGTCTCCGACGTTTATACGAGTTTGGCAACTGTAGCCCAAATGAAAATCGAGCTATCCCAACAAATTGCTTTAATGGATATTCAAAAGGGACAGCTGGTCCATTCGCTTGGACTCGAACCTTCCAATTCCATTGAACTGGCCTCTTTAGCCCCTATAGAAATTCCTCAGTTGCTTCCATTAAAGGAACTCATTTCCTTAGGACTTCAGCGGCGGGCCGATTTAATGGCAAAACAGGCGAATGTTACTGAATCAATATCTTATCAAAAACTGGCCAGGGCAGCCTATGGACCTAAAATTTCCTTTTGCGGAAGAACTGGAGCCAATCATGCCATTAATGACCATGCCAATGCAGCGCAGTATCAATTGTTCTTAAATGTGAGCATGCCATTATTTAACGGATTTGATACAATGTACCAAAACCGGATGGCATATGCGGATACCGAGCTCTCGATGGAATCCCTGGCAGAACTGGAACTCGACATTGCTTTGGAAGTTTTTACACATACAAGGTCAGTTCTGGCAGCCGAAGAGATGCTTGCAAATGCGAATGAATATTTACTCAACTCTCAAAAATCATACGAAAGCTCGTTAGAAAAATACCGGGCAGGCAAAGAATGGATCTTAGAGGTCTCAAATGCTCAACAAAAGCTTGCGGCAGCACGCATCCGTTATAGCGACATAAAAACACGTGTATTACTTTCGGTCGCAAATTTAGCCTATGCCACAGGGACTTTAAATACTGAGGGATCATGCAAATAAGATTACTATTTATTTTTCTTTTATCAGCTTATATACTCTCAGGATGTCAATCTCAACCAGATTTCACTAACGGCAGCCCGCAATCTGCGATTCCGGTCATTGCATCGAAACCCGATGTTAAAGATATCATTTTTCACGTAGAAAGCATTGGAACACTACAACCATCTTCTATTGTGGAAGTCAGACCTCAAGTTAATGGCTCTCTCAAAACTGTTTTTGTCCACGAAGGGGACGCTGTTTCTGCCGGAACCCCCCTATTTGAAATCGATCAGGCCCTATATGCAATCCGTGTGAGAGAGGCTGAAGCCCAACTGGCAAGCGACCGTGCAACATTCAATGCATTGCAAAAAAAACTCCTCCGATACCAGCAACTCGTACAAAAAGACCTTCTTTCACAAACAGAGTGGGAAGATTTAGAAGCAAATAAAGAAAAGGCAGAGGCTGCTTTAGTTTTAAGCGAAGCGAGATTAGCAGCCTTAAAGCTCGATTTAAATCATTGCATGATCACATCACCAATTGATGGCAGGATAGGGAAAATCGGTATCCACCCAGGAAATTATGTAACTTCAAGCCAGGCTCAGCCGCTTGCGATAATATCCAATGTAAATTCCCTGATCGTAGAATTCAACATTACTGAAAAGGAATTTTCAAAACTCCCTAAAGGACCAAAAGGTTTCGAAGTGGCATCGATCTGTGCATCCGATGCAAGAAAAACCGGGGACATTACATTCATCGATCATACATTTGATCAAAAAACAGGCACGCTGCTCATCCACGGGACAATCGACAACACCGATTCTCTATTTAATCCCGGACAAACCATTCGCGTATATCTTCCCATTAAAACAAAAATAGCTGCGATCGTAATTCCGCAAAAGGCAATACGCTATAGCCAGGAGGGTCCTTTTGTCTATATTGTCGAGGCAGACAACACTGTAAAAAAACGGGTCCTCACACTTGGCAAGGAACAGGGGACCGACCAGATCATCAAACAAGGAATTTTACCGACAGATGTGATTGTTCATGACGGCCATTTGCGATTGTCTGAAGGGTGCAAGGCGGAGGTACAATGAACTTATCCGCTCCATTTATCCGCCGTCCCGTAATGACCACATTTGTCATGCTCACTATCATCCTTCTTGGCACAATCTCTTTTTTTATCCTCCCTACAAGCGATCTTCCACCTGTCGAACATCCAAATATTCAAGTGACAGCAGGCTATACTGGCGCAAACTCGACCACAATATTGAATCAGGTTACCATCCCGCTCGAAAGAGAATTAGTCCTGGTTAAGGGTATCCATGAGATGTCATCCAAAAGCTCGCCCGGATTTTCTTCGATTTCATTGCATTTCGATCTGTCCAAAAATATGGATGAAGCAATACGCGATGTCCAGGCTGCCCTCAACCGGGCAGAAGGCCACTTGCCCGTCGATCTTTCTCCCCGCCCCAGCTACTCAATGCGCGAAGATACTACAGAACCCATCATATGGTTCTTGCTTACTTCAAAAGAAGAAACAACAGGAAATATGCGGGAGTACGCCGATGCGCATATACTGCCGCGCATAAATCGTCTCGATGGCGTAGCTCAAGTGAAGGTGTATGGAGCGGAAAACACAATATGGATACGCTTAAACCCCGAACTTATGGCAGCAAGGCGCATAGGCTTTAACCAGGTTGTCAGCACAATCCAGCATCACACCAGGCAAATCCCTCTTGGAACAATCCAAACAAGCAGTAAAATGCTCTCTATCGAATGGCCGGGGACAATTGCGGAAGCAAAAACACTTGAACTTTTACGAATCGAAGGAACACAAGTCCATATTAAAGACATCGGCATGGTTGTCGAAGAAGCTGATCTTGAAAGGGAATTTCATTTCATCGAGGGCCAGGATACTTCCTTAGCGCTAATTTTTGGAATCCAGAAAGTCGTTGACGGCAATACGATCAAAATCGCCAAATCGGTCAGGGATCTTTTTGCGGCAATAGAAAAACAATTGCCTCCCGCAATCAAACTGAACATATGGTTTGATAAATCGGTCTGGATTGAAGAATCTCTTGTCGATATTCAGTGGTCTTTAGTCCTCGCATTCATTTTAGTTGTTCTCGTCATTTACTTATCTTTAGGAAGAATTTCAGAAGCATTGATCACGAGCGGGGCGCTTCCTCTCTCCCTCTTAGGTACGTTCATCGTGATGTACTCTGCCGATTTTAGCCTGAATATTTTATCGCTTCTTGCCTTGACCTTATCAGTAGGGTTTGTCGTCGATGATGCCATTGTCGTTATTGAAAACATCGTGAGAAATCACGAACATGGGATGAATGCGAAAGAGGCAAGCTTAATCGGAACGAAGCAAATATGCTTTACCATCCTCTCGATGTCCTTGTCGCTTGTTGCCATTTTTATTCCCTTATTGTTCATGCCAGGGATGACCGGCCGTTTATTTCAGGAATTTAGCATCACTCTTGCCGTATCTATTTTAGTTTCCGGCTTTATCTCTCTTTCTTTGACCCCCATGCTATGCGGACAATTCCTGTCAGCACATAAAACCCCCAGCAGACTGCAGGAAAGAATTGCGAAAATCAACGCTTCGATAGTCGGCATCTATGGCTCTTCCCTGAAATTTTGTTTTCCTTTTCGCAAATTGATGCTCTCTATTGCAGGTGTATGCCTGTTGGCAACCATCTTCCTCTTCATGAAATTGCCTGTCAGTTTAGTCCCTATGGAAGACCGCGGCATATTTTTTGCCATGATCAATTTGCCAAAGGGTTTGTCTAAAAAGGAAATCCTCGCCCGGCAAATTCAAGTCGAATCGATAACAAAACAGCAACCTTTCATTGAAAATTTCTTGAGCATTAACGACGGCGGCAATTTGTTGTTTTTAGTGCTCTTAAATCCTCTTGAGATGCGCCCCCCTCAGCAGACGGTCATGAATACCCTCCAGGCGACATTAGATAAAATCCCGGGAATCCAGGCATTTTTACAGCCCTATCAACTATTGAATCTCGATATCGATTTTGGCCACGCCGGGCAATATAAAATGTATGTACATGCCAATGAATTTGAGGATGTTGATAAATCGGCTGCGGCTATTGCTGCAGCCTTGAAAGGCGACGCCCGCTTTACAAATGTGCAAAATGCTTTGCAAAACGATACGCCAATGCTCGCATTGAATGTCAATGAAGAACTTGCCCATACTTTGGGTTTTAACAAGCACGATATCCAAAACCTGCTTTCACAGGCCTATGGGCAATCTTATGTCAGCGCTATTCAAAAAGGGGCGAACCAAAAGAAAATATACATGGAGCTTTTGCCCGAATTCCAAAATTATTCAAATGCTCCAAAAAAACTGTATTTAACAACTGCAGACGGTCAATATGTTCCTTTCAAGGCCCTTGCCAACTGGAAAGAGCTATTGGGAATCCCCCATTTAATGCGGCGCGAGCAGCTGCCGGCCACGTCGATCCGTTTTTCATTTATCGACTCCGTTGCCCCAAACGTTGGCATTGACCTGGCAGAAGAAATTGCCAAAAAGCACCTTTCCGGCGATGCGGGAATAGAATTTTCCGGAGCCGCAAAAATGGTGGCCACGACGATCAACACCACACTGCTATTGCTTTTAGCCGCTGCAGTCGTTATGTACATCGTGTTAGGGATTTTATACGAGAGTTTTATCCATCCCCTGACAATTTTGTCCTCGATCCCCCTTGCCGGTCTTGGCGGTGTCCTGACGTTATTTATCTTTAATGAACCCATCTCTATTTTCAGTGCGGTGGGTTTTTTGTTGTTGATCGGAATTGTAAAAAAGAATGGAATCATGATGGTAGACTATGCCCTGGAAGCACAGAAAAATGGGACTGCTCCTGAGCAAGCTATCTATGAAGCATGCCTTGTGCGGTTCCGTCCGATCATGATGACGACAATTGTCGCGATCATGGGGGCCATTCCCATTGTTATCGGGTTTGGTACTGGCTCTGAAGGGCGCCGGGGATTAGGGCTTGTCATTGTAGGCGGTCTTTTATTTTCACAAGTCCTCACGCTCTACATCACGCCCATTATTTATCTGCTGTTTCAGGGGAAACGCAAGATCGTACCGGTAACCGCATCCAATTACCCATGAGTCTAAAAGCCAATTCAACGCAGAGCAATACAGTTGCCTTCGGCGCCCCCCATCAGGAAATAACTTGTGTCATTTAGAATCCTTGTGGTGCATGTTCACGGAGTCTATTCACTACAACTCAGGCCTTCAGCCTGAATGATTTATCCTATCTACCTAGGGCATTGCCCTAGGCTTTTATATTTCAGGGCGTTGCCCTGAGAGCATGTTTTCAGGCCAACGGCCTGGTATATAAAAGCCTAGGGCAGCGCCCTAGGTAGATAACATAAACCATTCAGGCTGAAGGCCTGAGTTATAGTAAATAGAGTCATGAACATGTACTGCTTGCGGTATTTAGTGTGAGTGGCGTAGAAGAAAATTTAAAAAGTAACACTCCCTACGAGTAAGTTATTTAGGAGGCGCTGAGCGCAAAGACGAGAGAGGAACACAGGGTTTTGAATTTTCTCTGTGTCTCCGCGTCTCTGCGTTTATCCATCGATGTCACGTTGTAGAGAGATATTACGGAAGGACCTTGATATCCTTCGCAATAGACAAAGCGATATTTTTTCCCCCGTTCTATTTCCTGAAGCTCTCCCGATAAAATTCCATCAACAAGCACTCTAGCTTTTTTCATTTGTCACTTTCCTTATATAAAATCATGAGGGGGCTGTGGAGCTCTATCTTTATGTTCAGTACTTTCAGAACTTTTAAAAGGGTGTCCAGGCGGACGGACAATTTTCCTTTTTCTATATCAAAAATGACTGTTTTACCAAGACCTGCCAGTTTTGCAAGTTCAGCTTGTGACAATCCACTTTTTTTCCGGTGAAAATGAACGATTGATGCTATCTGATTAGGTTCCATAATATGTAAAACAATTTAAATTACCGCCATTACAGTAAATATAGGGTATTTTGAAAAAAATGTCACTATCTAACGTACCCTTTGATTCAAAATTACTGTTATAACGGTAATTTTGAAACAATTAGATAAGGCCTTGGTATGGGGCTAAACTCTCAAGTTTCAATTTAGTCTTTATTGTGTCTAAAAGATCATTCTCATTCTCATAAATCTTACCGTCGAATTGCACTTTTCCTTCAGCAGTTATTTTAATGCGAGCGTTCATATAGTTGGAGTTTAGGTCGAATGTGTCATTTATTTTAACAGTAAGGGTGATAAATCCCTCTTCTTTAGATAGACGAATAATGTACGTTCCTATTGGAGTGCCAATTAATGCATTTTGTGCGCTTTTTTCGTTAATTTTTTTCTGTTTTGACAGCAAAATGTCTTTTAGCGATTGGGGCTGATTCGATACAGGTCGATTTTTTATCATGTCGACAGCCTGAAAAACCGACTTGTATTGATCCTGAGATTGAATAGCACCATACCTTTGTTCTCTAAGCGCAGCAACAAGGGGTTTTATTTCATGAGGCTTTTTTTGCCCCTTAACTGCAGCATCGATGGCAATGTAGGTACCTGTACGACCAATTCCAGCTCTGCATGAGACGGCAAGCGTGCCTTGACTGTCTCCTATGTCCTGTTCCACACTCTCCCTAAACTTGCATAAAAGATCGACATCGGGAGCCCGATGATCCCCCCATGCCTTGATTTGATGAATGGTGAGTGTATGCTGTTTATCGTCAGACTGTACAACAATTTTTACCCTTCCGCTACTTTCATCTGTAGAGGTTTCAATACAGCGGTAACCCGGTATCGTTTTGCCCTTTTCAAGTGGATATATATTGAGTCCAGTGTTTTGAACTTCATCAGGAGGCACTAACCATACCAGATGATGGCAATTTTTCTCTCGCAGAGCTTCCAAAAATTTTCCGGCTCGTACTTTATCAACAGGTGTCTGTGCAGCAATGTATTTTGTCTGTATCCCGTCAAATTGAACATGGTTTGCATGAAAAAGCGTTCCATCTGTTCCTGTAACCTGATTTGCCAAGGTAAGATGAATATCTTTAAACCTGCCTACTGTCTCTTCTCCACAATCTATATGTAATTTTTTATCTGGTGGAGTTCCTTGGGCATAGGGAAGGGAAGCAAAATCTTTTTGATGATCAGGGGTTAAGTCACTTATCCCTGAAGGTTCAATAGGCGCTTCTTGTAGTTGTGGTGGAAGTTCACTGGCACCTGCAAGGGCATTAACGGGCAGCACAGGCTCTTTTGGCGGCTCCGGCACTACAGCCTCTTTCTTTTGTGGCTCAGGCTCTTTCTTTGGCAGCACAGGCTCTTTTGGCGGCTCCGGCATTACAGCTTCCTTCTTTTGCGGCACAGCCTCTTTCTTTGGCGGCTCAGGCTCTGCTTTTGTCGGCACTGGCAATGCATCTTCCTTCGGCAGCATAGGCTCTTTTGGCGGCTTCGGCACTACAGCTTCTTTCTTTTGCGGCACAGGCAATGCATCATTCTTTGCCGGCGCAACATCGACTGGACTGTCGGATTTCACATCTGAAAATGAGCGGTCCAATTGATTTAAAATCACTTTGATCGCCTTATTATTGCATTTTTGGACTTCTTGGGGAATTATGCCCGAAGTAATGGCACCCGCCGCTTTTAGCCAATGAATGGTACTTGCCCGATTCAAATAGATTGCTTTCCCCGCTTCATTTTCAATTTTAAAAAATTTACTGCCAAAAAGATTTAAGATCCTGCCAATAAGTCCGGTATATCCTTTAATGCCACGTGCCACCCCTTGTGGCTCTCTACTCTTTGCATCCGGCACTTTAAAATGAAATCTTCCATCATCCTGACGTTGAATATGCATACTTGCCTCATAAAACAATTTTTTTGTTAATTTTATTATAAGATAAATTGTATTTAACAAACAATTATATAAAAAATATTAATTTAAATTTCAAATATTAAAAATACTCAAAAAATAAAAAAAGCATGAATAATAAACCTTTTTCAAAAATGCCTTGTTGCATAATTCCAAATAAATACAAGTCTTTAATAATTAACTAACTACCACAGAGATCACAGAGAACAAGAGAGTAGATAAAATATAGACATGTCTCCTTACTATTGTTTAAACCACATTCTAATTTTCTACCCCCTCTCTGTGTTTTCTGTGATCTCTGTGGTAGTTAATTAGTTATCAAAGACTTGTATTTATTTGGAATTATGCAACAAGGCTTATTTGGATTAGTCATAGAGGTTTATAAATGAATTTCGTAATTACAGGGACAGAAAATATTCCTATTTATTTAGCAATAATTGGGTTTACCTTTGTTTTTTCGTTTTTTTTTTTGGAAAACCCTGTTCTATGAATTAGATATCTTTGACATCAAATACACAAAAAAAATAAAAAGGAGATCCTTGTGGCTAATTTTCTCAAACTTGCTCTTACTCATAATATGGTTGGGATTATTACTGCGGTTGCTTTCACGACTGCAATAATCGCTCCTCCTCCAGCTTATGCAGCCGGAGCAAATATGAATCTTAATGACCTAGCCTTTGGATTCTAATCTTATTCCCGGGGCGAAAAGGTGCGGATCACCGTCAGTAAAATCCCTTGAATTTCGATGTCTTCAGGACGCAATAAGATGGGATAGCGGTCGTGATAACACCCCACGAGCTGTACCGAGGTCTCATGAAACTGGTAGCGCTTGACGACGGTATAGGCTTCATTAATGGAGGCAATAACGACATCTCCGGGATCTGCGTCTTGCTTAGCTTCAATAATCAACATGTCGCCGTCGGCAATCATTTCTTCATTTAAGAAATGTCCTTTGACTTGGAGCGCATACGTTTTTTCCGGATTTTCAATAAGCATTTGAGGGATATGGATCATTTGGGGGTGAGAAAAGGTCTGGATCGGCTTATTTTCTGTGATAATGCCTATGAATGGGATCTCGCAATTGTTGTTTGCGGTCTGCTTTTCATCGCGGGGTCCTTCTATGAGAGTGAGCGTCCTGAAACGATCATCGGCCAATACCCCTTTATTTTTTAGAATTTGAATATATTTATGAACAGACCCTAATGAGGCCAGACCAAAGTGATTCGCAATTTCCCGATAATTGGGGGAATGGCGATGGTCGGCAACAAATTCCCGAATGTAGTCGGCGATACGCCTTTGTTTTACCGTCAATCCCTTCATTGGCTTTTCTTAGGAGAGGAGGTGCCGAATAACCGGAAGCTCAAATTTGTGACATAAAGGGCAGTCAGCCACATGATGAGCGCAGAGATCATGACATCGGAAAAAAAATGCGCTCCCTGGGACATCCGGGTTAGAGAGAGCAAACTGCCAAGGGTTGCCGACAGGATAATTCCCGACCACAAGAACCATGTGTTGTGCAAATAGAGCCCAAGTGCGATAAAGGAAAAAAAATAAAATCCCATGGTGCAATGTCCGCAAGAAAAGGATTTGGATGGTTCTTTTTGCGTATTGAAATCAGGGGAGTAGTAAGGTCTAAAATTTTGTACCCCTCCAAACTCGACGACCTGCCGCGGGCGAGGCCTGCCCCAATGATCTTTAAGGACAAGATGAATAATCAGGCCGGAGCCTATTGCAAGGGTAAATACTAAGACAGAGGCAATCGCCCGGTATTTTCTTAAAGCCGGAAAATAATAAGAACCGGCAAAACAGAATAGAGCAATCGCAACCGTGAGCTGGGCTGGCACTATAGCGTAGCTATAAATAAAACTGAAAAATTCATTTTGCAAAAACAGACCATGGCCATGGTAAAAGAAATTCTCGATTGCAAGATCAATTGCAGGGGTAAACGGGGTGATCATCAGTACCAGCAACACGGGAAAAGTCCATGCTTTATGTTGAAGAAAAAAGCTTTTCATTCTATATTACCAGCAGATTTGAAAAATATATCACGGTATTTATGTACATTATATTAGCAGCGGGCATTGTAACAGGGATTGCTATCATCGCATGGCTTGTCATTTTGTTTAAAAAGATGCATGTTAGCATTATTCTATGGCAAGAAAAATATGCAAATCAAACGCAAAACGGACACGCCCTGCAGCAAAGTATTGACCTGTTAAAACAAGAAGCTCTGAATTTAAGAGCGGAAAATCAGCTGGCCAATGAGCGGCGGACTGTTGCCGAAACGCAATTGCAGGAACAAAGCAAAGCTTTTCAGGAAAAAATCGAGCTGCTGCAACAATCGCAAACTACGCTGCAAAATTCATTTAAAGTATTATCTGCAGATGCATTAAAAAACAACAGCCAATCCTTTTTGGAATTGGCAACGACAAAGCTGGAACGATTTCAGGAAACAGCAAAGGTCGATCTGCAGATGCGAAAGCAGGCGATTGACGAAATGGTCAAGCCGATTAAGGAATCCCTGGACCGGTTTGACCATAAATTTCAGGAAACAGAAAAATACCGCATTGGCGCCTATACCTCTCTCAGCGAACAAGTCAAAGCGATGGCCAATTCGCACATTCAATTGCAGACAGAAACTTCCAACCTTGTCAAAGCATTAAAAATGCCTCAGGCACGGGGACGTTGGGGTGAAATTCAGTTAAAACGGGTCGTCGAAATGGCGGGGATGATCGAACATTGCGATTTTGTCCAGCAGGAAAACGTCAATGCCGATGACAGGAAGCTACGCCCCGATCTTGTGGTTAAACTGCCCAATCACAAGCAAATTGTCGTCGATGCAAAAACTCCATTAAAAGCGTACCTGGAAGCGTTGGAATCATCGGAAGAGGCGCGGCAATTAAAGTTGCAGGAGCATGCGAGACAAGTGCGTGCACATATCATGCAATTGGCGGCTAAATCGTATTGGGAACAGTTTACTGCAGCGCCTGAGTTCGTCGTTCTTTTCCTCCCGGGCGAGCCATTTTTCAGCGCAGCTTTGGAATTCGATCCAACCCTGATCGAATATGGGGTCGAACAGCGGATCATTTTGGCCACCCCGACAACGTTGATTGCTTTATTGCGCTCAGTGGCATATGGTTGGAAACAAGAATTGATCGCCAAAAATGCCCAGCAAATTTGCGACCTTGGAAAGACTCTGCATGACCGGATACGTATTATGGCAGAGCATTTTGATGACATCCGCAAAGGTTTAGACCGTGCCGTTGAGTCTTATAATAAAGCAGTAGGCTCGATAGAAGGGCGGATTCTCGTCACAGCACGCAAGTTTAAGGAGCTTGGCTCAGGAGTTGACCAGGAGATTGCGCCCCTCGAGACTGTCGATCGCGTAGCACGCACGGTGGTCATTACCGATTAAGGACAATTTTCGTGCCCGTGCCAGCATTGACTACTCATTTCCGAAGTGCTTTTCGTGCCCGTGAGCGTGCCCGTGCCCGTGCCCGCACTATTTATCTTTTCCGAATTCTTTTATCCCTCCAATCTCAAGAGGGAGCATAAATTCGGAAATGAGTAATCAATGCGGGCACGCTCACGGGCACGAAAAGCACTTCGGAAATGAGTAATCAATGCGGGCACGTAAACCACTTCTTCATTTTGACCGGGAATACCACGCTTTTTCCATCTCGGCAAATAGGTTTTGCGCAACCGGCTGCCAATGGGTGATTGCCGTTTCGACAGCAAGCCCCGGCGAGGTCATTTTCAACCACCTGAGGTATTCATTATAAATGGGATAAAATTCATCGTTGACGGGCTTTTTGAACTTTTCAGTTAATGCATCCACAGAAGCTTGCATGATATCATAGGTCCATTCGGGCAGTAATGGAGATAGTATCCGATTGTTTTTTAAATAGTAGTCCAACAGGATTTCAACTAATTGTCCGGGATTTCCAAAATTTAGCGGTTTTTTAGCGGCTTTTGCTTTTTTGACAAAAATCACTTGGGGCTGAATATCCAGATCATATGTGTGGATGAGGTGGTTAAATGCGGCAATCAACGGCCAGCATTTGACCGCCTCTTCAAATTCATCATGGGCAAATAGAATTAATCCGTTTTTAGAGACATATTCAATGTGACCGCAAAGAGCAACCTGATTAAAAAAATTTCCTGTAACATGTAATGGAGGTATTTTCCATTTTCTGCCATCGTAAGATGGAGACAAGTATTTTGGGCTAAAATCGATTGAAAAAATATTTTCCGTGTCTATTCCGGAAGTCCGCAGCGTGGACTTCATTTCCTCGATCTCGCGATGAAGGGTATCCCTTTCAGAGAGATAAAAAGGCCCCTTTGGCAGCTTTCCTGCTTTTTCTGCCCGGGAAAGTACGTGGGCTGCATCGCCGAACACAGATCCCTTGACAATCAACGACCGGTGGATAGGAGAAACAAGCAACTCTTCCTCGGTCTTTAAACGGTCATCGCCATTATTCAAGTGTATTTTTAAAACATGATTGCAGTAGATTTTTAACGGGTTTTTTAAAAATGCATTCAAGTCTCCAAGGGATACGTGCCGGGAGGGAAGAAGACTTAAAAGTTCTGCCGGCTTTGGAAAAGCGGTAAGCAAGTTGGCGGCCTGTTTTTTATTTGTCCCGCTGTGTGCAAGAGCTGCTCTATAGTAGCTTTGAGAATAGCTTTTAAAAGAGGTGTCGGCAGTAAAATAGGAGTGGTGAAAGGGGACTATGGGGTGCTGGGTAAAACAGCGCGATGATGGAGAGCCCTGCGGCAGTGCAAAAGCTTCATCCATATACTCCAATAGCTCGTTGACCAGTAAACTTGGCAGCTGTTCATGCGATTCTGACGGTGCCTCCGAAATATAGGTCATGATAAAATACTGCCTCGCAGACAGTAAAGCTTCGAGGAACAGGTAACGGTCAAAGTCGGATTGCGAAGGTTGATACTCAGCTTTAGGAGTTCGGTTAAGGAAATTCATCGATGATTCCTGATTTTTTCCCGGAAATGCTCCGTCATGCATTCCCATTAAAATGATTACTTTTGCCGGCACTGTATGCATGGGTAATAGCTGTGAGAAACGAACTGATTGTAAATTGGAGTTAGTGCCGAACTGCGGGACTGTTTCTTCAAAACTTAAATTTAAACGAGGTCCAATCGACTGATAGCTGAATCGTTCGTTTTCCAGTCGGGGGGAAGCATTTTTAAAGATTTCGAGGTGCGAGGACAATAGCCGCTGCTCCTCATCTGCAGAACCCTGAAAAATTAAGTATGTATAGGCGAGGGACTGCAAATAATGACTCCATTGGACTAAAGTCAACTTTGTCCCGTCGACCAGGGGTTCGAGATCAGACACCAAAGAATGGAATAATTCGATAAATTGCCCGAAAAGTTCACTTTGGTTAGACGAGATCCCCTCCAATGGAGAAAATGGAAGATCTTCGCTATGTTCTTCAGTTGAGGAAACAGCCAAACCTTCAAGAAGTCTTCCAAGGCCATGCTCCCATGTACCAATCGCTAAATCCTCTCCCATTTTGTTTTTGCAGGTTTTCCTTTTTAATAATGCGTTGCGGTGATCGATATTACACCCCCAACGAATATCAGCACTGATGATCCATTGTTTGATGGCAATAATGTCATCGTCGGTAAACCCTTGCCGCTTGCAAAAACCCTGATGTTCGAGAAGTTGGAGGAAGTCGGAGATCTCTAAACGCCCCGTAGCTAATTGAAGCAGCCTGCGATAGCCTTGTATCAGAGGGTATTGGGACAAAGGCTTTGCATTGATCAAATTGACCTCAAGCCGGCTTTCCGGATTGTGAAACACGTGGTTAATCATTGGGGAATAGAGGGAAATGTCGGGAGCCATGACAAGAATGTCCTGAGGAGTAACCGGAATCTCAGAGGAGCGGTGCCGGTCGATAATATTCATGATAATATCGTAAACAACCTGCACCTCGCGTATTTGTTTGGGAACTGCATGGACCTCGATAGTGTGGTCATTACTTTCAAAAACAACTTTTTCCGTTGTTTTGGGGTTTCTCAGTAAGGCAATATCTGCCTGCACAGCCTCCAACATAGTCAGCGGGTGTTTGTTTCCGGAAAATCCAAACGCGTCTGAAATAAGGTCGCTATAGGCCTGGTGGTCTTGTATTCCCGCAGGAAGAAGGTAGCGCTCTCCCGTTTGAAAATCATCCGAATCAAATTGGGCAAGGAATTCCCGCCCAAGCCTTCCAAAATTTGCCAATAATGCATTTTTATCTCGCAAGAGTTCTTCCAGGTGGAGTTGGTTTGATTCGGGGACATTTTGTTTGTGCCAAAAATCGCGTAGCCGCATGCTTTCTTTGTCGGATAAAACATCCCGCCAAAATTGACAGCAAGGGGAGGGGAGGTAATAATTGACCTTGGTAGAGCCTGTAATTTCTTTAAAAAATTGATGATGGTTTTTGCTTAAAAAGCTAAAGCCAAAAAGATGAATCTGGTGCCGGCATTGGATATTTTTAACTTTAAGTTTTCGATTTGGGTAATTCCATGGGGCGTAGAGCTTTTCCATTTCTTCCCAAAGATGTTTTTGCCACGCAAATGAGGGCTGACCGGTTTGCCAATTTGAAAAACAGCCGGCTGCGTCATTTCCGTAGGCCGCAAATAGTTTTGCCAATGTTGCGCTTAATGCACATATCCGCCTCGGTAAACGGGCGGAGTCCAGGTTTAAGTAGTCGAGCAAAACTTTCCAATGGGGACTTTGGTATTGATCCGGGTGATTAAGGACCTTTTCCATTGTCGATTCAAGAGCAAAGGTAAGGGCCAGGATCGTCGGTTCTTCGCCCTCTTTGGGCAACAGTTTCTGCACAGCCGTTTCCAGCAGGTGAATTTCTACTCCAAAGGCAATTCCCAATTGAGGATCCAAGGCCATTTGCAATTGAATCCATGTCTTCATTGCGGTACTTGGAACAATGATCATCCGTTTAGAAAAAGGAGTGCTCTCATGGAATAATTGAAATTTTAATTGCTGGAACAATATTTCAATCTGGTTGCTATAAAAAACATGTAAAGATGTCATAGAAGTTTAAAAAAAAGCTGGCCTTCAAAAGCAAAATCTTATTATAAGGTAAATTTAGGGATTATTGCCATAAATTTTGCAATTGAAGCAGGGTAATGAGCATTAAAACAAATATTTTAAACACAGAGGCACGGAGAACACAGAGACAAGCTATTACACATCTTTTTTTTCGCGGAAGCGAAAAAAAACAGGCTATTCTTTTTTGCCTTTCTGCAAAAAAGAAAATCTCTGTGCCCTCTGTTTCTCTGTGTTTCAATAAATTGTTTTAATGCTTAGTGCCTTGATAATTGAAGCAAAGGGGGGCAATGTGAAAAATACAATTAAAGTCCAATGCAATGGACATCTCCTGGACGGGATCTTGAGAATTCCCGATGACGTAAAGGAGATCGTTCTCTTTGCTCATGGCAGCGGAAGCAGCCGCTTTTCTCCGCGCAATAATTTTGTCGCCGATATTTTATATGAAAATCACCTGGCCTCTTTGCTGATCGATTTGCTCTCACAGCAGGAAGATGAGGTATATCAGACAAGGTTTGATATTGATCTTTTGACAGAGCGTTTAATTGCGGTGATTCGCTGGCTCCAGGAACAACCGGAGACGAAAAATTTAAAAATCGGACTATTCGGAGCCAGTACAGGGGCAGCAGCAGCCTTACAGGCGGCTGCATTGATGAAAGATGAAATTTGCGCCGTTGTTTCACGGGGCGGACGCCCCGATCTGGCTATGGAAAAGCTTCCGCTTGTGACAGCTCCGACTTTGCTCATTGTTGGAGGGAACGACTTTGGAGTGATCGAACTGAACCAGTCGGCCTACAAACGGCTGCGGGGTACGAAAAAAATCGAGATCATCGCCGGTGCCACTCACCTTTTTGAAGAGGCAGGCTGCCTGGAAGAGGTCGCCAAATTATCGACCGCATGGTTCCAGAAGCATGCCTGAAATAGGAACAAGGGTCTTAAATAAATTGCACCGTTGTTTCCAAAAATAAAAACTACCACAGAGCCCACAGAAAACACAGAGAGTGGATCAATAGCCGCTCCTATGATATTGCCTGTGTCAAAAGGTCAGTTTCACATCCATCTATTTCTTCATGCATATCTGGATTAATTAAATAATTCATAAGCCTTCTCTGTGTTTTCTGTGGGCTCTGTGGTAGTTTATTGCCTTCTACATTTCCAAAGTCCCATGTCGATCAGTAATACCCGCAAAAAGATTTTAAACCAACTCTATGACCTGATCATTATTTTCTATTCAGGCGACTCCATTCCGTCCATGTTTTAGCTGTTTTTTTCACAAGCGGATCTTCATCTCGACAATAGAAATAAAAATTCCATAAGAATTTTTTTTTCTCTTCAGTTAACTCTGGAGAGTGTTTTTTTCTCTTGCTTGAGACTTTAAATAAATCTGTTCCACCTATGGCTTGAGCCCGATCAGTAATATCGGAAAGAGCGATCTCATGAACATTGTAAAGCATATCTACCATGGCTAAAACGAGTGTAGACCTTTCTTTCACGTAACAATGCACATGGAGGTGGGCTTGGCCGTGGCTCTTAATAAATTGGACGATGCTATCGACACAAGCATCTGTCGGAATATGATGTTCCACAATGGGAAAACGTACATAATTATGTCCAGCTGCTTCCACCACTGTTTTTTCGTTTTCTACTTTCGCTGTCATTTGAGTCTCTTCGCCTTTCCATTGTTTAATGGTGAAGTTTTTATTGGCAATTTTACTGATCAGCTGATTTTCAGCGGTTACGACTTCAGCAGTCGATTCATTACGTTTTTCGGTATCCCGTTTCCAAACCGCTGGTTTGCCGTCCACAAAACAGTGTCTTTCTGCCCGTACATCGACGAACCACAGCTCGCGATTCCGATTACCCATCAGAGTCAAATCTGCAATCGTTTGGATATGTTCAGCCCCAAACTGCCCGCTGCCGGACAAGTGAAGCTTCCCGATATCGGTCTTATTTATTTTAAGATCAGTCAACGTTGAGATTTTTGAGTAATCGCGAAAGTGACGGGGATTATCCTTTTCACATTTTGTAAACTGCAGTTTTCCTGCACTGTTCCTGTTCTTATAAGCTATTGCAAATGCTGCTAATGCAACAAGACCGCACATAAATAGACCCTTGGAAGTGCACTCGGGTTCCTGGTTGGTCGTCGTTGTTACCGGAAAAGTAGGACTAGGCGAAGTAACAGAAGAGGTGGTATTCATATAATTCCTTAATGTTAAAAGGTTTAAGAAATTAAACCATAACATTTTAGCTATTAAAATGCAAAATGTTTAACACTATATAAGCTCGATTTAAGCAGCTTTTGCGGTTTTAGATGTGCTTTCCGGATGCACAATCACTGTGCCCGCAAGAGGTACTGTGGGATAATGTACAATGTCAAGTGGAGCTTTCACAACACATGTCGCATCCTCGATGCGAGTGTGCATTTCGTATGCCTCCTTCCAAACTATTGTTTCCTGGCTGACGATCTTTCCTCTGTAGTAAGTGTACTTTGTCCACGACTCAGATGCAATTTTAACGGGGTATTGAGTAATTGTTTTGTACTTGCGGGTAATCTGATAAGCGGAAATCGCGCTTGCAATCCCGGCCCCAGCCATCGCAGCATAACAAACTGCATCTACAACATCTCCTGCCGACTTAGCATTTCTGGCTGTTTTCACAAAGATCGCTAACATGAAGCATGAACTTGCCGCAGCAGCTGCCACCATAAGCTGCCATCCACCTGTCACTACCGCCGCCAAAGCAAGAGAATCAATAACCAATATATTGAAGTGCAAAGAGGCTTTATTCCAATCCCTATTGTACAACGCTTTAAGAGTTTCAATTGTTTGAATACCGACATCTGCAGCAATTGACGCTACTATTACGATTGGAGATGTGAGCGCTAATGCTGCTATACCTAATACTGGAATTGCACATTTTGCTATACGCATTAAAAGAGATGTCTTAGAAATGTCGTCCGTACAACTAATGGCTAAGGATATTAGGGCAATAGCACGTGCCGCGGTTGAAGCGGCCAATCGAAAAGGGGGGATAACAGAAAGAATCGATAATGCTGTTGCCGTGACTAACAAACCTCTCTGAGCAGTTTCCTTTACTGGTAGTTTTAAGTCAACAGTTCCCCAATCCTGTCCGTTATTAACTGAAGGATTTATTATTGTATCCATATCATACCTTTTTTTATTTAAATCAAAATAAATATTATCAGATTTAAAATAAAAAATCAATATTTTTTTATTTATTTAATTTGTTTAATGTAATTTCCAACTGCAGCCTTTGTTCCGTAATGGGACCAATTGAAGTCAGCACTTTATCTGCAGGCAAGGAACCAAATATTTCCAGATACGCCTCCACAACAGACGGGCTGGTAAACACAATCTCATCATAAGTATGAGGGGAGGGCAAACGGTCTGGTTTGATCGAAACTGTGTCGTAAACAACGGGAGCACAAAAGGCAAGAAAGTTCTCTTGCATCCATTGTTCCAAAACAGGGCGGGATTTTGCTGCATGGGGCCAAAAAAGAAGCCAGTCTTTCCACGTTTCCCTGCTATTTGGCCGCAATGAAGAGAGCAGTTCAATCACCCCTTCCGCCGATTCGTTTCGGGCAACTAAAGGGGAGCAATCCACATATTGCTCAACGCATAAGGCTGTTCTTTTTCCGACTGCCAAAATTTGTTTTTTTTGGACATCCTTTACATCGATATGAAAATAAGAAAAGAACGAAAAAAAAATATGCACTGCGCTTTTGCTTGTAAACAGGATATGGGTACATGAGGGAAACTTCCGAAAAGCCGTTTCAATTCCTACATCCGAAGGCGCGCGAGGAATGATACGGATCAGCGGACAATGAATGACCTCCCGGCCGAAAAGATTTGGAGGCATCTCTAACCCAAGAAATAAAAGGCGGTTATCCATTTGCTCACCAGTAGTCGATATTGGCAAAGAGCCGGATCATTTCATGATCACCTTTCCGGACTGCAACAGCCAGCTTCCCTTGCAAAGGGACTGTCTCTCCAGGAATTTTGAAGCGGTTTAATCCTGTCAGTCCGAGGCGGATTAGCGCAGCTTCTGCTATAACGACCCCGTCAACTTTTCGCGAAAATAATTGGTCCAGACGCTGTGAAATGGTTCCCCGGATATCGGCAAAACGTAAATCCTGCCGTAAACTTTTGATCGCCTCTTCCCGCCGGATGGATGAGCAGGCAATGAGTGCCCCCGAAGGCAGTGTTGCAAAGGTTTGGTCTTCGTGCAGTACAAGAGAGTCAGATGGATCAACCCCACGGGTAATCGCAGCAATCACAATACCATCAGGCAACGGGTCCGGCAAATCTTTGGCTGAATGGATCGCAATGCGGCATTGCCGCGACAACAGCATCTCATCGACCTCTTTCGTAAAAAAATCTGTCTTTTCCAAAAATTTGAGTGAGGTCGTTTGGTCTTTATCGCCGGTAGTATCGATGAAATGAGGGGTAAATTGTATATGAGGGGCAAGGGCAAGAACTTCCCGGTACACCTCATCGACTTGTTTTCTCGACAGGGGAGAGCCTCTTGCACCAACATCGATCATTTGCATGATGTATTGCTCATGTTTGAAAAATATTTAACCCAAAGATGCAAAGGCGCAATCATAGTTTTACCCATAAGTAAACAAGTAAACAAAAACCTTTTTAAGCATTATCTATAATAAATTCAACACAAAGGCACGAAGTCGCAAAGAAACAAAGAAATTTTTCCCTAGAGACCCTTACTTCTTAGTGTCTTTGTGCCTTTGTGCCTTTGTGTTGAATTAACGGTCAAAGTTGCACATGGCGTGAATTTATAACTGGAAGGCGCCCCTTGTCAAGAGTTTTCATGTCCCAACTGCGGGGACATAACGAACCATATCACCTTTCTTCACCTGCAGAGCAAAAGCCGCTTCCTCTGAAATCGCAACCGAAAATTTTGACTTCTTACACATAATCCCGGAACAGCAGGCACGAAATTGCAATTGATTATTGCAAATAAGATAACGTCTTTGATCAACCACGTTTGCTACAATCTCTTCCACTACCGCAACAATGGAATCTTTTATCGTACGGATTTGGGAAACTTCGGCTTCGATCTTTGGACCGCCATCGATCATATCTACTTCATTTGTCAATTGAAATCCTTCCTGAATGAGCATGTTCAGTGCAGGTAAAGAGTCTGTATGCACTTTAGATACGCTTTCCTGCACTTCTTTAGGCAACAGTTCTAAATATACCGGGAAACTGGGAAAAAATCGTGGAATATCGAGTTCACTTTCATTTTGCAATTTCATGATCTCGTTAAACTCCATATGGGAAAAATGACGGCCGATCCCATTCCAGAAAGTGCTGATGCGATTTTCCGTAAAAAATCCACGCATGACGGCAAAAACCACCGGATCAAAACGTTCAGGATTTGCTGCGATAAACAGAAAGCGGGAGAGAGATAATAATCTGCCGCTCCCTGTATGACGGGCTTCGGGAATTAAAAAAAGGGAACCGATTTCAGATGGCTGCGAAAAATAATGGACCATCCGAAGATAGGGGATTTCATGGTCCATCCGCTGCATATGTTCTTTGTGATAAAAGTAAAGAGGATCATGCAACCCCGTTTTAGCGACAATTCCACAAGTGCCTTCGATATTGCCGGTTTGCAGGTCTTCCAGGACAAAGATATAATGCTCATCCCCAGGGGTAATAATCTCTTTTTGAAAGGAATGTTCGGCTTGGTGCAGTATATGAAGCAATCTCTCGCGATTTTTCGGCATGCTGCTCATCCCTTGGTCAATATGAAACGCAAATTCGATAAAAATCTCCTCTTCTTTTTTTGTGATTGGTCGAATGATCCTCATTATGTCACCTCCATTTCTTGTATGAAAGCAACCAACGTTTCTTCAAGGACTGCAAAGACTTTATCGAGATCGTAAAAGGAAATGGCTCCGGACGGGAGGAGAAAACGGATGCGCGTGGGATACTTTTCTCCGCCTGCGATAAAACTCATGACTCCTGCATCGAAGAGACGGCGGACGAATTTGATCGATTTCTCTTCGTTTCCATCGAAAAGGGTGAATGCAATCATACTGCCCATGCCAAATGGTCCTGAGAGATATTTTGGATAGCGTTCTGCGAGGTTTTTCAGCTGCTTGACGAAATAATGATGGAAAACGGCGTTTTTTCCATTGGCCCCAAAAAAATTTTCATTGAGCAGCTTATTGAGGATGACAGTTGCGGCTTTAATGGCAGAGGTGCTCGAAGTAAATGTTTGGCTGATCAGACCGGGACGCGGCTTATATTTTTCTGTAAAAAGCGTTGCGCATACCTGCAATAACTTACCAACGGTGACGATATCGACAAACGATTGTAAATTAAAGTGTTGAAAGGCAAAAAGCTGATCGGTGCGGCCAAAGGTCTGTACTTCATCGACTAAGATGGCGATATCATTAGCTTTGAGAATCTCCATTAAGCTTGTAAAGAAATGGTGGGAGCCGGTATAGCAGCCGCCCTCGCCCTGGACAAGTTCAAAGCACATCAGTGCATGCTGATTCGGATAGCGGCGGATAATATCATTGAGAGCATTTTTTGCTGCGTCAGTGCTTTCTTTTGGATGGGCTTCGTCAAAAAACGGAATATAATCGACAAAAAAATTGGATGGAAGACCCTCCCGATACGATGCCTTATCGGTAATTTGCGCAGTAGCGAGTGTCCTTCCTAAAAAGCAACGATTGAACGTCAAAATACGGTTAGCGGGGAATCGTTTTTGAAAGGCAATCTTCAATGCGTTTTCATTGGCCAAAGCCCCGGCTGTCGTCAAAAGACAATGATCGAGCCCGGAGGCAGAAATTAAAGCCGAAGAGAGTTCGAGTGAATCGACATTTTGCTGCAGGTGCCCTTGCATAATCGTATTGCTAATAGCCGATTCGACCAAGGCATTGAGAATATCTGGATGATTATGTCCAAAAAAATGGACGCCAACGCCTGAAATAAAATCATACTTTACGCTACCATCGGCCAATTCGACAAGCGCCCCATTGCCAAAGCCGCTGCCGATGTAAGGAAACCACAATTTATTTCCCCGGTATTCGATAAATGAGGCGATCATCTCATCATAAGATTGTTTTAGCGCGGGATTAGGAGGGGTAATTTTGGTGACTTTTTGTTGATATTCCTGCAATGCAGTATGCAAAATTTGCTTAACCTGGTTGATCCGCTGGTCATGACAAAACCTTGTGCCAATCAACTCTTTATGCCCCGTATATTTTGGGTTATGCTGAGACATGGCAATCACCTCTTGTGTGATGTATCAGATCCTTTTGCCTTAGAACAGAGAGCAATTAATAATCGCAAGGTCAGTTTAGCACGGGAAGTCAGACTGTCTACCAACACATATTCATCTGGTGTATGGATGTTCCCCCCAATGGCTCCAAGAGTGTCGATGACGGCAAGACCATTTTCTGCCAGAGTATTTCCGTCTGTGACTCCTCCACTTTTCCGGTAGGATAGAGAATACCCCTCTTCCTTAGCGCAATCATCTAACATTTTGAACAGCTCTTTCGTGCGGTCATCAAAAATTTTAGGAGGCCTTATATGGTGTGTGTGGATGGTAAAGGCAATTCCCTCTTTTGAGAACTCCTCTGCAACCTCGTGCAACAAAGCAATATGCGATTGCAACTCTTTCGATGTATCTGCCCGGATATTGACCTCGCAACTGGCCAGATCGGGAACGATATTGACAGGGCCCTCGCTAAAGATATTTCCTGCATTGACCGTAAGGGAAGAGGGGTGGTTTGCATCGCTATTATTCATCTGATCGATTTTTGCAATAAACTTTGCCAATGCAACAACAGCACTGCGTCCTTCGTGAAAATCTCTCCCGGCATGGGCAGCCCGCCCCTTGACAATGACTGTAAAATTGGCAGATCCTTTCCTTGAGCTTACAAGCGCGCCATCGGGGAGGGCAGGTTCGAAAATGAGTCCGATATCATTTCGCCTGGCTGCTTCTTCGAGAAGCTGATGAGAGGCGACCGATCCGGTTTCTTCATCCGGCACAATCAATACTTCCCAATCGATATCCTTAGCTAACGGATGTTGTTCCAGGGCTAAAAGAGATGTCAGCATAATGACTAACCCTCCCTTCATATCGGCAGTCCCGGGTCCTGTCATACGGTCCGGAGATACCATAGTAGATGTTTGAAACGGATGGCTGCTATGATAAACAGTATCCATGTGTCCGCAAAGCAGCACTCTTATTGCAGGTTTTGTCGTTTCCTTCTTTAGACTAAGTGCCTCTGCGCTTTCCAGAAAAACAATTTTTCCGGTTTTTGTGACAATTTGGCTTTGGGGCAGCTTCACTATTTGAAGATTTCCCGGAAGCTGTGCAAACTGCAACTGCAATGCACGCAGCATCGTTTGTAGTCCAGCCAGATTATCAGAGCCTGAATTGATGTCGGACCATTTTTGCAAAGTATCGACTAAAGACAACTTTTGTGCATCAATCCATGCTGCGAGCCCTTTTATATCGTTCATACTCTTGCAACTGCCTCATAATACTATTATAATATATTTCCTTAGTAATGACAATTGTTTTTTTTAAACTATTTTGGTAACCATTTTATCTTGGTAATAAATGTCAAATCGAGTAATGTGAAAATTTAGAAGAAAAAAACATAAATTATCGAAGAAAATAATCGTTTTCATCCCTTTATGGAGGAATAATGCAACACAAGCGTGAAGAATCAATTAAGGCCGCTTTGGCAAAAAAACATCTCTGCTATGTTTTAATTACATGCGATGCGTCTTCAGTTGATGGAAAACTCCAGGTGGAAATGTCTTATGAAGGGGATGTTTCTTTAGCATCCTATCTTTTAGACGGTGCAAAAGACCTTATCGATGAATGCCATCACGATGATTGCTGCTCTGCCATGCTTTCTTAAAATCTTCATTCAAGCAATTTCCCTTAAAACAACAAGAGTATGTGATATTATATGTTCGCTCGATGGTGCACCAAAAAAATCCCCCTAAATATCATCTAGGAAGTAATGATGCAAATATTTAACGCAGAGGCGCAAAGTCGCAGAGACGCGGAGATGCCATAGTTTTCGGTTACTCTGCGTCTTTGCGACTTTGCGCCTCTGCGTTAAATAGTTTAAAGTCATTCAGCAATAAACATTTATAACGAAAAACTAGCTTATCCCAAAAAATTTAATCAAAAACTTTATTGGCGGGAATTGCTGATTTTCATTCCATTGATCTTGACTTCTAAGCTACACTGTCAATATACTTTCGTTGGTTATCCTCAATTTTAATATAAATGGAGCCTTATGTTTGACTCATTAAAAGCCATAATTGGTGCATTCCTGCTCTTTGCCGCTTCCGTCTCGCTTGCCTCCACCCCCAAAGAATACCAAAATGAAGCGGACATTCTCAGAGAGGAAGGGAAAAGCCTGCAAGCCATCAATCTCTACAATCAGGCTATTGTGCGCTTTGCGGAAGAGCATGATTATGCAAACATGATCGAAAGTTTAACAGGGCGTTTACTCTCATGGAAGCATCTCTTCTATAAGACGGAAGACAAAATTTATGCGATCTTTGTAAAAAAAGAGGCAGAAGAGATGTTTGAAATTGCAAAAACGTACGGTCTGTTGGACCGTCTCTACCTGATCCACTTCTTAAATGCCACTTCGGCAATCTTGCTCAATGACTATGCATCTGCGGAAATGGAGTATAGAAAAGCAGTGGATCTCTATCCCAAAGAGACTCCTGAAAAAGGGGATTGGATGGCTCATCTCGGAGATGCCATGTATCGAAACGGGAAAAAAGAGGCCGGCAAGATGATGAGCTTGCAGGGTATTGCTGTCATTAAAGAGCGTGCCTCCCAAATCGATTCCTTTTTTATCAATGTTTGGCTCTCTGGAGCTTACCTTAGATTGGCTAAGGCGCTAAGCGCTGACAACAGGGAAGAAAGCCAACTGTTCTTAAAACAGGCGAAAGAAATCATCGATGCAGACAGCCGTCTTGTTATCCGCAAGCAGCAGCTCGATGCGTATGAGAAAAGCATTAAAGAATAGAGCGTCTTCTGTGCATTTAACCCAGCGATATTTTGAGAGGTCTTCCAATAGCTATTGCAGCTTTGTAAAATGATCTTAGAGTTGAGGGTTTATTTGGATCTAAAATACGGTCTACGGCTGACCTGCTAGTATGCATTCTGTCAGCGAGCTCTTCCTTGCTGATGGCTTGTTTTTCCATTTCATCTTTCAACTGCATAGTAAAAGCATATTTTGCTCCAACCCCTTCACAGTGTTCTAGAATCCCTTCTTCCTTTAAGAATTCATCTAAACTGGAACCTATATAATTGTGCCTTTTATTTTTTCCCATACCCTGCCTCACGTACATTTTTAGCCCTGTATGTGGCTAGTTCTTTATCTTGTTTTGGTGTTTCTTCTGTTTTTTTTATAAACCCGTGCAACAAAACAATTTTATTTCCATGCATAATAAAAATTATTCTTGATATTCTATTAGGTAACGTGCTCCTTAATTCCCATAATCCATGGGATAGGCTGCGAACGAGCGGCATTCCTAAGGGCCAACGATGCTGGACTCTCTTTAAATCCTCTCCTATAATTAACCTAGTATTTTTATCCAGACTTTTGAGCCACTTCTTAACTGGTTCATTTCCATTTGGCTCTTGGTAAAAATCTACTTCTAATTTATCGCTCATAACTTCATCGTACCAAATTTGGTAATAAAAGTGAAGTGTTAATAAAGATAATACCCTCTAAACGCCTGCCCGTCAGTAAGCACTCGGGCAATAAAAATATCCTGCAATCTCTGAGTCTCATCGTATAATCTTTTAGCAAAGTAGGTTGACACCCCCAATGTCGCAACAGTACACAGAGGACGCAAAACCGGATAAGGTACATACTCTGTCGCCGCCGTTAGGGCAATGCTAAAATATAAGCTGTCTCTTGCAAAAGCGATTCGATCTGCATGGAATACCACAGCATAATCATTCAATCTCGTTGCACGTTCTAATAAAGAATCGGCATTCCAGAGGAGCAATGCCTTGGATGCAGCCCCTAGTCCTGATAGTCCCATGTTTCCTCCTGATTATTCATTTTTCACGCGGTCCCAGGCCCGGTTATACAACTTTCCCTGCACTCCCAGATAGCGGATGAGTTCTGCCTTTTCCAGTACAGATTCCGGCATAAAGAAAGCAGGGTTTTCTCGTAATTCCTCTGGAAGAAGGGGATAAGCAGCCGTATTGGGGCTAAAGAAAGAGGAAAATTCCATATGCTCATATGCCACATCCGGCTCCAACAAATAGTTGATGAAAAGATAGCTAAGTTCGGGATTCTGACTTGCTTTTGGGATGGCGATAAAATCAAAGGTAATGGTAATTCCTTCTTTCGGGTAAACAAAACCAATTTTGGGATTTTCCCTGATCACTTGCAAAATATCGCCATTATACCCTTGAATGACCAAATATTCACTGCTGGCAATTCCCGATTTATATTGTTCATTTTCAAACTTAGCCAAATTCTTTTTCCATGTGATAAGAAGGTCGGCAGCTTCTGTGATTTCAGCAGGATCAGTCGTATTGGCCTTATACCCCAAGAATAGCAATGCAGCGCCAAGGGTTTCCCGCATATCATTTAACATCGTCATTCGCCCTTTATATGCCGGATTGCCGAAAACGCCCCAGGAATCAATGGGGTTTTGCATCTTGTCTTTGCGGTAGCCGATTCCAGCCGAGGTTGTCGTATAAGGAACGCCAAGAGCCTGCAAATCGGGCCCTAACTTTTTCATATACCTGGGATCTAAATTTTTCCCGTTGGGAATTTTTGAGTAATCGACCGTTTGCAGCATGCCCCGTTCATTCAGCAACTCCAAGAAATAATTACTTGGAAAAATAAGATCGTAATGGGAAGCCCCTAAGGTTAATTTTGCATACATCGACTCGTTCGAATCATAAGTGTCGATGACCACACGACATTGATACTTTTCTTCAAAGTCTTCAATGACCTCAGGCTGCAGATACCCGCTCCAGGTCAACATATGAAGTTGCGGCCCTCCCTTCGAATCGCAAGAGTTAAGAATGACAAGACAAAGCAGCAAAAGTAAGGCTGTAAAAAATCTCATTTAGTCATCCTTCGATAAGCGATGGGTCGCTAAAATAATGATAAAAGTGGCAAATAAAATGACGACAGAAAGAGCGTTTACCACTGGTGTAGAACCAAATTTCATCATGCCATAAATATAGATCGGCAACGTTGACACCCCATGCCCTGCGACAAAATAGGTGATGACAAAGTCATCGATCGAAAGCATAAAAGCCAATAATGCAGCAGAAGCGAGGCCGGGGCTCAATAAAGGAATGAAAATTCTGCGCATAATTACCCAGGAAGTAGCACCTAAGTCCTGAGCGGCCTCTACAAGAGTAAAATCGAAATTTTGCAGTTTCGATCGCATCACCATGGTGACATAGCTCACACAAAATATGGTATGAGCAATGAAAATCGTAAATAAGCCAAGGGGAAAGCTAAAAGCGATAAAAAACAACAAAAGGCTGACGCCCATTAAAATATCGGGCATGATCAAGGGGGTATAGACAAGAGCGTAATGGACGGTCTGCAGTTTGCTGCGGTACAGGTGTAAAGCAAAGGCAGCGGATGTTCCAATGATGCATGAGACAATTGTCGCGCAAATGGCAATGACAATAGAGTTGCTTAGAGATTCCCATAGGTCAAGATCGTTCCATAATTTTTCATACCACTTCAATGTAAAGCCTGACCATTCGCTGCTAAAACGGGAATCATTAAAGGAATAGACGATCAGGATAAGAATAGGAAGGTAGAGGAACATAAGAACAGCAACTGTTATCCAGAAGCAAAGGCGATTTCGTTTCATTCTTTGTTCCTGGCTTCGGCTTCAATCCTCTTGGGACGAAAGGACGAAATAAATGTGGTGATCATCAGGGGAAGAAGGACAATTGCGACAAGCAAAAGAGATAACGCGCTCGCCTGAGGAAGATCCTGATCGACAAAAATCCGCCCGGCAATTTTATTCCCGATCATTTCGCTGTTGACCCCGCCAATCAAATCGGGGATCACATAGGCGCCAATGGTCGCGATAAATACCATGAGAGCTCCTGTCCATATGCCCTTGCTGACCCCTGGGATAAATACTTTAAAAAAGCTTTTCGTTTGCGATGCGCCAAGATCCATGGCAGCTTCGATCAATTGAAAATTAAATTTAGAAGCGGCCGCATAGATGGGGAAAATGGCAAAAGGGATATATGTGTAGATCATGACGAGTAATACGGCGGTCTGATTATAAAGCAAAGTCGAATGGGGATCTGCGAGGTGAAGGAAAACAAGGATCTGCTTGATATACCCTTCCGGGTGCAAAAGAATTTTCCAGGCAAAGATCCGGATGAGAAAACTTGTCCAGAAGGGGAGGACGAAAAGTATAATGAGCGCCTTTGCCGCACGTTTAGAGATGACCGCCAGCTGATAGCCGACCGGAATCGCGAGCAGCAGGCAGCCTATTGTCGCAAGGCCGCTGATCAAAAACGTCCGTGCAATCAAGAAATAATAATTGACGTCGCTTAAACTGCGAATGGCGTGTAAAGACCATCCCGGTTCTTCTCCCGCAAAGGTCCCTTCCGTTCTAAATGCATAGGCAAATATAATCAGGGCTGGCACGACAAAAAATACAGTTAAAGCTGTTAAAGAAGGCAGAGTGATCATCCACTCTTTGTTTGTTATTGTCATGGCGTTACTTCTAACATAAATCCGTCATCCGCATGCCACCAGAGCCAAACGGTTTCATCCCATGTAAATGGAACTTCGTCTAATAGAAAATGCCTGTGCTGGCGTGTCACGAGAATCTTTCTTCCAGAAACATTGATTTCAAAATGTGTGTGGTCCCCTTTGTAAACGATCGTCTCAATTGTTCCTGAGAATAGGTTGTGCAAGTTGTTTTTTTGCGGTTTTTCACGGGAAATCTGAATTTTTTCCGGACGGATGCTTAAAATTACAGCATCGCCCTGTTTTAATTTAAAGGCAGCGGTTTCAACAGCAGACTTAGGAGCTGTTTCGATGCTTTTTTTGTCGTTAAAGCAAAGGATTGGGGAAAATTGTGCTATGTCTAACAGGCAATAATCGACCGGTGAAATTTCACTTTGCTGCACAATGGTCCCATTGAAGAAGTTCGTATCTCCAATAAAATCGGCCACAAAGGTGCTTTTTGGTGTTTCGTAAATCTCAACAGGGGTCCCGATCTGCTCAAGAGATCCTTTTTGTAAGACAGCAATGCGGTCGCTGACACCTAAAGCCTCTGTCTGGTCATGGGTGACGAAAATAAACGTGATCCCCACCTCATCATGGATGCGGTCAAGGTCGATCAACATCTTTTGGCGCAATTTAAGGTCCAGCGCAGCCAGCGGTTCATCCAATAATAAAATTTGCGGTTGATTGATCAAGGCCCTGGCAATGGCTACGCGCTGCTTTTGTCCGCCGCTTATCGAATCGGGCATTTTATGTGCATGATCGCTCATTTGGATGAGCTTTAACATCTTTTCGACCTTATCCTGCATCTCATCCCGCGGACACTTGGCTATGCGTAAGCCAAACGCAATATTTTCCCAGATCGACAAGTGGGGAAAGAGGGAATAATTTTGAAACACTGTATTAATCGGCCGTTGATTGGCTGTAATGTGTGTGATCTCATTGCCATCCAGAAGAATGGTGCCGGAGTCTGGTTTTTCAAATCCTGCAAGGAGACGCAGCAAAGTCGTTTTTCCGCAACCGCTTGGACCTAAAAGGGAAAAAAATTCCCCCTTTTTAATGCTGAAAGAAACATCATTTAAGGTTGTACTGCCGCTATATTTTTTTGTGATGTTTTTAAAGACAATATGGTCAGTTATCGTCAAAGCTTCCTCTCTTAAGATAATTAGATAATCAGGTTTGTGATGCTATGGGAATTTCAGAATTTTGTCAAGATGCGCATCCGGGTAATCATTAAAAAGAATTTGTTTAAACTTGTAAGCAATTAAAATTTAATTAGTTATGACCACGTTTTCCATAGTGGAAATATTCATATTAAAATAAAGTTGCAATTAGTAGTTGTAAGAAAATAGATAAATATATATAATGTAGTTCATTATAATCATGCGTATCAGATCTTAAGGATAATCTTACGGTTTATTACGCTAAAACCAAATAAGGGCATTTAAAATGAAAGATAAGAATAAATTAGTTTCAATCACTGAAGCTGCAAGATTAAATGATGTAACAAGACAAGCAATTTATGTTGCTATTAAGTTAAACAAATTAAAAGCAAGTAAAGAAACCACCAGGTGGACAATTCATTTAGATGATTTAGAAGAATATCGCAAACAAAAGTATTCCCGTTCGAAATCTATGTTTGATGGTAAACTTCTGTTCGATCCAAAAGAAGGGTTTCATTCGATCGCTCAAGTTTCTCAATTGCTAAGCGTTCCGGCGCAAAAAATCTATTATGCGACTCGCGTAGGGCAACTCAAGTCTCACCGCAAAGGTGCAGCCTGGGTCATCCATATCGAAGATATGTATGCCTATGCCGAACAGCATCTTGGCAAAAAAATGAAAAAACGCAAAGTCAGCTAAGCTCTAAAAGAGTACAAAGGACAGAAGGGACAATAAAGACATTAAGGACACCAATTAGGGACAGTAACGACAGTAAAATTTGGTCGTTAAGGTCTCTAATTGGCGTCCTTAATGTCTTTATTGTCCCTTTTGTCGTTATCTTGTAATTGGTGTCTTAGAGCCTGTTCATAATCTTTTAAATAGACAACCCTCCGAAATTTACTTTGCCTAAAAACTTTAATGGAGATACATTCATCATTAAAACTACCACAGAGCCCACAGAAATCACAGAGTGAAAACACACACACCTCTGTGTTTTCTGTGCCCTCTGTGGTAGTTTATTTAAAAATTAGAAAGATTTTGAACAGGCTCTAAGGTGTTATGAACGCGATCAACATTATGGACACTGTGACTATCCAAAGGGGAGTGATCGCTGATCCCCGTCCGCTCATTGCAGAAATCGCCTCCCTGGGCTCCCGTTTTGCCATCATTACCCATCCATCCCTGGCAGCTCTTTATGGGAAAACCTTGCAGAACAGCATGGTCTCGTCTCATCTCGATACTATACTGCTCACATTTCCGGAAGGGGAGATACATAAAACACGCGCCAACAAGGAAATGCTGGAAGATCGCCTGCTCGAATCGGGATATGGACGCGATTCATGTATCATTGCGCTCGGTGGAGGAGTCGTCTCAGATCTCGCCGGATATCTGGCAGCGACCTATTGCAGGGGAGTGCCTTATGTCATCATCCCCACATCATTGCTAGGGATGGTAGATGCTGCAATAGGAGGAAAAACAGGGGTAAACACTCCCTACGGAAAAAACATGATTGGAGCTGTCTGTCAGCCAAAAAAAATATGGATCGACTCCAATTTGTTGCAAACACTATCGCCGCAGGAAATGCGAAATGGCATTGTCGAAATCATTAAGCATGGACTCATCCAGGACCAGGCTCTGTTTGATTATTTAGATACCCATTCTCAGCAGATCATGGCGCGCGATCCCAAAACGCTGGAACATGTGATCTACAACAGTTGTATGATCAAAATGAAAATCGTACAGGAAGATGAAAAAGAGACGGGAAAGCGCCGCTTGCTCAATTTTGGCCACACCATCGGCCATGCTCTGGAACGACTGCATGAGTTCACAGTCCCTCACGGCGAGGCTGTTGCCATCGGTCTTGCTGTAGAAAGCTATATTGCCACTCTGTTAAAAACTCTCGACTTTTCCGCTCATGAACAAATCATCCAAATCCTTAAACGCTACCAGCTGCCCCTTCGGTTAAAACGTGCATTTCCCTTGGAAAAAATCCTCGATGCGATGATGATGGATAAAAAATCATTGAAAGGGCAGCCGCGCTTTGTGATGATCGATGCAATCGGCTCTGCATGCCCCTTTCATGGAGCCTATTGTACACCTGTTGATCCTGCAGTAATAAAACAGGGATTGGAGTGGATGAATCATGTTATGTGTCGTCATTAAGGGACCTTCCAAGGCCGATATCGAAGAGCAGCTGAATTTAAGCGTCCAGTATGCCGATCTTGTCGAGCTGCGTCTCGATTTATTTGACCGCATTGATTTAGATGCCTTAAAGGTTTTACGCGCAAAGTATTCCATTCCGATGATCTTTACATTAAGAAGCAAAGGACAGGGAGGGGAGTATCGCGGCAATGAAGAGGAAAGGATTAGGCTGCTTTGTTCCCTTGCTGTCCTAAAGCCCGAATATCTCGACCTGGAATATGATCTGCCTCCTTCCTCTATTGCCTCTATTGTCTCTGTGTATTCCAGTACTAATATCATTCTCTCTTATCACAATTTTGTGGAAACTCCCCGTAACCTGGATGCCATTTATCAAACAATGCAACAGATCCCGGCACATTTTTATAAAATTGCTGTTATGTCGCATTGTACTCCCGATGCAATGCGATTACTCTGCTGGACAAAAGGGAAAGCTCAAGAGAACCTGATCGCAGTGAGTATGGGTATCCATGGACAGATAAGCCGCATTGTAGGGCCCATCACCGGTAGTTTTCTCACCTATGCCTGTCTCGAAGAGCAGGGGCAATCTCCTATTGGGCAGATCGATGCGAAGCGACTCGTTCAACGCTATCATTACAAATCCTTGCATCCAAAATCAAAAATTTACGGCTTAATTGGCGATCCAATTGAGTATAGCGTAGGAGATATAGTGCATAATGCTGTTTTTAAAGAAGAGGGGATTGAGGCCGTTTATGTAAAAATGCGGGTCCAACCAGATGAGCTTGCCTCTTTCCTTTTCCTTGCCAGGCAAATCCCCCTTAGCGGTCTTAGTGTCACCATGCCGCTAAAAGAGGCAATCTTGCCTTTTCTCGATAGCATTGAACCAGAGGCGAAGGAGATCGGGGCAGTCAACACAGTACAGTTCCATGAGGGAGAGTTCATTGGATGGAACACAGATGGCATTGGAGCTTTAGACGCGATCGAACAAAAGTTATGTGTGAAGGGTAAGCATGTTCTCGTTATAGGCGCCGGGGGCGCTGCCAAAGCCATCATTTATGAGGCCTCCCAAAGAGGGGCAAAGGTCACTGTTGTGAACCGAAATAAGGACCGGGCTGCAGAGCTGGCAAATAGGTTTGGTTGTGCTTGCAAAGCAAGAGGGCTTGATGAGATGAAGGACTGTTATCGAGAAGGGTATGACGTTTTAATCAACTCCACACCCGATGAGATGCCCATTTTAGCAGAGCACATCATTCCGGGATGTTGTGTCATGGACATTCAGACGAGATCACAAAACCCTTTGCTTTTGCAGCATGCATTCGAGAAGGGGTGTGTGATCGTCGAAGGGCGTCAGATGTTTTTAAGGCAAGCTGAGGAGCAGCGTAGGATTTGGTTTTCGCCCTCTGCTATTATATAAAAAGACAGTGGAGCCATTATGGCTCCACTGTCTTTAAGAGGCAGTTCGCTTGATTTTATTTTCTTTCTTTTGGTTTTACGTGTGGAAACTTCTCCCCTAAGCCTGTCACAGACTTCTTGAGTTTTCCTATAGCACTTTCCCCTTTTTTCATCATTTCTTTAGCCCTGGCTGCTTCTTTTTCGGCTCTTGCAGTCATTCCAGGATCGTCTACAAGTTTAACGGCGGCATCATACTCTGCAATATCCTGAGCCGCTTTTTCTCTTTTATATTTATCAGCTATTTCTTTTTTAGCGGCTGCATGTTTTTCCGCTTCTATTGCAGATGACCTAAGTGGCACACCCTTACGGATCTGATCATGAATAGGCTTAAATAACTCAGCGCGAGCTTCTTCTTTAGTTTTTGCTGCTTTGGTCACATTCTTCTGTTTCTTTTGGACCTTTGTTCCTTTGCGTAAACTTTTAAGTTCCGCAATCTTTGGTTTGACTTCCTTATGAAGTGATTCTAGTTCAACTCCATATTCATCCAATGCTGCAGCTTTTTTCTTCAGTTGAGACTGCATCTCCGCCAGATTTACTTTTAGAGAAGTCACATCTATTTTTTCCGGCACTTCACCTTTTTTCAATAGTTTTTCAAGTAAAATATTTCTTTTCTTCTCTTTAGGTTTTCCCTTTTCTATAGTCTCCAATAACTTTTCAAGTATAGTAATTTTTTCTAATAAATCTCCATGTTCGCTTCTTAGTTGTTCATATGACTCCTGAATTTGTGTTTGCTTCTCTCTGAATGGTTTTATTTCTGCATGCAATCTCACTCCTGCTTGTGAAGCTTTTAATTGTTCTGAGGCATTTTTGAACATGCCAATATCCTTTTGAATTTTTACAGCTAATTCCTTTAGGGCTAATTCATGAGTTTTATTGATATTGCCCTTATTAATTTTCCTGGCCTTAAGGATATCATCATAAATCTTTATTAATTGCTTTTCGGATGTGTCAGTTAAAGAAATTAACTGATCATAGTCTTTTTCAGTTACTTCTTCCGCATTCTTATCTAGAAACGATTTTGCTGTTTGTAAATTGGTTTTTAATTTTTCATCCAATGTACCGATATCCTTTTTCAGAATATCGATTTTCTTTCCTACAATCGGTTGATGCAATATCCTGTCTAATTTTGCAACAAAGCGAAGTAAGGCATTTTCTACAGCAGTGGCAATTCTTTTAATGAAAGATTTGTGTTGTTTTGGCGGAAGTTTTGTTTCATACATTGAGGCTGGATGCACATCTTGTGTCTGCCCTGGTTGATTATAATCAAAAATTGAGGCTGGATGCAGCCTCCCGAAAGCTTCTCTACTAGGATCCATAATATTCTCCTTATTATTGTTTTTTCTACATTTAATCAAACATAAAACACACACTCTTAATTAAATTATAAATTATTTGTTTATTAATTTCAAATTTAATAAACAAAGAAATAAAATTAATATATTAAACTAATAAACAAGGCTGTAGGAAATGAATAATATCCAATTTTCTGCCGCCGCTTCCGCGGCTGGTCATTTTTCGCATTCATACCCCAGGCTAACGCCTGGGGCTACATGCTTTGGCCGTTTCACGGCCATGCTTGCGGTATTGAGGTTAAGCCGTGGAGCGGCAGCAGCATGTAGCCCCAGGCGTTAGCCTGGGGTATGAATGCGAAAAATGACCAGCCGCGGAAGCGGCGACAGATACTCGCGAATCCTTCATTTTTCACAGCCTCGTAAGGGCGATATATTTGATCATTTTTTACCAATTAGAATGAATCATAATCTGTAAGGGCGAGCCCATGCTCTATGTAATATAATTTCTAAAAAAATGGGTAATGGTAAGGGCGTGAGCCTGGGGTATGAATGCGAAAAATGACCAGCCGCGGAAGCGGCGGCAGATACTCGCGAATCCTTCATTTTTCACAGCCTCGTAAGGGTGACATAAAATAGGACAAAAATATGAATTTTTTTGTCAAAAAAAGTTATGGGTAAAACTATGTTCGCGTCTTTCTCGTTTAATTGCTTATTTGATGCCCTTGTCAGGACCGAAGATGGGGAAGAGGGGGGACGCGAGGTTGCCTTCGCATAAAGCAAAGAATTTTAATGTATGAAAAAGAAAAAAAGAAAAAGCCAACGGAGCTATTGTAAGCTTCGTTGGCTTTAAGAGACAATTAGATTGGTTTTATTTTTTCGGCACTACTGGAGGTTTTGGACCCTCAGGAGATTTTGAAGCTTGTTTGAACACCTTTCTAGCCTGCCCTAACCCAACGGCTGAACCCGTTGCTCTTGGGGGTTTGGCTTGATTACCTCTTACAGGTATTGCTATATTATCTTCTTTTTTTGCAGTTTTTTGAGTTTCTTTTGAAACTTCAGCCTTAGAAGCTTGTTTAGTTGCGGGAGGGGGTGATGATTTTGGAAGAGTTGGAGTTTGTCCAGAAGAAGTAGCACCCTTGATAGTTTGTTGTCTTGTCATTGTTTTAGCTTTCTCTAATGCTGCTGTGGCATCTTTGAGCATTGCATTTTGTCTTTCATCTTCAGCATCCATCACAGCATTATCTCTCATTGCTTGAGAAAGTTCTACAGGTGTTGACGTTTTTTTATATGCTTCATCTTTTTCCATTTTTTCGCCAGCACGGTGTTCCGCTATATGACTAGATGTTTTCAGCGGTACGCCTTTACGGATTTCATCATGAATTTTTTCCTTACGTGTTTCTTGTATTAAAGCTCCTGCATCGAGTCCTTTAGATGGTACTTTGGTTCCAAAAGGTACTGGGGTTCCCGGCTTCTTAACTCCTCCGCGTCGAACTTCAAGGGGCTTTTTCATACGCAGACCGCCAAATTCTTTCACGTCCTGGAGCTTTGCCTCAGCTTCTTCAGCATCTCTGAGTGGTTTCAATTTCTTCTCCAAATCCGCTAGCTGATGGCCCATTTGCTTCCTTGTATCTAATTGTCCAGTAGTTTGTGTCCTTCCTTTTTGTGCCTCATCATATTTTTTCAATTTCTCTTTCAATTTGCTATGAGCCTCTACATCTGCTTTATACTTTTCTCTCATTGCGGGCAATTCTTGTACTTCGGGCAAAATTTCCCTTATTTGTCCTGATTCTCTCTTCATCAGTACCAACTCATGTTTCAATACATCGCAATGTACAATTGCTTCCTTCGCTAAGCTTACTACGCTCGAGAATAATTTTCTCTGTACATGTACTCCTTTGATTTTTTCTGCTGTAGTTGTAATTTCTTTGAGAACACTCTCTAATTCATTTTTAGAACCTTGTGCAACAGCAATCAACTGATCATACTCTGTATCGCCCAATCCTGATTTATCCATATCTTTTGTAAAGCCTGCTGCTAATTTGTTACCTAATTCCTTTAAGGCTTTGTCCAGATGGATAACTTTTTGATTAAATGCTTTTTCAGACCTAGTCGGCCTGTTTAATAATCTGTCAAAACTATCAATAATATTGTCGATAGCATTTTTGATAGATGTAGAAACCTTATCGATAAGTTTTTTATTTTCTACTCGTGCTCCAGGGTGAATGCTATCCGGCTTAATTCTTTCCGTTACACTACCATAAGAGGCTGGATGTCTATCAGGTGTTATACCAGTCATAGTAATTCTCCTTTTTTACTTAATTAACAAACATTAATAACGTGTTAATTAATAGTTTATTATTCTTCCATAGCCTAATTATAAAATAAAATATAATTTACACAAAGAAATAAAACAAAAAATACACTATTTTAATTAAAAAATTAAAATAAGTAATTAAAATAAAAAGACTTAAAAAGATAAAAAAATTAATAAAAATTTCTGCAAATTAATAACAATAGGTGATTATGGCAATGCAAAGGGGAGGGGAGTCTCCAGAAAAGCAAAGGATTTACTGGTTTGCGTTTGCCTGAAAAGTGGAGGTTTTGGGCCTGGTTCTTTTTCCTAATACAGCTTTTGATAGAGCTGCTGGTTTTTTCATGTGTACAACTGCCGCTTTTTGGTCATTGATCGAAGTTTGTCTGGCATTTAAGTCTTCCTTGAAGCGATTAAGGTATTCAATATTCTTGTCTGTCTTAACCGTCAAGCCCGTTAGAATCTTCTTTTGTTTGCTACTTAAATTTAGTCTAAAGATCTCCTTTATCGCTTCCTGAGATTTTTGTAACTTAAGTAACTTATTTTCAATATCATCGAGCAATTTAACGATATCTTCTTTTCTTAGAGAGTCTTTGTCGATTTTATCAAAATTTACGCACTTATCGAGACCAGTGGACTGAGTGACCAAGTGCTTGATTTTTTTATTTATCTTAGGTGCCTGAAAAAAACGGAGGAATTGCAGCAGGAGAGATCGAAGAGCATTTTCAACTGAAGTGATAATTCGTTTGATTAAACCAAGCTTCTCTTTCGATTTTGGCTGAACAGGAGCTATTTTTGATTTGTTGACGAATGGAGGGGGATTAGGTACATCATAGGGGGTAGCTGCCCGGTTATCAGGTGTAATGTTCATCGTTTTTCTTACCTCTTTAAGGACTTAGGTACATTTGTTTTGTTTATTTTACGAATATAGTAATAAAAAACAATAAAAAATAATAATAAATGGGATAGACTAAAAATAATTAAAATCTTACATTGACACGATAAATTTTGCCAAGTACTCTAAAAAATAAATATGATGTTAACCAATGGGAGGTTTTCTGTCGCCGCATCCGCGGCTGCTCCTATTGGGTATTCCTACCACAGGCTGACGCCTGTGGCTACATGCTTACGTTGCTTCGCAACTAAAAGGCGCGAATACGGCAAACAAACGTCAGTCTAAGGCTGGTTCTTGCATAAGCCGAGAACGCGGCAAACAACGTCAGTCTGAGGCTAGTTCTTGCATAAGCCGCGAATGCGGCAAACAACGTCAGTCTGAGGCTAGTTCTTGCATAAGCCGCGAATGCGGTAGAAGCATGTAGCCACAGGCGTCAGCCTGTGGTAGGAACACACCACAAGAGCAGCCGCGGATGCGGCGACAGAAAACCGCACATCAAGTGACATTAAAACAAAGGACAAAAGGGGGAGTCATGAAACTAACGACAACAGCCTTTCAGGAAGGAGAGGTTATTCCAGACAAACACACATGCCATGGGGAAAATATCGCTCCGGATTTACATTTAAGCGATGTGCCGGAAAAAACAGCCGTATTTGCCTTAATTATGGACGATCCGGATGCTCCCAATGGCACCTTTGATCACTGGATTGTTTGGAATATACCCGGAAACCTTCGTCAATTTACGAAAGAAAGCAAACTGGAGACGTTTGGCAACGGCTTAAACAGCTATGGAGAACTTGGGTATAAAGGTCCCTGTCCACCTCCGGGAGGTCCTCATCACTATCATTTTAAGCTATATGCTTTAGACAAGGCTTTGCAACTGCCGAACCGTTCCAGAAAAAGCGATCTGGAAAATGCAATGAAGGGGCATGTCCTTGCCAAAACCGAATTGGTTGGTACATTCCAGCACAAGCCAAAAAAGTAAAGGCGGCGTAAAAATGACTTCATAAAATCCTGTGCACGTTATACAATGACAATTAACAAACAACACTGAATGAGGTTTTTGAACTGCCCCTCAAGAATTGCCCCTCAAGGAGTGTCTATGGAATGCGACATCACACTAATAGTCACCATAATCGGAACAACCGTGGCTATTATCGGATCTAATATTGCACTGATTTCATGGCTCCGTTCTGATATGAAAGCATTTGAGCAAGAAGTTAGAGTATGGCGCGAAGACAAATCATTCGAACGCGAAGTCCGCGGATGGCGCGAAGACAAATCATTCGAACGCGAAGTTCGCGGATGGCGTGAAGACATAAACAAAGAGATAAAAGATTTTCATGGGAGGCTTTGCTCTATTGATGAGCGAATCAGAACACCGAAAACCAATCCTTAATTTTGTACCAATATTTCCAAAAATAAAAACCACCACAGAGCCCACAGAAAACACAGAGGGGGGGCAATAGCCGCTCCTATAATATTGCCTGGGGTAAAAGGTTTGCTTCACATTCGTCTATTCTCATGCATATCTGGTATTCTCATCCATATCTGGATTAACTAAATAATTCATATGACCCCCTCTGTGTTTTCTGTGGGCTCTGTGGTAGTTTATTGCCTTTTACATTAGGCACAAAAAAGCATGGAATGAGGAATTTCATTCTTAAGCGAGAATTTCTGAGATCCTAAAAGATTATATTTCAATTAATTAAGTTTATTTGTACAATTCTTACTAAACTATTAAACCACACTTTTATTAAGTAACATTATCAAAAGGGAAAAAATTTATGCAACCAATGCCAGGCTACAGAAATAATAACGACTGTACATATCATTTATCGACCGATCCGGATACAGAGACAAAAGATAGTCCGGAAACAGAGACAAAAAAACGGATAAGAGAGACCGTTTCTTCCTGTGCAAAAAAGAGCAAAAAAAGCCAGACCTCTAATGAAGCTCTGGGGAGCAAAAAGGATGTTAGATTGCGCGTCAGTAAAAGATACAATCAACAGACTGCTAAAACGATGGCTGAACTAAGTGCCGCGGTGGTACAGGGTGTCCAAAATAGCCCTGTCCCAGAACCTGCTCGTCAGACAAGCGTTGTAGCAAAACGTGCCAAGCCTTTTGTTTGCCAAGAACAGAAGCCTCAAGACCCGGTAACCAAACCTGAAGCAGCTTCTGTCTCTTCATCTTCTGCCAAGAGTAATAATGCACAAGCATATTTACAAGTGGTAAAAGCCACGCGTCTAGAAGGCTACTTGCAAAGAGCTGAGCAACATGCCGAAGAGGGGTTAAGAGTTTGTGTTTCCATGTCCACGAACGAAAGAGCATATTTGCTGGTTGAACTGATGGGCATTAAAATTCAGCTGAAACAGTGGGCAGAGGTAGGAGCAGCCGAGCAAGCTGCCCTTGCTCTTCTTCCGGAGTTGAGCGCTCAAATGCAAGTGAAGTTGTACAAAGAGCTGACCCTCAACAACCGCACACAGGAAAAATATAATGAAGCAGCAGCAATGGCAAAAGCGGGCCTTGCTTTGCGGCCAAACAACGAAATCAAAGTTTCTCTTTACGCAGAGCTTGTCGAGGCACATACAAGGCTAAATGAATTCGATAAAGCCGTTGAAGCAGCAAAAGCCGGGTTGCAAGTCAACTTTTTGAAGGCCGACCGTTCGAATGAGGACAATTATAAGGAAACGAAAATTACGCTATATGTAAAACTAGCTCAATTGGAACTTCGAAGGGGCAACTATGCAGAAGCTGCTTTGGCATCAATGGAAGGCTTAAAGTTTCACGCTCCATCACAAAACCCAACTGAAACAGCAAGGAGAAACTCGTCAGGATTAGCCAGTTATATGCGGAGGGCCAAAGATGCCCATCTGGATTGTTATTTACTCATCGCTGCAACATTGATGCCAAAAAGACGCACGCGGCATGTGACAAGAATTCTTGCTACCTGGGGGAAGTCTACTCCGGCTCCTGAAGAAATAAGGAGTTTTGCCGAAGATTTCAGATCGGCTTCGAAAGGTGCTATCGCACTTATCGCTATGGAACAGGCCGGCCTCACTTTCCCTTCCCTTCAATCTGCTGATCAGTCCAGGCCCAATATTCCAGTCGATGCGAAAGTAGGAACACTTTATGCAACACTTGCCGAAGCGAAGTTTTGGCAGCATCACTTTGTCGAAGCTGCTGTATCAGCACAAATTGCTCTGCATTTTTTACCGCCGGGCAATCAAATGGAAGTGAGGGTGGCTTCGCTGCTTCACGAGTCTGAAACGCTTCAGTCTAATATGTCATGTGCCGATGCCGAAAGGGAAGCTGATTTGCCATCGGTCGATCCGAGCAGGAGCTGTGAGATGCAGGCTGTTTTTTATAAGGATCTTGCTGAAAATCAACTCTCGTATCATCGACGTCATGATGATCCGGCAGGCCCCAATCATCCGAATTCTCTTGAGCAAGTAGCAGTAACTGTGATGAATGGCCTAAGTCTTTCCTCTGCAGAGCCATCTAACCAGCTATCTAATCAGACTAGGGCCGACCTTTATGCACTGCTGACCAAAGTAAGAATCAAACAAAAAGCGTGGAAAAGTGTAGCAATTGCTGCAAATACTGGCTTGGATCCGTTGCCGAGCGGCCCAGTACAGGCCGTTTTTTATGCGGCGCTAGCTGAGGCTACGCGGGAGCTGGCTATGCTTGATCTCGCTGCTAAGCATGAAGATGTGGCTGCTAAAGGCTTTCGGAAAGCGATAGTTGAGGCGTTAAAAGGATTGAGTATTAAAAATTTACCACGTAATGAACTGCTGCAACTTAATAGTGAAATTTTGCTGAGTGTCACCAGACTTAAGTCATACTATGATAAAGAAGAGGATCTGGAAGGCTTGACTTTTTGCGAGAAAATAGGTGGACAAGCATTAGCAGCAAGCCAGGAGTTGCAGAAGGCAAGAGTTAAGGCTTTCTTAGAGGATTTTAACGTGTAAAGTAATATTATCACAAAGGGTAAAAATTTATGCAACCATTAACAGGCTGCCGTACACATGGGTTGGATACCGACACAAGAAAACGCGAACGAGATGACACAGAGGATGTTAACGCAACCACAGGCAAAAGAAGCAACACCTCTGATAAACCTGCCAAAAACAAAGGATGTGCTAAATTTCATATAAAATTTGACACGCGTGCTTTCCAGTATGAACGTACCGATAAAGAATTCACAAGCAATAATGAAAACGCCACATTTTTTGCAAAACTCGCTAAGCGTGCGAATCTGGAAAAACACTGGCAGGCAGCAATGGCAGCAGTGGAATGCGGCCTTGACTTAGCCGAGACGCCTTCCGTCACCAGAGAAGAACTATGCTCGATAAAAGCCCAAGTGCAATTCTATTTGCGGTACAATCAACAGGCCGCTAAAACACCGGCGGAACTAAGTGCAGCGCTGGTGCAGTCTGTGCAAGAAAGCTGCGTCCTACAAACTGCTCCGCAGCCAAATGTTGAGGCAGAAGCACCCAAGCCTCTCGTCAAGAAAGAGGGTGGGGCCCAAGACCCGGCAACTAACGTTGGCAGAGATCCTGTCGTTTCCTCTTCCGGCATAACGAAAGATCCGAAAGTATATTTAAAATCGGCAAAATTTCTACGGCAGGATGGCAGAATGGAAAATGCTCAAAACATTCTCGAAAATGGTTTACAAGAGTGTGTTTCCATGTCCACGAATGAAAGGGCAGATCTACTGCTGGAACTGACGAGCGTTAGACGTCAGCAGAAAAAGTGGAGAGAGGCAGAAGAGGCCGCGAAAGCAACCCTAGCTCTTCTTCCAGATTTGAGCCTTCAAGTGCAAGCGATGTTGTACATAGAACTGACTATTATCAGGAGAGAACGAGGCAATTTTGAAGAGGCGGCAGCAGCTGCAAAAGCAGGACTCGCTTTAAAGAGCAGTAATGGAATAAAATTTTGTTTTTACACTGAACTTGTCAACATACAAGAACAGCGTGGGCTTTTAGATGAAGCGGTTAAAGCAGCGCAAGCCGCGTTAGAACTCAAGCTTTTGAAGAAGGGTCATCCGGATGAGGATAAATATAAGCAGCGAAGAATTGCCCAATATACCAAACTGGCTGAGTTGGAGCTTCGAAGAGGCAACTGGGCAGAAGCTGCTTTTGCTGCAAGGGAAAGTTTAAAACTTCATGCTCCATCACAAAATAGTGCTGAAACAGATAAAAGAAAGTCATTTGGCATTGAATTTTATACGCAGATCGCCAAAAGTAACGTTCAGAATTATCATTTAATCCTTGCGGCTTCATTAACTCCACAACAACAGACGCGGCATCTGAAAAGAATCCTGACTAATTGCCAACGGCCCCTTCATACTGGTGAAAAAATAAGGGATTTTGCCGAAGAATTCAGGTCCGCTTCGAAGGCTAATATTGCATGTATTGCTCTGGAACAAACCGGTCACGATTTCAATTCCTCTCAATCTCCTGATCAGGCAAGTCTTACAATTGCACCCGATGAAAAAGTAGGAACACTTTATGCAATTTATGCTGAAGCTACTTTTCAGCAGCATCACTTTGTCGAAGCTGCTGTGTCAGCACAAGTTGCTCTTCATTTTTTACAGCCGGGCAGTCAGATGGCAGCATGGATGGCTGCGCAAATTCAGAAGGCTGAAAAGATTCAGACTAATCTGGCATATGCCGATGCCGAGAGGGCAACTGGATTCGCGTCCAGCAATCCTGACAGAAACTGCGAGATGCAAGCCGTTTTTTATCTGGATCTTGCTGAGGATCAGCTTCTGTATCATCATCGTTATGATGGGCGAGCTAACAATGAGCATCCAAATTCTCTTCATAATGTCGCAATAACGGTGCTAGAGACCTTAAAATTTCCCTCCAAAACGGTATCTAATCAGACAATGGGCGAACTTTACGCACTGCTGACAAAAGTAAAAATCAAACAAAACGATTGGAATGGTGTAAAATTAGCTGCAGAAACTGGCCTGAAGCTTAAAGATCCATTGCCGAGCGGCCCCATACAGACCGTTCTTTATGCGGCGCTAGCTGAAGCTAAACGGGAGCTGGCTATGAATGATCTGCATAGCAAGCAAGATCTCATAGCAGCTGTTGGCTTTCGGGAAGCGGTCGACGAGGCACAAAAAGGGTTGGAAATTAACAATTTACCTCGCAATGAACAATTGCGGCTCTATAATGAAATTAGCTCAAGTGTTATTGAACTGAAAAAACATTTTATAAAAGTTCAGGATCAGGAAAACTTTGCTCTTTACAATGCTATTGGTAAGCGGGCAGAAGAAGCCTGCGATGAATTGATGGGTAGAAAATTAGCTTATGTCAAGAAGGGATTCTAAACCACAGTTGCCCGTTGCTAAGCCACAACCATACTTTTACCCATAATTTTTTTTGACAATAAATTATGTTTTTTCTGTCGCCGCTTCCGCGGCTGCTCTTATCGGCATTCATACCCCAGGCGTTAGGCTGGGGCTACATGCTTTGGCCGTTTCACGGCCATGCTTGCGGTATTGGGGTTAAGCCGCGGAGCGGCAGCAGCATGTAGCCCCAGCCTAACGCCTGGGGGATGAATGCCAATAAGAGCAGCCGCGGAAGCGGCGACAGACACTTGCGAATCCTTCATTTTTCACAGCTTCGTATGGCGATATATTTGATCATTTTTTACCAAATATTTGATCATTTTTTACCAATTAGAACGAATCATAATCTGTAGAGGCGAGACAATGCTCTATGTAATATAATTTCTAAATATACCGTAGGTGGTTCAAAAGTTGGGATTTTGACAAGGAGGCTGCTCAAAATTTTTCGTCTGGAACGAGTGACCATTGCCTATGGCAAGGCACGAGTGAAGACAAAAATTTTGATGCAAAGCCGACGCCGTCAAAAACCAATTTTTGAATCACGTTCGGTATAAATGGGTAATGGTAAGGGCATCGCCCTAGGTGATAACATAAATCATTCAGGCTGAAGGCCTGAGTTATAGTGAATAAACCTGGTGAACATACTTCCATATTATAACATAACATGAATTATCAGACGTTATGTTTTCCTGTGACTTAACTACTTAAGTCACATGGTAAGACCGCAAGGCTTAAAGATTTGCGATATCGTCCTTTTGTCCCCTCAACCGTTCAAGTTGACTACGGTCTTCAGCTAGTTTACTTTGAATCGCCTTTAAGCTAAGAGTTTGTTGTTCAATTTCTTCATTTAATTCAAACACCCTCTTTTGCGTTTGACTTAAAGCACTTTGCTTGGTTGAAAGTTTAACCTTTATTTGCTCTAAAGAAGCAGTATGTTCTCTAATTTTATCCAATAATAGCTGTTTTTGTTGAATGATTAGCTTCCGAGATTCACTCTCAGTCTCAACTGAGATAGATACAGGCTTCTTGCGCTTTCCAAAAAGATATCTTTTCAACCATTGAAATCTACGATGATCATCCTGTACCAGATGGCAGCTGTCCTTATCTGCTTCGTCTGATAATGACGGCTGATCGTCTGGGACCTTTAAGCATTGCTCCTCCCGTTGCAAGTCTAAAATTTTTTCCTCGAGCTGATCAGCATCACTTTTGAGCGAGGCTATATCTTTTTCTAGATCCTGTATGGAATTTAACTGTGATTTTTCTATATTTAAATTTTCAATCTTTGTCGCTGCACGGTTTGATTCCGTTTCTTGTTGAGAATGCAATTTTTCCCTCTCCAGAATTTGCAGCGTTACATGATCCAATCTATCCTTTTTCAGCAAATGTAGAGAAGAACTTATGGAATGGTCAAGTCCTTCGAGTTTAGTCTTACGAGTGTGCTTAAAAATTAATACCCTGTTGACAACGTAGCGATAAATTTTATAAAACAAGTTTGGCGGATTTTCCCTGTCTAAACTGACTAAATTTATAATAACCTGCTTTATTTTCAGATTGTCGTTCAGCCTTTTTTCCTGATCTGTACTATTTTTCCTATCTGCTTCGCTAAATGCGAAGTCTGCCTGATGCTTTTTAATGTGATCACAGAAAGTACTGACCAGTTTAGACAGTCGTAAGTTTTTTTTGTCCCCTATGGTAAATCTTCTGCCATAGAGATGATACTTTACCTGAACCTTAGTAGTCTCAATATTTAACAACTCATAATACCCGTTGACAGTGGCATTAACATCGATCTTTGCAGACATAGGCCGACCTTTTTAAAGTTTAATTGATATTTTATCATGGCATGATATTGCTATATTGATTACTTCGCAAGATATACCGAAGGTGGTTCAAAAGTTGGGATTTTGACAAGGAGGCTGCTCAAAATTTTTCGTCTGGAACGAGTGACCATTGCCTATGGCCAAGGCACGAGTGAAGACAAAAATTTTGATGCAAAGCAGGGCGCCGTCAAAAACCAATTTTTGAATCACGTTCGGTATAATCTGGTATACAAAATTCTGATTTGATACAATACCCAAAATCTGATGTAAGTAATATTTTTGGATAAAAGCAAACCCTAAAATTTATTCTTCAGAATATTGGAAAAAATGACACTAACAGCTAATTGGTCATTCTTATTGCACAGGGGTAATTCTGGAAATCAATCTTCCAAAGGCTGAAGTACACTCTAAAATTATCTCGCGCAATAAGAACTTTCATGCAGCTAAAGAATCTACGAGGAGAAGTTATTATGATCATTGGTATTCCCAAGGAAACAAAAATTCACGAATACCGGGTTGGCGCAACGCCAGAAATGGTAAAACTTTTTACCATGAATGGACATCAGGTTCTTGTTCAATCTAATGCCGGTGCCAATGTAGGTTTTTTAGATGAACACTATCGGACAGCTGGTGCAAAAATAGTGTTTTCACCCCAAGAGGTATTCAAAGCAGAGCTAATTTTAAAAGTAAAAGAACTTCAGGACGACGAGTTTGCCTACATTTTTCCTGGACAAATCATTTTTTCTTATCTTCATTTGGCGCCTGATTTAAATCAGACAAAACAGTTGATAGAAAAAAAAGTCATCGCCATAGCCTATGAAACGGTGACAGATGAAAAGAACAGACTCCCCTTGCTCATTCCAATGAGCGAAATTGCCGGGCGCATAGCTATACAAGCTGGTGCTACAGCCCTGCAAATGAATCAGGGCGGAAAAGGTTTACTTTTAGGGGGGGTGCCAGGTGTTGCGCCTGCAAAGGTTACTATCATCGGGGGCGGTGTTGTAGGCACAGAAGCAGCACGGATGGCATTAGGACTGGGGAGCCAGGTATATATTTTAGACAATAATCTCAACCGGTTACGCGAGCTGGATATATTATTTAACTCTCGCTTACATACAATATATTCCAGTCCGTCTGCAATTGAGACAATGGTCAAAGAATCGGATTTAGTGATCGGCGCTGTTCTTGTCCCGGGAAAAACTGCTCCACGACTTGTTACCAGGTCAATGATCAAACAAATGTCCCCAGGCTCTGTTGTTGTAGATGTTGCCATTGATCAGGGAGGTTGCTTCGAAACCTCCAAACCGACAAATCATGATAATCCAACCTATGTCGTCGATGGAATTGTCCATTATTGTGTGACAAATATGCCAGGAGCCTGTGCACGCACTGCAACCGTCGCTTTAACTCATGCGACAACGCCCTATGCATTATCTATCGCCAATAAAGGCTACAAAATAGCGATGAAAGAGAATGTCGGATTAATGCACGGCCTCAATGTTTGTCTTGGTAAAATCACAAATGAGGCTGTGGCACATGATCTTGGGTTTGAATATACTGCACCGGCAACAATGATCTGTGATTCACTAAGCTGCGAATAACTAATGATAAAAACGTCATTGCCATTCACTTTTTAGTAGGAATTAAATAGATCATTTGCGATAATCCGCTCATTAGTAGTTGTTGAAAACAATAATTATTGATTTTTGAAAAAAAAACTTAAATTAAAGGTACAAATATGTCATTGCAAGCTCTTAAGAATTCCTCATTTGTAACTAGCCTCCATAATTTTGGTGTGACTCTTGTGAACAGAGGGCCAGGAAAGGCACTTTATGAAAAGAATCCAAATGCTACAGTAGGTGCAGCTCTAGGTGCCTTGGCATTATTAACTACAGCCTTTTTAGCAACAGTAGCCTTTTGCATTTTTAAAGCAACAAAGAGCAAACCAGATGCTGATAGCACGACAACTAAAGCTGATAGCCAAAAAGAAAAGACAGGACAAACTTCAGCAGACAAGACCGCGAAGACTGATAAAGCCTAAGGGTTCTATGAAGATGCCATGTATTGCCTTGCAACACATGGCGTCTTGATTGCGGGTTGACTCCCCTTTTGTTTTTTTCACAAATTTTAAGATTATGGTTGTGTCATCCGAAGCAATCATGTATATTTACCCTTCCATATGCCGATGTGGCGAAATGGTAGACGCGGTAGACTCAAAATCTACTCTAGGCAACTAGGTGCTGGTTCGAGTCCGGTCATCGGCACATCCCAGGACACTTCTCTAATAAAGAAGTGTCCTTTATTATTTTAAAGGGTTCACGCAAGGTTATAGACAGCTTTTTGTCTTTCAATTCGAAGTTCTGAAATACAAAATTCAAGAGTTGTCGTTTTTCTTCTACTTCAGAACTTTCGAATATTTCCCTAGAGCGCTGAGCTAAACTTAAGACCATATTCGCCGTCACGTGGAAACTTTCGTCAGCCTTGGCATGACTTTCCATCTCCTGGATAATGGCAAACTCCCGATCTTTGTATTCTTTTAGCTTTTTCTGAAAGAAAGCCTCATCCACGCTGCCATCGTATCGGTCATCGTACATTTTGCTTATTCGATCGTGAATTTGGTCTTGCTCAATAATATCCAAACTTACATCCTGATTTAAGTAGGCCCTACAGGACTTTCTATTTTTGATTGCTTCACATATGCCAAGTTGTTCAGATGAGTCTTTCATATTCCCTCAAGTAGGCACATGTCTGTGGCAGAGATTGCTTTTCCAAAGTGGCTAAATATTCGCTTGAGCTCTTCGGAGGATTTTTAAGGCTTTTACGAGTCTCCTGAACCGTTGCTATGACTTTAGCAGGTGCAAGGTCCAATAAGTGCCGCTCCATTCTTTATGGATTTCTTGAGTCCACTTTGCGTGATACAGGTCTGTCAATGCTAGACGCATGAGCAGGTCTCGAAGGGGAGCAGGATAGAGAACGCAAGAATCGTAAATGACATTAAATTGAGCCATTAATATCCCATATCTAATTCTTGTGCTTCATTGGCTAATTCATCTAAAGTTTTACGACGAGCAGTGTCGATTTTAGCTTTGTAGTCCATGAGGTCTTGAAAGAGCACCCGTCTTCGTGTACCTACTTTGCGAAAAGGAATCTTTTTTTCTTCCAAGAGGCGGATAAGGAAAGGGCGAGATACATTCAATAAATCTGCAGCTTCTTGCGTTGTCAGTTCTGCATGTACGGGGATCAAGGTAACAGCATTACCTTCTGCCATCTGGGTTAAAATGCTTACAAGAAGCTTGAAGGCTGAAAGAGGCAAAGTCACCGAACTATGATGATGGTTGCCAGTTTCCAGAGAGATATCAATGGTCTTAGTTTTTTTAAGACTTAAGGCTGCTAACACGCGGCTAGAATTACGAGCTAGTTCAACTTCGCTATCGCTTGGTATCATCGGCTCAGGATAATGAAAAGATTGAGCAGTCATAAGAACTCCTCCTTAGCTAGGTTCTTATTCTCACTCTATCATTTTTTCGAAATATTCGCAACGAGAGAAATTTTCGAAACTAACCTCCCATGAGCGATTGATCAAGCTTAAAGGAACTACCAAATTCCATTTGGCGATCATTTTTTGCGATTCATTTTGAGTGCGTTCCATATAATGAGGTTTGGTTGGGCAAGATTTACGCAGTTCTTCAAGATATTGCTCAGGAACCATCAAGGCCTCCCGATGCGTTTCCAAGAAAAATCCCAGCTTAGCGATGGTAGTCGAATTGGCCAAAAGAAGAGCATATTTTAACACCTGATCCATATCTAAATATTCGATACCCTCAAGAGAGAGCCATATTTCCTCCCATGAACCACATAGATACGGGCGGTCTAATACGTCAACTTAAGGCTTCTCCTTTTGGTGTACCTGCAGTAAATAAGACACCTTGCCGATAAAGCACACCATTTGCTCCATTAATGAAATAACAATCCTGTGTAGAGGGCGCTGTTTTAGACAAATCAATTGAGAGTGACTTGAGTTGAACTAAAGTGCGGTTTGTCAATGCCAATCCTTGCGAAGTTAACCCCATCATCATATTGCTTTTTTGTACTTCATTAATGATTTCATCAGTGCCTTCTTCAACAATCTTTACGTTTGTAATATGTCTAATAGCTTCCCATTCCGCCAATGCCCGATCTAAAGCTAAAAAGCGTTCTTTTTTTATTTGAAGATGATGATCTAATCTGGATAAAAACCAAGCGTCTGTGCCAAGTGATTGAACAGGAACTAAAAGAGTATCATCAATATCAACAACGACTAAGGTTTTTGGATGAATGTGATGGATAATCTCTTTAAAATTTTTAGTTTCAAATATTTCTGCATCTAAAAAACAAATAATCGTTACATAAAGGCAGATTGAGAAAAAAAATCGTTTCATTTGAGTCTCCAAATCTAAAATTACAAGATTAGCCACTCTTCGCAAATTTTTCAAAGCATTTCGGTATATACCGAACGTGATTCAAAAATTGGTTTTTGACGGCGTCGGCTTTGCATCAAAATTTTTGTCTTCACTCGTGCCTTGCCATAGGCAATGGTCACTCGCTCCAGACGAAAAATTTTGAGCAGCCTCCTTGTCAAAATCTCAACTTTTGAACCACCTTCGGTATACACAAACAATATCAAGAGTTGTTTGTGTATAGATTTAAAAAACGCAAATGTGTATAAGTGATCATGATTTATACCGAAGGTGGTTCAAAAATTGGGATTTTGGCAAGGAGGCTGCTCAAAATTTTTCGTCTGGAACGAGTGACCATTGCCTATGGCAAGGCACGAGTGAAGACAAAAATTTTGATGCAAAGCCAACGCCGTCAAAAATCAATTTTTGAACCATCTTCGGTATAGCCTCTTTTATCACATTTTACCAGGAGTCTTTTCGTGCGTTCACTCATTCACATTTTTTCCTGTATTACGTTGTTTTTTTGTTGCAGTTTCTCTTTAAACAAGAGTGTTCCCATTGTCGAAGATGGATGTATCCTTTATGCGTTTGCGGGTGGAAAAATACAGTGCATGTCTGAAAAAGACCAGGATGGAAATATTGTTATTTTATTGAAAAGCTTAGATAAAAATACAACTGTCCATTTCGGTAGTCTTTTACTTGAGGATAATAAAATTTATTTAAAATGCGTGATATTTGCCGATGAAGAAACCGACCTTTGTGCAAAATGGACTAACGTCCAGGAAGTTACAATCGCAATCCTTCCTCTCTTTACTCAAAAAATCACTTTGTCTGGAAAAACTGTCTATCAATCGGGCCTCTTTACTGTTTTAATGTAAAGGCCTGGCCATCGAAATATGAATATCATATCTCAGATAAACGGATAAAGTTGATTGCAGCAGACTTTACAACAAGGGGGATTGTAAGAGCGGTCGAGCTGAGACTTGTGATGTTCAACTGTACGAGATCGCCAACTTCTAATGGAAGGAGAATCGATCCGGAAACACTTGCACAATTTGGATTATGCGCTTGACCAAAAGCAGGAGGGATATTGAATTTCGGATTAGGCGGTTGAGGATTGCTATTTTGCAATATGACAATCTCAAAAGCAGTATTGAAACCTCCCCCATCAAAGTTTTGCACCAACATATTCCAGTTAATAAGATAGTGGCCTCTTCTTAGCACCGTAAATATTCCAGTCTCATTTTCACTCACTGGTATTATCTGAGATGTGTCCCCTATTACCGGGAAGTTAACCTGAACAGTGGTTCCGGATAGGACTGGCGCTGTGCCGACATTCTGACCGATATAATCAAGTGGAGTTGAAGCATATAAGAAGATTGGCTTTGATTCAGAGGATTTGTGATGGCTTTTGCAATGCGCTGCATCTACAGCTTGCAACGGATTCGTTAACAAAAATAAACCCGTTGCGAGAAATAAATATTTTATCATTACGATAACCTCCTAAATCAGTTTTGATGTATACCGAAGATGGTTCAAAAGATCAAAGACATTTTCCCGAAAAGGAAAAACGTCCTTGATCGGTTTTACGCCAGCCCAAAGAGTAAACCTTGGGTAATGGGCAGCTGTTTACAGAAAGTCAAACTGAAGACCGATGACAAATGCGTTGTAGTTGACGTTCTTCACTTTCACATTCCAGGGTGAAGTAGGCACGTGAGTTGTGTAGTTCGTCGCCCCAAAAATGTAATTCGCGGCATCGACATATAGATAACGGTATTCAACAAAAACGTGAAACATTTCACAGAAATTATATCGCAGACCTGCCTTAGCCTGAGCTGCAAATGCCCAGGAGGAGTCATTCCGGTTAGAGTTAAAATGGTTTATTCCTGCCTCCACTGGCTCTATTTGAAAGGAATCTGCCTTATGAAGTGATACGCGAGCAGCACCAATACCGCCCCCTACATAAGGAGAAAATCCATAGAAATGGCAACTATTTACTGCAAATACTACGTTGGCAAGTATTACATTTGAATTCATATGAAAGGAGTCGGCAAAGTCGTGTTCAGGCAACCCAATTACTGTTTGATTAATGAGGTGTCCCTTCTTATTCTGTTTAAAAAAGAAGACCTCCAACTCTCCGGCTGTTGCTAAATACCAGTCGGAACATAGGGGTTTAGACCACTCATACCCAATTTGTGCCCCACCAAAACCGGTCGAAGTTCTTTTTAATTTCCCTTCAGCAATCACAGATAAAGGACCTATTGAGTCAACTTCCGAGAAAAACGCAGTTCCATATTGGGACGCCCTATTGGTGTTTGAGTAGATTCCTCCACCAAATGCACCGACATAAAGTCTGGTGGACGAAGCCTCTTCGCAGCACTCCCCTGCCATTAACGAGGTACTTATTACACTTAAGGTTACCAATGCAAAAAGGGCCGTAAGTCGACCTTTATTGAATAAATTAAACATAGCTATCTCCCATGTTTTATTGATTTTGTAGTACAAACTCACATTAATCAGTTTGCCTTTTTCTTATCAACTTTTTTATTTATTCATAGATTTTATTTAAACTTTTTTAATATTTTTAGTGGTCGTTTTTTTGCCATGGACCTGTCCAATTTTCAATGACGGGATGCTTAGTCCATACCTCCCCTTTTAGCAAAGACTCAACCGCTTTTGCCCTTGCATTAACTACATCCGGTTTAGATTCCGCCAAAGTTTCAGTAGCTCCATTTGGTAAAAAAACAGGGTCGAATCCAAACCCGGCAGTGCCTCTTGGGTGAACGATTGTTCCCGAAACACTCCCTTTAAAAATATAAATTTGATTATCTTGCCGAAATGCCAATAATACTGTCCATTCGGCTTTACGCCCTGCATACTCAGACAGGTGATCCAGCAGCCACCGGATATTGACACCAACGGAGGCTCCTTCGATATCAAGCGAGGTGTCTTCTACAATAATGTTGTCTCCTAAGTGACTGGCCTTATGAGCAACCACTTTGACAGGATCGGCGTCGATTTCCTTTAAATCAATATGTGATGTTTCAAGAGCGCTTCCATATTTTGCAAACAGGCGTTTAAACTCTTCAAACTTTCCAGGATTACTTGTGTTTAATTTCCATGTTGAGCATTTCATTTTATCAAATTCTCCAGCACATAAGGAATAACAGAAACAAAAGTTTAGCAGCAAAATAAATAATCGTAATTTTTTAAAAAAAGTTAGAGTATTAACTTTACAATTAAAGTGGTTGTACATAATCTTTATACCTCAAAACTGTCATCATCCCCGCTTCTAAATGATACAATACATGGCAATGCAAAGGCCAAACCCCCGGATTATCCGCATCAAATTGAATGCTTAGGGTCGATTTTGGCATTACCAGCACAGTATCTCTCCTGGCGCCATTTAAAGGTTTTCCATCAATAGCCGTTACTTGAAAAACATGACCATGTAAATGCATAGGATGCGACATCGTACTAGTATTTACAAAAGTGATTTCCACCCTCTGCCCCTTCTCTACAACGAGCGGGGTCACTTCGGGCCAGGACTGGCCATTCAACGTCCATATGTACTCTTTCATATTTCCGCCTAAGTCTACTGTCAATTTTTTGTCGACAGCCCTTTCAGATAAAGGAGCCATAGCGTGCAACTTTGATTCCTGGTCATTAGTTAAAGCTCCTCCCTTTTGCGCTGTTTTTGGAGCTAATGAAGGAACGTTCGAACCTTTTGTGGCTAAAATGACGCCTGTTTGAAGATATGTACCTTCTCCTTGTGCTAGAATAGGAAAAGAGCCGCCTTGCATGGGGATTGTCACGAGGATGTCTATCCGTTGTGCAATAGCCAGTTCAAATTCGGTGCCTTTGAATGGCTGAATTCTATTTCCGTCTACTGCAATAACTTCTCCTTCTAATTTACCAAGATGTAATAAGAAATTGGTTGCACTCGAGCCATTAATGACTCTCAGCCTCACTTTGCTTCCAGGTTTTACCAGTAGGATCTCAGGATCATCTAAAGTATGATTGTTGGCTAAAAAAGCGTCATAATCCACTTCAACGATGTCTTGCATCATCATTTTACTTTTAGACATTTTATTGTCGAGGTTGCATTTCAGAGACTGAAAAACGGTCATGGGCGATTTAAAAGTAAAATCGGTCAAAAAAACTACAGTGTCTTTATCGGCAATCGTTAAATCTTCGGGCCCATACAGAATAAGTGGAGCGCTTAGCAATTTTTGTTCTTGTAAATTCACATGAGAATGCATCCAAAAAGATCCTTCTTGTACAAGCGGGAATTTATAGGTATACGCCAACCCGGGATAAACAGGAAATTGTGTAATAAACGCCACTCCATCCTGATTATTGGGTAAAACCAAACCGTGCCAATGAACAGAGGTGGGAACGTTTAAATGATTTTCAAGCCTAACGTCAAATTGTTGTCCCTTGTTTAAATATAGACCAAACGTTCCATCCGGTTGAGTAATGGTAAAGACGGATGCTTCTTTCCCCTGGACAGAGATTTTTTTTTCTATGATGCGCAAAACAGTTTCGTCCGCTCTGATATGATCATGAAAAATAAAGCAAAAAGCCAAAATAAACTTGCGAAGGCTAAAAGAATACCTGAACATAAAAAACTCCCACTGATTCAGACTTTTTTAGGTTCTATCATATTCTTGCTTTATATAATATTATAATTTATTTTAAAAAAGAGTGTGTGCAGCCTGACTTTGTAGGATTTGATTATGGAACAACCTGTCTGTTTTTTGCCTAAACAAGATCCATTAGAAACGCTCCCGGCTCCTTTTGCTTCCTGGGAAGCCACCGCCAAAAACTTGAATAAACTTTTGGTTGCCTCCCAATTTAGAAAAAAATTAGAAGAGCTCCCTTTATTTCCAACAGATAAACTACAGACTGTGCGAGAATATGAAAGAGCTATGCAGATTTTATCCTATTTTGGCCATGCTTATGTATGGGGGGAAAAAGATGTTCCTGGTGCTATCCCGGAAGTGTTGGCAAAGCCATGGTTTGAAGTAGCCAGGCACCTTGGCCGCCCCCCTGTGCTGTCTTATGCTTCCTACGCACTTACGAACTGGAAAAGAATCGACAGTACAGGACCAATAAATCTTGGCAATATCGCACTTATCCAAAACTTCCTGGGCGGGATCGACGAAGAATGGTTTATCCTGGTGCATGTCGCTATTGAATCAAAAGCAAGTCCTGCCCTTGACGCTTGTGTTGAGGCAATAAAGGCTGTCCAAGCTCAAGACCATCAGTCGTTAATGGAGTCACTGCAAAAGGTAAGATCATCTCTCGAAGATATATGCAATACTTTAGACCGTATGCCGGAGCGTTGCGATCCTTATATATATTACCATAGGGTGCGGCCATATATTCACGGCTGGAAAAACCATCCCCTTTTCCCAAAAGGACTTATATACAAGGGGGTAAAAGAATATAACGAAAAACCTAAGCAATTTTTGGGAGAAACCGGTGCGCAAAGTTCCATCATCCCCACGCTTGATGGCTTGCTAGGTATTAAGCATGCACAAGGGGAACTCTATCATTACTTGCAAGAGATGCGGGAATATATGCCGCCAAAACATCGCGACTTTGTTATCTATGTAGAAAATGAAAGCCAGGTCAGGCCCTTTGTACAAGCCAATCCGAAATTCCACAAGATCTACAACGAATGTGTTTCTCTTGTCAACCGCTTTAGGCAAACTCACTTGGGTTATGCTGCAGCCTACATCCAAAAACAGCATGAAGACAGCGCGAATAACCCAACTGCTGTTGGAACCGGTGGAACGCCATTCATGAACTATCTAAAAAAACATAAAGAGGAAACGGAAACGTTCCTGTTATGATTATTCTGTATCTTTAACGGTGCGCCGCAGCAGCCCTCTTGTACTCCCCTGCTACTAAAGCCCATCGCCAAACTGCTGAAATGCGACTTAAAATTCCAACCATTAATTCAATAGGCAAAACTCGACGCATTTTCATCCATAGCCAAATTTTTCGATTAATGATAATTCCTAATTTAAAGCATGAGTCTGTATGAACTCTGTTCATTCCTTCGATATCACTATAATCTCCAGAACGCTGGCCAGCAATTAGAGGGTTGGTCGCATACCAATCTTCTGTCGATTGATATCTGGTAAACCACTCATCAATGGGAAATATGGTTTTTGCCTCAAGAAGAGCTTCAATACGCTCTATTAATAATTGGCAAGAATGTCTATTTACAATATAGGCATGTGCAGCAGTGGCATTATATACACGCATTACATGATTTTTTTTAGGAATAAACCCGGGGGCAGATCCATATACGGCCCCAAGCATTAAAAATTTCCATTCTGAAGGCAATTCATCTAAGCTTCTTTTTACTATA